>PCSZ01000025.1 GCA_002786495.1 Candidatus Uhrbacteria bacterium CG22_combo_CG10-13_8_21_14_all_47_17 | reverse complement strand
TGTGCAAACGGAGAAATTCTCATAATTTCCTCCGCCGATATATTGCTTTACATGATAGAGCTTACAATCTGTGACAGAGTCATCAACCGTTATCTCTGCGCTCGTGTCGATGGTTTGCGTCTCGGAATCTGTTGGGACAATCGCTTTGGAGAAGGCGCCGACTAAATTGGAAGCTTCTTTTGTCTTGGTGATATCGGACCAAACGCCCGCTTCATCGCGATAGAGAATGGTGTTTCCGTTGATAAATACCTCCGTAACCGAGCCTCCTTGAGATTTCGGAGCATGAATTTTTCCATAAATGCCCGAATCGTGATTGTAGAATATTTCCATGAGCACCTTGCCGGCGGGACTTGGAACATGCATCTCCGCTCGATACGTATTTGCTGAACCGAGGTTTTGGAATACTTGGCGCAGATCGAGAACTTCTTGGGAAGGAATATTGTCTGGGATGGGATCTGTATTGCTTTTCGCGGTCGGTTGCGGCCGCTCAACATAATCTTCCGGCTTTGGAATGACGGGTTGCTCCGCGCTGTTTTGCGATTGGTCTGTTTGGCTTGGTACGGTTGTGCCTGATTGTTGTCCTGGGAAGCGGCAGCCAAAACCCATAAGAGCAAGAGGAATGCTCAAAGCAAAAAGCTTTACATATCGCACTATTCTGTCTCGCGTCATGTTCTGAGTATACCTGAGGCGATCCGAAATTTCGAGCGCTCGCCAACCTACGCGCCGTTTGCTACAACAGAGGCATGTCTGGATCATTATTTGTGGTGGCGACACCTATTGGAAACCTTGAAGATATCACGCTTCGTGCACTCGCCGTTCTTCGAGATGCGGACGCGATCGCTTGTGAAGATACGCGTGTAACCGCAAAGCTTCTTGCGCGGCATCAAATACAAAAGCCGCTTTTTTCGATACATGAGCATAGCGAAGCTCGTTCTTTGGAGCGCGCCATCGAGCGGCTTCTTGCGGGCGAGTCTATCGCCTATGTCTCTGACGCAGGAACTCCGGGCGTCAATGATCCCGGAGGCAAACTTGTTGCCGCGTGTTTTGAAGCAGGCGTTCCTGTTGTTCCGATTCCGGGAGCTTCGGCGCTCGCGGCAGCAATTTCCGTTTGCGGATTTCCCATGGATGATTTTGTCTATGCGGGATTTGTGCCTCATAAAAAAGGACGCGTGACTTTATTTACGGAAATAGCCGCGCGGAAAACGCCAACCGTTTTTTTTGAATCAACCCATCGGATTCAAAAGACGCTTGATGCCCTTTCTGAGTATCTTCCTGCTGATCGGTTTGTTTTTATCGGGCGTGAACTGACTAAGCTTCATGAAACACTCTATCGCGGTTCGATTGACGAAGTACGAGAAGCCCTGCAAGCTACGAGTCTGAAGGGGGAGTTTGTTGTCATCATTGCCCCGGAGTCTCTCTCGGCGAAGCGATAAAAAATCGTATGAATAAATTCTATATCACCACACCGATTTATTACGTGAATGGCAAACCGTCTATCGGGCACACCTATACGACGGTTGCGGCGGATGCACTCGCGCGTTTTCATCGTCTGAAAAAAGAGGACGTCTATTTTGTGACGGGTACCGATGAGAATAGTCAGAAAAATATTCAAGCCATGGAAGCGACTGGGGAGAGCGATCCTGAAGTCTACCTTGCTCGCATGGCGGCTGAGTGGAAGCAGACTTGGCGTGATCTCGATATTTCTATTGATGATTTTATTCGTACCTCCGAGCCGCGCCATCTTGCGGGCGTTGAGCGTTTTTGGAATGCGGTAAAAGAAACGGGTGATATTTATGAAGGAGAATATGAAGGGCTCTATTGCGTTGGATGCGAAGCGTTTAAAGCCACCTCGGACCTCGTAGAAGACCGTTGTCCGCTTCATCCGAATAAGGAGCTTGAAACGCTCAAAGAGAAGAACTATTTTTTTCGTTTAACAAAATATCGCGAAGAGCTTCTTAAGCTCTATGAAGCGGGGAATGATTTTGTCATGCCGGAATCGCGTCGGCATGAAATCCGTAATTATGTCGCGGATCATCTTTCAGATATTTCAATCAGCCGTGAAAAAAAGTCGGTCGGTATCGGTATTCCCGTTCCCGGCGATGATTCGCAAGTGATTTATGTTTGGTTCGACGCTCTCATCAACTATTTAACGGCTATCGGTTACGGAACGGATGAGACAAAGTTTGAACATTTGTGGCCGGCAGATCTTCACCTCGTGGGGAAAGAAATTATTAAATTCCACTGCGCGCTTTGGCCGGCTATGTTAATGAGCGCGGCAAAGAATGATCCGCTTCTTCGTGAGGAAAATGGTTCTGCGAAACTACCGAAGCAAGTGTTCGCGCATGGCTTTTTTACGATTGATGGTCAAAAGATATCCAAGTCTCTTGGGAATGCGATTGATCCACGCGCCCTTGTTCCGACCTATGGTTTTGACGCTATCCGCTATTATCTTCTTCGTGAAATTCCTTTTGGCGAGGATGGAGATTTTTCTCATACGCGGCTCCAAGAACGTTATACAGCGGATCTTGCAAATACACTTGGAAACCTGCTAAATCGAGCGGTGGCAATGAGTCGAAAATATTTTGATGGAAAGGTGCCGGATCCCTTCGTTACCCAGGCGGCGCTTCCGGAAGTTTCGGGTGAGTGGAGCGGAAAAGAAGGTTTGGACGCATTAGCCGTCGCCGTTGGAAAGGCTTATGAACATACGCGCGTGGATCATGCACTTGAGCTTATTTGGAGCGGAGCGGATCGTGCGCATGGAGCAGGGCTGAGCCAAGCGAATAAATATATTGAAGACACACAGCCGTTTAAACTCGTGAAAGAAAATCCGGAAGCGGTTGGGCGTATCTTATATGCGCTTCTTGAAGCTTGTCGTTGGTACGCCTGGCTTCTTCATCCCGTTATGCCCCAAGCTTCAAAGCAGATATTTTTTCAAATTGGGTTGAATGAAGAAAAAGAACTTTCAGAACGCTGGGATGAGGCGCTTGTTTGGGGAAAATTAAAAGCCGGAACTCCTTTACCAGAGCCAAGACCTCTTTTCCCTCGGCTAAACGAAGAGTCGACCTAAGCTTTGCTCTAGGGGGTGACGAAAAAAAGGGGGATAGAGTAAGATAGACATATGCTCATCATAGACATTGTTCTTGCCGTTGCCCTTCTTGGATTTACGGCCCGCGGTTGGAAGAATGGACTGATCGAATCTTTCGGAGAATTGCTTGGCGCTATTCTCGCTTTTTTGGCCGCACGCGCATGGTCGCCGATGTTTGGAAGAATAATCGGAGCCATTTTGCCCGGACGTGAAGGACTTGCACGCTTTATTGCCTTCGTCATTGTTTTTCTCATCATCGCGCGTTTTATCGGTTGGCTTTTCACGCTTACGGCAAAGCTCTTGAGAATCGTAACTTCGCTTCCGATTATTTCTTTGTTTAATAGAATCCTCGGCGCTTGTTTTGGTTTTTTGGGCGGTATCGTTTTTGTTGGTTCAAGCGTCTATCTTGTATTAACGTTTCACCTTGATGCGATGCTTGTTTCCTGGCTCGGCTCGAGCTCAATCGCCTTGTGGAGTGAGCGAGCCTTTTCGGGGCTCCTGCGGTTTCTGTTGTAGTATTTTTTTCTGCGTTATTTGATTTATTGGTTTTTTTAGGAGCTCGTGTCATGCTTCTTTTTATGCAAGCAAAACTCATAGACACACATTGTCATGTACATTTTCCCGCCTACGAATCCGATCGTGAGGCGGTACTTTCTCGCATGCGGGAAAAACATATTGTAGCGATCACCATTGGGACAGCGATGGAAAATAGCCGGCTCGGCATTGCTTTCGCGGAAGCACATGCGGATGTCTGGGCAACTGTTGGACTCCATCCGTCGCATACAACTGACGCATATCAAGATGAAAATGAAGGCGCTGTTCACGAAAAAAAAGTAAGCAAAGAACAGCTAATTGAGTTAGCACGATCTTCGAAGCGCGTTGTCGCTATTGGAGAAGCTGGTTTGGATTTTTATCGATTTCAGGATATCCCAGATATTAATACCGTAAAAGCAATACAGGAGAAGACATTTAGAGAGCATCTGTTGGCGGCTTATGAACTTGATCTACCCATTGTTATTCATTGCAGAGAAGCGCTCCCACGCCTTGCGGAACTCCTGCAGGAAGAGCAGAACGCTGGAAGAGCGCCCCGCGGCGTCGTGCATTCTTTTACCGGAACCTGGGAAGAAGCAAAACCGCTTCTTGATCTTGGGATGTATCTTGCGGTAAACGGCATTGCCACTTTTCCTCTGAGAAAAAATCAGGATCCGGAAACAGCAATTGATCGAACGATTGAACGTATTCCTGCGGAACGTCTGCTTGTCGAGACGGATGCTCCGTATCTTGCTCCATCTCCGTATCGCGGCCAGCGCAATGAACCGGCATTCGTTGAATATGTCGTGAGGCATGCAGCCGAGGTGCGTGGCCTCTCATTTGACGAGTTTGCAGAACAAACGACAGAAAATGCGCAAGAACTTTTCCGTCTTGTATAAAAAGAAAAAGACCCGTCAAGGGATGACGGGTCGAGTTCTTAGAAAGAGCGGTCCTAGAAAGAGTCCTCTTTGAGAAGATCGATAAGCCGGCTCTTCTCGCAGTCGCGTGTGCAGCCGCTTCGCATCATTGTTTGACGATGCGCGCGGCTCGAAGAGCTCGCGATGATCGCGCCAGTAAAATCAGAAGCAACAATTTCCTCAAGAAGAGGAATCGTATCGAGCTCGCAGCGGGGATCGAGGGAGGCATCCAAGATTACGACATGGATGTGCTCACGGTACTTTCGGAAGAGTTTCTGGCCGCTCTCGAGCGTATGCGCGCTGATGAGGAGGTATTTGTCTTGATGGGCGCGCAGGGCAAACTCCAAAAGTTGGTGAACGTTTTTATTGTCCTCAACCATGAGAACGAGCCTTTTTTCTTGTTGATTCATGCTTCTCCTTTAAAGGTGCGCCCAAGGTATAGCGGTTTTTTTAGGTTTTGTCAACGCTTTGAAAGGAAAATGCTGTCTTTTTCTACAGAAATAAGGTCATCTTTTTTCAGTCGTTGTAGCATATTTTTCAGCCAGACAATATCGAGATTTTTGTTAAATGTTTTGTCTATGAACGTGCCGACTTGTTTTATCGAAATGCCTTTTGGCTGTTCATGCAGGATTTTTACAATTCTTCCGCGATAGATGCGATCCGGATAGCGCTTTCCTTCATACAAGCGTTCCTTCGGTGCTGGTGTTGTACGCTTTGGAATGCGCACATGGCCTTTTAAAAATTTCGGCGCCGCTTTGCAAGTTGAGCGCATCGGACATGTTTTGCAATCCGGAACTTTTGTACAGGCGGCATTCGCGAGATCAAACATGGCTTGAGGAATATCATAAAACTGAGCAGATTGCTTTTGCCATGTACTCGCTTTTTTTTGAATACGCTCATCATCTTTCATGGTAGGAAATGCCCTGCCTAGCAGGAGGCGTCCTGCGACGCGGCGCGTGTTTGTATCAATGGGAAACACCATCTCATGAAAAGCAAAACAGGCGATGGCATTCGCGGTATAGGGCCCTATCCCTTTTAGGGGAAGCCATTCTGCCGCTGTTTTTGGTCTTGTGTTTGTTGTGATAATTGTTCGTGCGATGTCGCGGAGCATACGGGCGCGGCGGTTGTAGCCGAGTCCGCTCCAAGCGCGAATCACTTCAGCGTTTTTTGCTTCGGCAAGTACCTTCCAATTTGGAAATTGCTTGAGCCAGGCGCGATAAAAATCCAAAACACGTGAAACCTGCGTTTGTTGGAGCATGATTTCACTGACAAGAATTCGATAGGGGTCTCGCGTGTTACGCCAGGGGAGATGACGACCGTGGCGCTTATACCAAGAAAGGAGGTGATTCGCGTCGTTCATTATCTGAGCGTGAGTGTGCCAAGCGCATGCTCCAGGTCGGTGCCGTCAAAGGTTCTATCCGTGCTTGCCCAGACCAGATGCGTTGAACTTGCATTCATTTGTACGCGAAAGACATAGCCGGTTTGATTTCCGTCTTTTTGCGTTCCGCGCATTCCCACAAGTACATGTCCTTGCACAAGGAAAATAATCGGAGAGGCGTTTTCTAAACGCGCATTCCATTCGATTTCGCGAGAGGAATCATAGGGTTCAATTGTGAGCCAGGGTT
>PCSZ01000055.1:6635-9371 GCA_002786495.1 Candidatus Uhrbacteria bacterium CG22_combo_CG10-13_8_21_14_all_47_17 | reverse complement strand
CATGGGTGCATGGGGCGAGAACATAACAATCGTGTCGACTTTCGAAACATACAGAGCTTTTTCAAGCTCGGAAAAAGCTTGTCGCGTTAAAGCGAGTTTTTCTGTTTGTTCTTTTCCGATCGTCGGAATAAGAAGAGGGGAATGGGGAGTGATGGCGGCAAAAACGATCATAGATCTGATTGGGTTGCAAGCGTTGTCTGAGGCGTCGCTACAGGCGCCTGCGTCAGATTAATTGGGAGGCCTTTTGGATATCCGTCAACGAAGTCATCAGCCAGGGTAATGACATTACGCCATTTCCAGCCCATTGCTTCAAAAACTTCTCCACTGAGTATCGGGCGAAGCGTACCTTGTTCAACGACATAAACATCAGGAGCCGTCGTTGCGCGAATAAGTTCGCCGTCTCGAAGCGTATAAACGCCCTTGTCTGAAAATTCATCAAACTGCGCTTGTGGAAGCTTCTTCGGAGTCCAGCCTTTAAAATACAAAGAGAGAACCGCCTGGTTTGGAATACGCTGCTTAAAACCATCTTCGAGATACCAAATAGTTCCTTTCGGATCTTGTGCAAGAATACCGGTTGGGAATTGCGTGGTAGAGGTAATATCGGCTCCATCATCATATTGAGTTGCATCATCATAAGACACGTCTATAACATCGTCTTCAAGAAAGCCGAGTGCACGAAAAACGGCCATGCTCGATATGTGGCGCTTTTTATCGCTCGTAATCAGATAAATGGCTCCGTCCGGTGTTTTAATGAGGGAATAATTAGGAAAGGCGATTTGTTTTCCCGTTGTATAGGAGCCGAGCTGGCTATCTTCAACGTCGAAGATTTTATCCGGATCCATTATGCTCGCGACAACAGCAATACTGTGGAATCGACGCTTTGTTCCAAAACGAATCAAGTAGATATCCTTTGAGGTTTTTCCTCGCACAACAGAACCCTCCGGTAAGTCAACAGAAAACCAGCGCTGCCAAATATGCCAAAGATTCAAATTACCATGAATATGCGGCGTATAGGTATAGAGCATGGCCGTAGCATTGTTTTGCGGCGTCACAGGAATGCCATCAATGGTTTTTAATATTCCGGGGGCATAGCCGGATATGGTTGTTCCTCCTACCAGAATCTGTTGCAAATAACGCTCACGATGCTGCTTTGCCGCATACTCAAGCTGGTTTGAAAAACCTTTATAGGCTTGAATGCGGGGATCATCTTTTGAACAGCTATCACACACGGCAAAACCTGTTGCCCAATCAAGTTGTCTTTGTGAAGGATTTGGATCGTCGACGAGGCTTTGTTCTTTTTGAAGAAGGGCGAGAAGATATTTTGGATTTATTTGATAGCTGTTTGCAATACGCCAAATGATATCCGCCGGAGACTTCATGAAGCCGTCGATATCTTTCATGAGAATGTGGCCGAGCGCTCCATGGCTTGCGAGAAAAAGCTTGAGGTCTTCATAAGACATTTCAACACGAAAAATGTCATGATCGCTGAGAATGGCGTCCGGATTGAAACCTTGAACCATATCTTCCGGAGGAATGACGGCGACTTCTGCCGCGAGGGCATTGAGCGGTCCGGTGCCCAAAATCAGAAAGGCGAGAAAGACAAGAAAGAGACGCATGACAAAAGGATGCTTCATGCGGTAAGGTTAGCATGTTTTCCAAGACCACAAAATGCCTCTCATAAAAAGCTCCAGGCGCCTTGATACTCTCATTATCTCCTTATTATTTTTAGGGGCGGTTGCTTTGGCGTCCGTTCTTCCCTCGCTCAATTTAACGGTATTTTCTTCTCCTGATGAAACGGCGGCCTTCCTGGTTTCCGAACGTTTAGCCCATCAACAGCCGGTTGTCGTCGCGGAGCCTTTAGCCGAATTCTTTTCTTGGTTACATCCGCGAAGCTGGATAAGCCAATCGAAGAGCATCGCACCGGTTGGATTTCTCGGCTGGTCTTGGTTTTTAAGTTTTATAGGAATATTCGGCAGCCTATTGATTCCTTGGGCCGCTTCCATTATCACGGCTTCCGGCGTTGTCCCACTGTTTCTTTTATTAAAGTCACGGTTTGGCAGGGGAGCGGCGGTTATGGGCTCGCTCGTGTACGCGACATTTCCCACGATCGTGTTTTATACAAATAGAAGTCTCTTTTCCAATGGCGCTTTTATCACCTTCGGACTTTGGCTTTTTCTTTTGATTCAAAAACTTGTTCAAATGGAAGAGCGTGGAAAAGGAAGCGTACTCTATCGACGAGCGGCTTATGTGTTGGTTGGACTCATGACGGCACTCACGCTTTCTTTCCGACCCTTTGAAGCCATCTGGTTTCTTCCGTGGCTTTTATGGATGGGTCGCAAGCTCTCTCCAACAAAAGGGGAAACGTACGCACTTACATTTGGAGTTTTATGCGTTGCACTTCCTTTAGCTTTGCAAGCAAATCTTGCCTATGGCTCTCCTTGGCTATCGGGCTATCTCGTTCATGATAATCCGGTTGCGCAAGTTCTTCATCTACAGGCCACCGAGCAAACAGCGGCGCAGGGGAGTAACGTCCTTTTTCGGTTTCTCCCATTCGGCCTTCATCCGAGAAACGCTATCTGGAATATCAGACATTTTCTTCTAGAATTTTTGTGGCCGTGGATTTGTTTGTTTGTCGCTGCGACTATTGTTTATGTACGCTTGCAAAGGCGTGCCGGAAAGAAACTTATTTCCGCGCCGATCATTCTTATGGCATGGACCACGGGAATTCTGTTTGTC
>PCSZ01000055.1:6303-6614 GCA_002786495.1 Candidatus Uhrbacteria bacterium CG22_combo_CG10-13_8_21_14_all_47_17 | reverse complement strand
GGTCTCTATCTAGACAATGTTCGTGTGGGCGCCATTACCATTGGAAATTCTTTTTTACGTTATCTCGTTCCGCTCGTACCTATTCTTGCGCTTGCCACGGCGTTTCTTTGGAAAGAGGCTATTCGTTTTAAATATGCGCGCCCGATCATAGCGCTTTTTATTCTTCTACTCTGTCTTTACGGCCCCTTTAAGGCGTACATAGAAGATGACGAAGGTTTATTTTATACGCGAACGGAACTCATACGTTACGCGGAACTTCGCCAAGAAACGGCGAAGTGGTTTGGAGAAAAGGCTATCATCCTTTCGGAGCG
>PCSZ01000055.1:0-6289 GCA_002786495.1 Candidatus Uhrbacteria bacterium CG22_combo_CG10-13_8_21_14_all_47_17 | reverse complement strand
CTCCCTTGCCCAGCCCGGAGGAAATTGGACGCCTGATAAAAGACAGCGGAGTCAAAGCCGCGCTTTATGTCAGACCTCTTTCGCAAAAAGATCGTGACAGTTGGAGAGAGCAGGGAATTGAACTCGACGATCTCACTTCATCCGGGAGGGAACGCCTCTATTTACTTCGTTCAATACGTCCATGAAATCTTTAAGTTCTTTGCGCGTTATCGCAATCGCACTTCCTTGGTTAGCGGCTCTCTGTGTCGCGGGCTGGCTGTTTACGATTCATTATCCCGCAAGTGGCATTATTCATTTCTCAGGCACGTTTGATGGGAGCAGCCCCTGGTTGCACGCATTTGAACCTGGGGAGCGTGTTAATTCTCCCGGGCCGCAGTCAGATGGATGGGTTGGGCAACGAATTTTTGATCAGCCGGTATATAATTCCGCGCGCGTTCCAGGGGCATTTGATGATGTTCAAATAGCCTTGGAACTTCGCTCATTGCGTCAGCCGCTTGTTGAATTAGGTATGTTGAGAGACCCGGAAACGTTTTCTTTTGAAATGCAGCCGCTTTGGAGCGAGGCTCTTTCTTCCGGTTGGCGCGAAGTAACGACGGAGGGTCTTCATGGATACGTCCTCGAAAATCAGCCCGACAGCGCTTTGTTCAGCTCTGATCTGAATCAGATTATGACCTGGGATGCGACAACCACTCCGCCGGCATGGAATGACGAGCCGAGAGCGCTGCACGGATACGATGTTTCTTTACGCGGACAACATGATTTTCATATTATTCCGGTGAATGGTTCTATCCATTTCGAGTTTCTCCTTCAGGACATGAACCGCTCGCGTGAAGGAAAAAATATCGCTGCATTCAGACTAACGAAAGGGGATGAACTTATTTGGACAGGGGCGGGAACGGTGAGCGGAATCACGGACAATCGCCCGAGTATTGTTTTCTCAAGAACCATTGATGTCCAGAATCTTGATCCGGGAGTCTATCATCTTTCCTTTGTCGCAGATGATGACCTTTTTATTCGTGAAATAAAAACGACGGCACGTCATTGGGTAATCGGCCCTCGCCTTTATTTTGGCGATGAAGTCGGATTTCATACAACGAGCACTCCAAGCTTAGCTTGGTCGAATTCTCTGCATATTGTTGCAGACACATTTCACACGGAGGGGCTGCAAACAATTTCCTTCGGTTCGAACACGGCGCAACTTCGTGAAACGCATACGCCCTATGCGCTTGCCCGCGATCCGGAAGAACAGAGCGGAGCCGTACGCTTTTCAGCGCCAAAGGGGAACGTTCGGCTCATTGCGGATGGGTATTTCGCCTTGGAAGAGAGTGCGCTCTTTCTCCCGAGTCCGCGCAGACTGACGGCGGAAAGCCATCCGAAAGAAGAGGGCATTATTGCGGTGATCACGCCCTATAAACAACCGCAAGAACTTTTCGATGGTTGGTATCGAGCAAATGCGAACTATCAAATAATAGGGGATCCGGATACGCTAAAATTTTCTCTTGCAGCGCCGGGTATCGCAAGCCGAAGCGGAGCCATCGACATTCGATCCTTCTCTCTCACCTACGAAAGGCCGGCCCTGTCGTGGAAGGAATGGCTCCAATCTGTACGTAGAGAAATTAGCTCCGCTTGGAGACGCTTATAACCTCTATGAATCACTTAAAGAACTTCCTTTCTCTTTTACTGGAACACACGGGAAAAGCCTTTTCAATTTCGACCTTGCTTCTGGTAGGTGCAGAGTATCTTGTACCCGGTTCTGTTTTGCCATTTTTAAATCTCTATCTCTTGGGCGCTGGTGCCGTTCTTTTATTGGCAGCTTTTCCAGGACGATCTGTTTCTTCTAAATGGAAAACGCGTGTGCTTATTTTTTCCATGGGGCTTGTATTTATTCTGATAACGATGCAGGTTTTGGCTCCCTTTTCAAAAACAAAGAGTCTCATAATGGTGGTTCTTGTGGGCATTGTCATCACCTTGCCATGGCTGCATACTGGGGAAGAATATTTGGAACAAGAGGATTAATACCGTCTTATATCATAGCTATGAACGACCAAACAGAAACCATTTTTGCAAAAATTCTTCGAAAAGAAATTCCTTCCGTCGCCGTGTACGAAGACGATGACGTGTATGCTTTTTTAGATGCGCATCCGGTTAATCCGGGGCATACGCTCGTCATTCCAAAAAAGCCGAGCAAAGGCTTCTTGGATGCAGAACCTGAAGTTCTTGAAAAGCTTATTGTCGCGGTACAGAAAATTACGCAGGCTGTAAAAATTGGCATGAAGGCCGACGGAATAAACCTCCATCAAAATGAGGGTGCGGCTGCAGGTCAAGAAGTTTTTCATCTTCACATTCATATCATCCCAAGATTTGAAAACGATGGATATGAGCATTGGCATGGAAAGTCCTATACTTCTGAAGAAGAGGCGGAGAAAACGGCGAACGAAATACGAAAAAATCTCGTGTGAATTTACAGGAATTACCGGTTCTTTTTCAGCGCGGTTCCGTCCGCCGCCTTACAGCGCGCGTAACCGCCAAGGGGCTCGTCGTCCGCGCGCCCGCGCGAATGTCTTCTGTGCAGGTGGAGACGTGGCTACGGCAAATTCGTCCAAAGCTCGAACGGCGTTTAGCGCGTACGCCTTTTCACCTTATTCACGTTCCGCATGAAATGAGTGGGGGAGCTTCGGTGAGACTTCTGGATACGCTTTTTCAAATATTATGTGAAGAAAAACCACGTTCATCCGTGCGCGTTCTTGCAGACACGATTTACCTAAAAGGTCCTTCTGATTTGAAAAGGAAACGCGCGCTTGAACGCTGGTGTATTCGTCGTCTTCATGAGGAGGCGGAGCCTCTTGCACGAACATTCGCGAAGCAACTAGATGTCTCTTTTGAAAAGCTGCTTATCCGAAGTTATCGAAGCCGTCTAGGAGCTTGTTCTTCAGATGGAAAGCTGCAGCTTCATTGGGGTATTATTTTTCTTCCCCGTGTATATCGGGAAGCGATTATTGCGCATGAAGTCGCGCATATTCGAGCGCCGCATCATCAAGCGGATTTTTGGAAAACAGTAGAAGAACTCGCGCCCGGAGCGCATGGTTTGCACAGCGATCTGCGAAAAATTGGACCGTTTCTTTTCTTTTAATTATTCAAGTGTAATCTGCCAAAGCCCATGCTTTCCATTTTTATCGGCTGCGACATACAGGACGCCCTGGTCAACGGAGAGGTCGTAGATGTGATCGAATGAGCCAAGATTTGTTATTTGATGACCACCTCTTGAATCAAGTTCAAAGGCAAAAACATTTGTCTTACTTGCGACAAATACGGAAAGTCCGCTTCGGTGCCAAGTTGCGCGAACAACAAAATCACTTTGCCGCCAGAGCGTTTCCGGAGCCTGGTCTAATCGCCAGAAAATAACTTCATTTTCATTCAAGAGTATTGCCGTGGGTTGGCTCGCGCTCGTGAGCCAGTCGGGCCAGCCACCTCTTGTTTGATTACTGCTTGGAGTGGGCGAAGCGAGTTTAAAAGAGAGCCATTGAAATCCGTTTTTTAAAAGGGCATAATCGTTTTTCAATGCGGCAAGCCGCCAGTCTCCTTCCGGAAGAGAAAGGCGCCGCTGATCAAAATTAAATTCATGCAAAAGAAGCACCGAGGTACCGGTTGCTTTTTGCAGAGCGAACGTATCGCTTTGGTCCACGGTATCAGTCGTAAGTGGTGTTCTTACAAGCGAACCTGTTTGCGGATTAACTTCATAAACCGCATCATCCGCAGCCCGATGCAAATTATTTCCGTTCCAGAAATAGAGACCAGCTGGAAGCGGATTTGTTTGGAGGGGAGTGATATCTGTGCGAGACCACCAAGTAAGGGCTTGCGTATCTTCTCCCCCGACAAGAATTGTTTTTCCATCTTCACTCCAGCGCAGAAGCTCATGTGATCCGCTGGCGCTCCCGCTGAGTACAACGGGAGATGATGCCCCTGTACGCGGAGACCATGTGGAAAATGTCGTTATTGCATCAAATGTTGATGCAATACCAAGTAGTCCCCGCTGGGCGCTGCTTGTAAGTGCGGTAACGGGATTTGAGAGAACGAGTTGTGGTTCCACGTCACGCCAAAGCCAAACGGTATTCGCAAACGTTACCTGCTCGGGTCGGACGTTAAGTCGCTTTTCCCATGGGTGATAGGTATCGCGTTCGAGGCGGATCGTGTGGTCGCCGGGAGCCATGTTTTGAAAAGTAACCGGCGTATATTTCTCGGTAAACGTATCATCAATATAAACGCGCGCCCCGCGAGGCGTTGAATCGACAATAAGCGTTCCATTGCGTTCGATGACGGTTTTTTTTGTGTTGAGACGGTAACCACTTGTGTAAAAAATCAATACAGGAGCCGTGGCAAAAAAGATGGCAGCAAAAATCCAGGGGATAATCTGTCGGTGAAATGGGGCGCGATAAACGGATCTCGACATAGCGTTGAAGAAAGGATACACTCAAACGCGTCGAGAATCTAGAAAAAAGAAAATTTTGACGGATTGAGAATCGGAGAGAAGCGTTCTCCATTACCCTCAATCCGTTTCATTGCTATATGAAAATGGTTATACAAGGTGGCAACAAATTGAAGGGCCGCGCGCATATCAATGGAGCGAAAAACGCAATCGGGCCGCTTGTCGCAGCCACGTTGATTGTAAAAGGGGACGTGTATTTCAAAAACGTTCCGAAGCTCACGGATCTTCAAAATCTTCTGGAGATTATTGAAGGCATGGGCGCAGAAGTTGAATGGGTGAAAGAGCATGAGCTTCGCATCAATACGAAAAATATTGATCCGGGCAAGCTCGACAAGAAAAAAATGAAGCGCATGCGTTTTGCGATTCTGCTTCTTGGACCAATGCTCGCTCGTTTCAAAAAAATCCTCGTACCGGAACCGGGCGGATGCTCAATCGGAAATCGCCCGATTGATACGCATATTTTCGCTTTGAGTTCTCTGGGGGCAAATATTGAAACGGAATCAGATGGAAGTTTGTGCATGCGAACGAAAGAGCTGAAAGGAAATTACATTATCCTTCCCGAATTTAGCGTAACGGCAACGGAAAACCTTGTGATGGCTGCCGTGTACGCAAAAGGGAAGACAAGTATTCGTCTTGCAGCCGCCGAACCGCATGTACAAGATCTCTGCCGCTTCTTAAATGCTGCCGGTGCAAAGATCAAAGGCGTGGGAACGCATGAAATTGAGATCGAAGGCGTTTCGTCTTTGAAGGCTCCAAAAAAAGCATGGACGGTCGTTCCTGATATGCTCGAAATTGGCACATTTGCCGCTGCAGCCGCGCTGACAAAAGGAGACATCGAAATTGGCACCGTTGTACCGGAACATCTTGATGCAGTCGTGAGCGCGATGCGTCGCGCCGGAATTCCTTTTGAATTAACCAAAACATCACTTCGCGTAAAGTCGCTGGGTCGGATGAATGCCTTTCATAAACTTCAGGCGCTTATTTATCCGGGATTTCCAACCGATCTTCAAGCCATATTCGGTTTGATTGCAACGCAAGCGCATGGAACAAGTTTAATTCAAGATCCGCTTTTTGAAGGACGCATGGGCTATGTAAACGAGCTGATTAAGATGGGGGCAAATGTCGTTATTGCGGATCCGCATCGCGTGATCATTACCGGACCAACGCCTCTGCGAGGAACGGAGATTCGAAGCCTCGATCTTCGCGCGGGTGCGACTATGGTGCTCGCTGGTTTGATCGCGGAAGGGGAAACCATTATTCACGATGCGGAAATGGTGTATCGCGGATACGAGGCTCTGGATGAGCGTCTAAGAGCTCTGGGAGCAGACATTCAAATTTCTCATGAATAATCTATGATTCAAATTTTATCGAAACAGAACAAGGCGCATTATCGTTTTGCTCTCCCCCTTCTCATTATAGGTGTTGTATTCGGCATCTTTATCGGTCGCGCTTGGACGCAGGCACAAGCATCGACTTTGCCGATTTCGGGAAGTTACTCAGCGAGCGGAACGGTCGTCGGTATTGGCAAAACGCCTCCATCGGATATCGTGTATCAAGATGTAGAGTTTCGACAGTTCTGGGATATCTGGCGACTCTTAAAAGATAAATATTATAAACAGCCCATAAGCGACAAAGAATTGTTCTATGGAGCCATGCAGGGCTTGGCAGCGGGTTTGAATGATCCCTACACGCATTATTTTCCGCCTGTAGATGCGGAAGAGTTTCAGAAAGCTTTATCTGGAAAATTCAGTGGCATCGGGGCTGAAATAGGCGTGAGAAATGATCATCTGACCATTATCGCTCCGC
>PCSZ01000075.1:10404-10547 GCA_002786495.1 Candidatus Uhrbacteria bacterium CG22_combo_CG10-13_8_21_14_all_47_17 | reverse complement strand
GCAACGCTACACGCATTTGAAAAACGTCCACTCACCGGTTATGGCCCGGGGTCTTCTCTTTTTGTGATGCAACAAGAAGGCGCGGGTCCGATGGCGCCGCACAGTATTTTTCTTATCGCGCTTTTAGAAACAGGACTGTTTGG
>PCSZ01000075.1:9709-10397 GCA_002786495.1 Candidatus Uhrbacteria bacterium CG22_combo_CG10-13_8_21_14_all_47_17 | reverse complement strand
GGAAGCTTCCTTCTTTTGCGCGAGATGTGGCGTAGGAGAAGAAGACGGTTTATCCAATTCGTCATCATACTTTCTCCCGCGCTTATACTCGACCATTATCTTTGGTCCTATTGGTCGGGGCAGGTTTTTCTAGGCCTGGTGCTTCTTTTCTATTTTACAAGGGAGGATTGACGAAATGCTCGTTTTCTATTAGGTTGCTTTGACGTTCTAAAAAAAGAACGTTCTCGCATATTTTAAAGAGGAGATGGGTTTGACTCTACAATCGGATGAAAACGACGAGGGGAAAAAGAGTTGCCTAACGGAGGCAGAGATGGAATTGGTGCGAAAGCAATATCCTGCCGAGTGTCCCCATGAGGACAATGCAGAGGGACAGCTTCGCTGGTTTCAAAGCCAGAAAGAGATGTACGATCTTGTTCTTTGCGGAATTCAAGACGCTGTCGTGGTTACTGACCACAAGGGGCTTGTCACATTCGCAAATCCTGTTGCCGAAGGACTTTTCGGAATCAGGCAGGCTCGTTTTAAGGGGCAGCGAATTTTTGATCACCTTTCTTTTGACCAGAGAGAAAAAAAGGGGGAAATACTTTCGCAAAGCCTGCTCAGCGGGAAATGCATGCATGACGAACGCGTTGTGATTCGGCAGAGCGATGGAGGGAAGCGTATTACGCTCTTGACGGTCGCTCCGCGGGAA
>PCSZ01000075.1:2967-9627 GCA_002786495.1 Candidatus Uhrbacteria bacterium CG22_combo_CG10-13_8_21_14_all_47_17 | reverse complement strand
CCGAACGGATGAAAAAACCGGACTTTTGAACGAGTCCGCTTTCAAGGAGAAGCTGCGCGAATACTGTGCGCTTTTCCGAAGGAAGAATGAGCCGCTTACGCTCATTTACATGGACTTGAAGCAATTCAAGCCAGTGAATGATCGCTTTGGCCACGAAGAAGGCGACCGCGTCATTCGATTCGTTGCCTCACAGCTTCGGAAGGATTTGTATGATGTCGATATCAAGGCGCGGCTTCACGGAGATGAATTTGCTGTCTTGCTTGGAACCGCTGTTACGGCGGACCTCCTACACCGCATCGTTCTTCCAAAGCTAGCGAAGGCTCTTGATTTCACTACGAGCCTTCGTGATCCGGAAACGGGTCAGCAAGAAATGGTTAGCCTACGCTGTGATATCGGCGCCGTAGTCCGCATAGGCTCTGATATCCCCGAGGCGCGGAGATTTTTGGAGCTTGCGGATAAAGCCATGTACCTAACCAAACGCGGAAGCGGGGAGCGAAGATTTCACGTGGACGAATATCAAATCTGAGGACATTCTTGAACCCCTGCGGCGCTTTGCTGCGGGGGTTTTTTCATGGAAGCATGACTTGACACAGAGGCTACAACTTTGGCATATTGATGGACACACAGAATTAGCAGTCAAATTACTTGTTTGCTAATTCTGCAATATATTTACTGTGTAACTCTTTATTATAACAAGCATGAAGCCCCTATGAATTTACGTCCTCTTGGAGACCGCGTTGTAATCCGCGCGGCGACAAAAGAAGAAAAAACTGCTTCCGGAATTATCATTCCTGATACAGCAGGTCAGGAGCGTCCGGAACAGGGCGAAATCATCGCTGTCGGCCCAGGCCGCTATGACGACGGAAAACTCGTGCCGATGTCCGTAAAAATCGGCGACAAAGTTGTCTTTAAGAAATATGCGCCCGATGAAGTGAAAGTGAGTGATGAGGAATACCTCGTGCTCTCCGAATCGGACATCATGGCGGTTGTTGAATAAAATTTAAAAGCGAAATATCTATGGCAAAAAATATTGTATTTAATGAAGAAGCGCGCCAAGCGATGAAGCGCGGCGTTGATAAACTCGCAAATGCCGTAAAGGTGACGCTCGGACCAAAGGGTCGAAACGTTGTCATTGAATCGGGCTACGGTTCACCGACCATTACAAAAGACGGCGTGACCGTTGCAAGAGAAGTGGAGTTGGAAGACAAGATGGAAAATATCGGTGCGGAACTTGTGAAAGAAGTTGCTTCAAAAACAAATGATGTTGCCGGTGACGGTACCACCACGGCAACCGTACTTGCACAGGCTATGGTGAGCGAAGGTATTAAAAATATTACTGCCGGAGCAAACCCGCTTGCCGTAAAACGCGGAATGGAAAAAGCCCTTGAAATTGTTGTGAAGAATCTTCGAGAGCATGTTTCCCAGCCTGTTTCCGGCGACATGATTGAAAATGTTGCTTCTATTTCCGCAAACGATAAAGAGATCGGAAAAATTATCGCGGAAGCCGTAAACAAGCTCGGAAACGAGGGTGTGATCACGGTTGAAGAAGGTCAGTCTTTCGGCGTGGAAATGGAAGTTGTTCAAGGAATGCGCATCGACAAAGGCTACGGATCTCCGTACATGATTACCAATCAGGAACGCATGGAGGCGGAATATACGGATCCGAAGATTTTGGTCACGGACAAGAAGATTTCTTCTATACAGGATATTCTTCCGATTTTAGAAAAGGTATTGAAGACCGGTCAAAAAGAACTTGTTATTATCGCGGATGATGTAGACGGCGAAGCCCAAGCAACTATCATCGTAAACAAATTGCGTGGTGTCTTCAGCGCGCTCGCGATTAAGGCCCCGGGCTTCGGCGATCGTCGCAAAGAAATGCTTCAAGACATTGCTATCGTTACGGGCGCGACATTTGTCACGGAAGATCTTGGCCGTAAGCTCGAAAGCGTGGAATTGGAAGATCTCGGCTCTGCGCGCAAAGTAGTCGCGACAAAAGAATTCACCACCATCGTTGATGGAAAAGGGGAGAAGCCTGAAATCGAAGCACGTATTACAACGCTCAAAAAACAGATTGAGACAACGGATTCGTCATTCGACAAAGAGAAGCTGCAAGAACGTCTTGCAAAACTTGCCGGCGGCGTTGGCGTTATCAAAGTAGGTGCTGCCACGGAAGTTGAAATGAAAGAAAAGAAACATCGCATCGAAGATGCAATCGCGGCAACCAAAGCTGCGGTTGAAGAAGGAATCGTGCCGGGAGGAGGCGTCGCCTTGCTTCGCGCGCAAAAAGTTTTGGAAGAAACAGACATGACGGGAGAAGAAGAGGTCGGTGCGCGCATTCTTCGCCGCGCCATGGAAGAGCCTCTTCGCCAAATTTCCGCGAATGCCGGAAAAGATGGCGCCGTCGTCGTTGAAGAGGTACGCAAGCTCGAAAAGACTATGGGCTACAATGCGGAAGAAGATCGTTATGAAGACATGGTCGCCGCCGGAATCATCGATCCGACAAAGGTGACGCGCTCCGCGCTTCAAAATGCGACCTCTATCGCATCGCTCTTCCTCACAACGGAATGTGTTATTTCGGAAAAGCCGAAAAAAGATGACGGTCATGATCATGCACCGTCTATGGGCGGCATGCCGGGCGGATTTGGAATGTAGGAACAATAAAATACACCCCGACGGAAAACCGTCGGGGTGTATTTTTGATCGCGTAGATCAAGAGGGGAAAAGAGCTTCAGCTACTTCGTCGAGTACACGCTTCGCGGCCTCAGTGCGGCCATGGATTCCCTTAGGAGGATTCAGAATCGCATCTCCGATAATGATGTAGTCGCAGCCGAGCTTGATGGCTTCAGAGGGCGTCATGCGCCTCTGGCCCGGAATCTGTGCCCAGAGCGGCTGGATACCCGCGCTCATGAGCTTAAAATTCTTGCCACAATAGGCGCGGAGACCTTGGATTTCATGCGGAGAGCACATCGCCCCGTCGAGTCCGCATTCTTGCCCGGCTTTTGCGAGGCGGCGAACAAGCTTGTTGATTTGACGACTCCTCGCGTCGGGATGTTTTTCAATCTCGAACGGAGGGAGTCTCTCCATGAGACCCATGCGCACAAGCTGAGAAAAATCGAGATGGGCAAGGAGGGGAACTCCGAGCAGAAGTGGCTTATGCGAGCTCGCGTCTCTCGCTTGAAGAGCTGCTTGCAGCATGGCGGGTCCGCCCGCGCAGTGAAGCGTCAACATGTCGACACGTGATTCGCAGAGTGTGTGCACGGTTTCGCCGACAGCGAAGGGAAGATCGTGGAGCTTGAAGTCCAGGAAGAGCTTCGTGCATACGCGCGAGGCGAGTCTCGTAACCTCTTTGAGTCCAGCTGTGGTGACGAAGTTAAGCCCGATCTGAACGGCGCCGATGGATCCGCGGACTTCGTCCAGGATTTCAAAAGCCGTATCGCAGTCGGGGGCGTTAAGAGCGAGAATAATCCGATCGCGCGCTTGTATGCGCTCACTTGGGAACATGTTTCCTCCGGGGAAAAGGGCGGACTTAAGCCTCTCGTTTTCCGGTAAATCTGTCAACTTGCTTGCTAGACATTTGGAGGAGAATGCGCTATAATTTAGCTACTATGGAACAAGAAAACACGCAGCAAAACGCTTCCTCATCGCAAGATCATGGTGGTTCCCAGCAGCCTCCGATGGCCGCAAAACCAGTCATGAACTTCGACCCGAAGGACGTCGCAGACAATAAGCTTATGGCCGCGATCTCGTATCTCGGCATTCTTTGTTTGGTTCCGCTTCTCGCAAAAAAGGACTCGAAATTCGCTCAAGAACACGGGAAACAAGGCCTCGTGCTTGCGATCGTATGGGTTGCCATTTGGATTATTGGCATTATCCCAATCCTTGGTTGGCTTATCGCCTTTTTTGGATCGATATTCCTTCTCATCGTAAATATTATTGCATTTGTGAAGGCTCTCACAGGGCAATTCTGGGAGATTCCACTTATCGGACACTACCGAAATCAAATCAATCTCTAAAGCGCAAAAACAAAACCCCCGAAAGGGGGTTTTTATGATAGTATTTTTTTATGGAGAACCCATTCATTCCGCAGCAGGAACATGTCTCGAGCGCGAAACAGACATCGCGCTCTTTTGAAGATATAAGCGCAAACCTACGGCTTGAATTTAGCGGCCTGTCTCCGGAAAAAAGAAAGGCTTGGGTTGAGCAAACGGTTCGTTCTATGAAAAACCAGCTCGAAATGGCTGGAGCGGACTATTATCAAAACGTTGCGGAGCTTTATGAGGAACTTAAGGGAAGTTTTCTTATTCGTCGCGATGATCCAACTAAACTCATGAAGCTTGCGACGGAACGGGTCCCTATCGAGATCGCAAGTCAAATGCGCGGAGCAAACCCTTATCCAAATAGTACGCTCTGGTCTCGGGGCGATGCCCCGGCAGCCTTAGCGATGGCATTCACAGAGGGGAAAGCGCAAATCGGCGGCATTTCTATGATCGCCGGATTTAAGAAGGGGAAAGAGCTTTCTTTGAAACGTTTGCCCACGGCTGAAAAAACACATCAAAAACGGGTAGATGAAGGACGCGCTTTTGCTCGCTTTGCCAGCGGGACGGTTCTACCGGAAGACCTTCGGTTTTTGATTATGCGTGTTCCGCTCAAATTTTTTCCCGAAGAGCTGCTCACAGAAGAAGAAGACCTTTTATTTGAGAATGATGCCGAGCCGGGAATGCGTAAAAAGACGCGAATGGTATTACGCGGGTTCTTACTGCCAAAGAGCATGGCTGCCATACAAACAAAAGCCGCTTAAAAATAAATGGAATGAAAAAACGGGAGGTAACAGAGTGTTACATCCCGCCTTTTGCGTAAGGGGAGCGCCTAGGCTGCACGAACATCGCGAGCCTCTTGGCACCCCACGCAATGCGTGGCTGCTGGGACGAGTTCGAGGCGCCGAAGTGGAATCGACTCCCCGCATTCATCGCAGACATAGTAGTCGCCAAGTCCAATCTTCTCGAGCGCTCGGGTGACCGCCGGAAGAAGGACATGGAACTTGAAGCGGATACGATCCGGGAGGCTTCCACCGTCCCGAAAATCCGCAGCGAGAGCACGATATTCATCTTGCTTCGCAATAAGGATCTTTCGCTGACGGGTCAAAAACTCGGATCGCATCAAACCTCCTTGGAAAGGGCGATAAGAGAATCTACCTTAATTTTGGACATTTGTCAAGGTATTTCCTATCGCCAAATCGACATATTCTGCTACTCTAGCCACATGTTCGATGAGCTTTTACCTCGCGCAGAAAACCTGACGGCCAAGATACAAGAAGCTTGGCAGGTTTTGGATTTGGATACCGTCGCCAAGGAAATGAAAGCGCTTGAAGCGGAAACGTCCGCGCCGGATTTTTGGGCGGATCAAGAACGTGCAAAAACAGAATCTCAAAAACTATCTGATTTAAAAAAGGAATTCGATGCTTGGCATGAGCTCCGCGTCTCCGTTCAAGATGTCGCCGATCTTTTAAATGTCGCCTTGGAAGAAGGGGACGCTTCTTTTGGCGAGGAAGCAAAAAAGAAGCTCGAAGAGCTTGAAAAAGAATATATTGATTTAGAATTCACTTTGCTTTTTTCCGGCCCCTATGATGAAAAAAACGCCATCGTCGCCGTGCATGCCGGCGCGGGAGGAACCGACGCTCAAGACTGGGCGGAAATGTTGCTACGCATGCTCATTCGTTACGCCGAGCGCAAAGAGTGGAAGGTGCGTTTACTTGATGAATCGCGCGGACAGGAGGCTGGGATTAAATCGGCAACATTCGAAGTGAAAGGGCGGTATGCCTATGGCAATTTAAAGAGTGAGCACGGCGTCCATCGTCTCGTGCGTCTTTCGCCTTTCAATTCTGATGCCTTGCGCCAAACCTCATTCGCGCTCGTGGAAGTCATTCCAGAAGTGGATGAATCGGTGGACATAGAAGTGGATCCAAAAGATTTGCGTATCGACACCTTCATGTCCGGCGGGAAAGGCGGTCAGTCGGTAAACACAACGTATTCCGCTGTGCGCATTGTTCATATCCCGACTGGGATCACCGTTTCCTGTCAGAACGAACGTTCGCAAATGCAGAACAAAGAAACGGCGATGAAGATTTTGAAGTCAAAACTTCTCAAAATTCGCGAAGAGGAAATCCAAAAAGAAAAACAGCAACTTCGCGGTGAATATCACAGTGCAGAATGGGGAAATCAAATCCGCTCTTATGTATTACACCCCTATCAGATGGTGAAAGATCACCGTACCGAGGTGGAAACAGCCGACACGGAATCCGTGCTGGATGGCGATTTGGATCAGTTTGTTGAAGGTTATTTACGCTGGATAGCGCAAAAGCGCGATATAAAAGCGGAGCTTAATGCGGACTAATGGCGTCGCGGCCACAAGACAGTCGGGGAGCATCACGCGAAAAATCAATCTATTTCATGAAGATTCAAGAAATTAAAACCGCGCTTGCGGAGCTGGGAGCGAAACCGAATAAACATCTCGGTCAGCATTTTTTAGTTGATAAACATGCGCTCGACACGATTGTTCAGGAAGCGGAGATTGAAAAAGGAGACCACGTTTTGGAAGTTGGCCCTGGCCTTGGCGTTCTTACAAGAAGGCTTATTGAAGCGGGTGCCGAGGTAATAGCTATCG
>PCSZ01000075.1:2691-2905 GCA_002786495.1 Candidatus Uhrbacteria bacterium CG22_combo_CG10-13_8_21_14_all_47_17 | reverse complement strand
ATCTTCCCTATGGGATAACCGCCATCGCGCTTCGGAAAGCGCTTTGGGGCAAAAATCCGCCGACGAATATGGTGGTGCTCATCCAGCGAGAAGTCGCAGAGCGCATCATCCTGCGGGGAAGAAAAAAACATTCGCTTCTTTCGCTTATGGTCGCTTTTGCAAGCCATGAAACGCAATTAGTGAAACGCGTGTCTCGCACCTGTTTTTATCCGCC
>PCSZ01000075.1:0-2668 GCA_002786495.1 Candidatus Uhrbacteria bacterium CG22_combo_CG10-13_8_21_14_all_47_17 | reverse complement strand
GGTGAAGATCCGGAAAAAATAATGGCGCTCGCAAGAAAAGGTTTTGCGCATCCGAGAAAGTTTCTTTTCTCAAATTTGGATATAAAAGGAGAGGCTGTTTCACGTATTTCTCTTGAAACAAAAATTCCGGAAAAGGCGCGCGCGGAAGATTTGAAGCCGGAAGACTGGGTTCTGCTCGCAAAAATTCTTGAGAGATAAGTTCAAAAAATCAATGGAAAAATTGGCTGTGCGAGCTGGTCTTTTGGTTCCAGATTAGAGATGGGAAAAATCTATAGGAAAAAGGCCTTTTTTCAACTCTGTGAAGCTCTTGACAGGGGATAGGGATTTCTTTAAACTACTCGCACGTCCTGTGGATTATATATCTGCAGACACTGGAGCTTTGACAACAGAAGAGTGATTGGAACGACCACATAAAGTCCATTCCTTTGATCCCGGAGTTCCGCCAGGGCTCCGTGGGTTTTTACTGAGAGTTTGATCCTGGCTCAGGATGAACGCTAGCGGCGTGTCTAAGGCATGCAAGTCGAACGAACCCCATTTTGTAGCAATACGAGGTGACGGTTAGTGGCAAACGGGTGCGTAACACATTGGTAACCTGCCCCGCAGTCGGGCATAACGTTTCGAAAGGAACGCTAATTCCACGATGGCCATGAGGTGACTATGTCATTTCATGTAAAGTCGCAAGACGCTGCGGGAGGGACCTATGTCCTATCAGCTTGTTGGTGAGGTAACAGCTCACCAAGGCTATGACGGGTAGGGGGTGTGAGAGCACGACCCCCCTCACTGGGACTGAGACACTGCCCAGACACCTACGGGTGGCTGCAGTCGAGAATCTTCCCCAATGGACGAAAGTCTGAGGGAGCGACGCCGCGTGCAGGAAGACGGTCTTCGGATTGTAAACTGCTTTTACCGAGGAAGAACCATGACGGTACTCGGAGAATAAGAGGTTGCTAACTCTGTGCCAGCAGCAGCGGTAATACAGAGACCTCAAGCGTTATCCGGATTTATTGGGCGTAAAGGGTCCGCAGGTGGCCTGTTGCGTCATTGGTTAAATTTCAGGGCTCAACCCTGAAACCGCCAGTGATACGGGCAGGCTCGAGCATGGGAGAGGTAAGCGGAATTGCCGGTGTAGTAGTAAAATGCGTTAATATCGGCAGGAACACCAAATGCGAAGGCAGCTTACTGGAACATTGCTGACACTCAGGGACGAAAGCGTGGGGAGCGAAAGGGATTAGATACCCCTGTAGTCCACGCCCTAAACGATGGATGCTAGATTTTGGGAGTATCGACCCTCCCAGAGTCGGTGAAAAAAGCTAACGCATTAAGCATCCCGCCTGGGGAGTACGGTCGCAAGGCTAAAACTCAAAGGAATAGACGGGGACCCGCACAAGCGGAGGAGCATGTGGTTTAATTCGACGATAAGCGTGGAACCTCACCTGGGTTTGACATGTAGCTGCAAGCCGCTAGAAACAGTGGCCGCCTTCGAGGGTGCTACACAGGTGCTGCATGGTTGCCGTCAGCTCGTGTCGTGAGATGTACCGTTAAGTCGGGTAACGAGCGCAACCCCTGTCCCGTGTTGTATTTTTCACGGGAGACCGCCTCGGATAACGGGGAGGAAGGTGGGGACGACGTCAAATCAGCATGGCTCTTACACCCAGGGCTACACACGTGCTACAATGGTCAGGACAATGGGTTGCCAAGCCGAAAGGCGGAGCTAATCCCATCAAACCTGGCCTCAGTTCGGATTGAAGGCTGCAATTCGCCTTCATGAAGTTGGATTCGCTAGTAAACGCATATCAGCCACGGTGCGTTGAATACGTTCTCGGGTCTTGTACTCACCGCCCGTCAAGTCAAGAGAGTTGGATATGCCCGAAGGCCCCGTTGAGGGGACGAAGGTAGAGCCAGCGATAGGGACTAAGTCGTAACAAGGCATCCGTAGCGGAAGCTGTGGATGGATCACCTCCTTTCTAGGGAGTAACCTCATCGCAAGATGAGGAAGAAACTGAAGGTCGATCTCGATATTCGCTTGCGAATAATTGAGACGGTGTTCAAACGACTCGTGATACCCTCGAAGGGTCGCGAGAAACGTGAATACTATGTACTTGGACAGGTCGTTTCAATCACTTTTTTGCAGTCAAACCTCAAAAATATCCCGCTATATGCGGGATATTTTTATAAAGAAAATAGGCGACTCCCATTGACAAAAAGGAGAAAAAACGCTAGGGTTACAAGTTCCTAAAAATAGGGAGGAATAGATGAGGAGCATAATATTACTCGTAGACGACGATGCTCTTCTGCTCCGAACTACGGCTCGTAGTGTTAGAGGATTTATCAAACGTTCTGGGCGATCTGCTTCCATTCTGGAGGCTGCTTCGTCGGCTGAGGCACTTGAGATCATGCAAAAGTATGGCTCATCCGATTCGAACCAACAGTGGTGCGTGATTTCCGACTTCGATATGCCCGGTATGAACGGAGCCGCTCTCCTTGATGTGCTCGACGTCGAGCTCAAAGAGCGATTGCTGGTTCGCTTGATCGTAAGCGGTCGGGAGGAGAACCGAGCGAAAGCGATTCGTTGCAAAGCGGCCTTCGCCGTCAAGCCAGACATTTCCAAGGACATTGAACAAGCTCTTAGGCTCTTTTTCTCAAGCATCCGGTAGGAAACTCCCGGCTC
>PCSZ01000002.1:6891-7265 GCA_002786495.1 Candidatus Uhrbacteria bacterium CG22_combo_CG10-13_8_21_14_all_47_17 | reverse complement strand
AAAAACCAAAACCCGGTCCGATAAACATCACTCCTTCTATGGCAAGCACCGTCGAAGCAAATACGCTTGTGCGCATAAGTGGCACCGTGGGCACAAAGCCCGGTATTCTCTCAAAACATCAATATGTCCTCCTATCTGAAACCGGCTACGGCATTTTGATTAAGGGAACGAATAAGCAGCCTTCTCCAGAATATCAGAGCCGTGTAACGCTTACCGGAACACTCAAGCTAAATGATGATGGGCTCTATATTCAAATGGGAGCGAATGATCAGTGGAAAGCCACTGGAGATGCTCAAAGCCCGCAGCCTCGAACCGTAGATCTCCTTGATCCGAAAACCGAAGATGGCTGGAGCTTTGTACAAATCCGAGGAAGC
>PCSZ01000002.1:0-6865 GCA_002786495.1 Candidatus Uhrbacteria bacterium CG22_combo_CG10-13_8_21_14_all_47_17 | reverse complement strand
AGCAAAAACAACAAGCGCGCTCCTCGAAGTCGACGGACTCCCCTTGGAACTCATGTTACGAACGCCTGTAAACTATCGCGGTTCACGTCTGAGCGTAGGTGATGTCATTGATGTTCAAGGACTCTTTGATACGCAAAATCCCGATCTACGTGTCTATCCGCGCGAAGCAAGCGAAATTACGCTTGTGCAGGCAGCGACTCTTGCGAAAAAACCCGTTACCCCATCTATGCCTGATTGGACGCCGATCGGCGCAGCAGGATTTACCGTGGCCGCAGCGGAAGGCATAAAACGCTTTAGGAAATGGCGACGTGAAAAAAAGATTCACTCGCTTATTAAAGAAGCGAAAGGCCTTTCCTAATATGTCAAAGTCCTACACCCTACGCGGCCCCGATCGCGTAGCGGATCTCCTCTATGCAGTACGAAACCTGGAAGAAATCCAGCGCGAGCTTATATGGGAGATAAGAAATATCATCGATCAAATCGACCAAACCACGCAAGAAGAGCCAACGTTCGCGCCCCTCTTGCGATGATGGAAAGCATTTGATAGGTTATGGAGCGCCTCTCTAACAGGCGTTCCATAAAAACGCGGGTATCGTATAGCGGCTATTATGCCACCTTGCCAAGGTGGAGATGGGGGTTCGACTCCCCCTACCCGCTCCAAAGAAAAGCGCTCCAACCGGAGTGCTTTTCGTTTTCCGAAGAAATAGCTACACTCCTATCATGAAAACTATTTACTTGATCCGGCATGGCCACGTAGACAATCCTGAACACGTCTTTTATGACGAACACTTCCCCCTTTCGGAAACGGGAGCAAAAGAAGCAACCAAGCTCGGAAAGGCTCTGAAGACAGCCAGTTGCGAGCCGAGCCGCATTATTTCCTCTCCGTATCTTCGTACGCGAGAAACAGCACATATCATTTCCTCGGAAATTGAAGGACCGGAAGTCGAATATGATGATCGCTTAAAGGAATGGCAAGTCGGCAACTGGTTTCTCAAACCGCTCGCGGAATTTAGAAAACACACCAGTTACGATAAAACGCCTTTTCATCCCAACACAGATGGAATTGAAGATATTGATTCCATGGCGAAGCGCGTACGATCCGCCATTCAAGACACAGCTCTCTCAATGCAAGACGACACCTGTGCGGCACTTGTAAGCCACCGCGAACCGCTGGTCTCTGCTATCCTTTCTCTCCAGGGAAAAAATTGGGAAGAGGTCCCGATACTCGACTTCCCAAAGGGCTCATCTTGGAAGCTTGATTTTGACGAAGAAAACAACTTTTTAAACGCAAAAAAGGCCTTTGACTGCGCAAGCGATGCCTCAAAGAAAGGCGTTTAGCCGCTCTTGCATTCTCGGAAAAAATCCGCTACCCTAACGAAGCAAAAAAGAGGGCGTGTAGCTCAGTTGGTTAGAGCGTCACACTGATAATGTGAAGGTCCCTGGTTCGAATCCAGGCACGCCCACCAGAAAAAAATCCCCCGACATCTGTCGAGGGATTTTTTTTATTAGTTACCTTTACTAAGCTGAATGTTCACATCCGTTAGAGCTTTCTTTTCGGAGTATCGAGCCTGAACGCTCATCTTTATGTTTCCCTTTTCATACATTCGCATAAAGATAGAAGGTTCCTCCGAAGTTTTTGTGAATCCGTCTTTTGTTAATGAATCCTCAAACCAATTGGCTACCGTATCCGCGTCATCCAAACTCCTAAGACTTACCATGAACACAGAGTCTGCCTGCATAGTGATAACGCTAACATCAGCTGCGCCGGGATAGTGTGGAATTTCAGCCGGAAAATTTTCCGGATATTGTGTTCCATTGGCTACTTGTATTGTTCCACCGCCATTTTGGCCCTGGTAGCTTACCGTGGCGCCGTTGGAATCAACATTCACCTTTTGACCGGTTTGAGATTCTACAACCTTTTCTACAACGGCATCCGTCGCCTTCTGCTGAACGGACGCAAGCGGATTACAACCGGCGCCAAGAAGCACCGTTGCGGCCAAAAGGGGCAAAATAGCTGTTTTTGTGTTTATAGTCATATGGGGAAATAGTACACGGAGAATAAAGCTTAGCCAAACAATTCTTCTTGTAAACGTTTTTTAACATCTACGCTGCGTTCGCTGAGCAAGGTTCGAACCTGCTCCATAAATGCACGCGGTCCGCACATGAAATACATGGGCGCTGAGGGATTCGGTAAATATTGATCGAGGCGTGCGGCATCAAGACGACCAAGCTCAGCCTCAAAGCCTTCCGGAAGAGAGGCCTCTTGCGTAAGAAAATGAATAATGCGCAAGTGCGGCCAAGCTTTTTTAATTCGTTCCAACTCTTCTCGATAGGCGATGTCCTCAACGGTTTTGTTTGAATAGAACAACGTAATGTCTACATCCGCATTTCGCGCTGCGAGCGACCGGATCATAGACAATAGAGGAGAGATACCAATCCCGCCGGCAAACATAACTAAGTTCGACTCCCCTTCCGTGAGGACGAATCGTCCAAAGGGCCCCTGCAATGTGACTTTGTCTCCAGGGATAAGATTGGAAGCACGCTTTGTAAAATCTCCGTAAACCTTGATACCGAACTCAAGCAACTCTTTTGAGCCTTCTGGAGCGGAAGCGACAGAAAATGCCGCTCGCGCCCAAGAACTCCCGTCTTCATTTAATAAATGAAGATAGACCCATTGACCTGGAAGAAAATCAAATAGCTCGTCTGGAGATTCTGGCTTAAGCCGCAAGGTAAAACAGGCGGATGTCTCCCAAGCCAACTCTTCCACGATAAACGAACGGAGCTTCATGAGCGAATGTGTCATAAAATAGCAATTTTATAAACAAAGAAGGACAAAACTTTGAACTAGCAAAAACCCTCGTGATTCGAGGATTCTTGGATTTAAGCGTGTTTTTCTTTATACGCGTCCATCGACTGCTGAATCTCAGCCTTTGCTTCCTCGACAGAACCGAACCCATCAATCTGAATCAAATCGTATTTCTTCTTTTCAAGTTTTTTGTACTCTTTAAAAAAGAGAAGGAGCTCTTCACGAAAATGCGCCGGTAAATCATCCAGCGTCTTCATTTCATCAAAACGCGGATCAACTTTTGAGACGGGAACTGCGATAATTTTCGCATCATCTCCATCTTGATCGGCTGTTTTGATCATGCCAATAGGACGCGCTTTCACAACACAGCCTGAAAACGTAGGGTGCGTAAGAAGAAGACAGACATCCGTCGCATCACCATCGCCGGCATGCGTTTGCGGAATAAATCCATAATCAAATGGATAAAACGTCGGCGTAAAAAGCGTGCGATCAAGTTTAAAATAGCCGCCTTGTTCATCGTATTCAATTTTATTTGTGGAACCTTTCGGAAGATCGACGACAACATGGAATTCATCCGGGCTGCCGCAAGGAACTTCGTGATAGAGATTGATGCCTTTCATAATGAAGTCATGCTACAAAGTCGCCTCCTTTGCGTCAATAAAGCGCAAAAAAGGACTATTCGAATAAGGTCTTTACGTCCTCCCAAGTGAGCGCCTCAGCCAGATCGGGATTTTCTTGCATAAGCGCGTCAAAGAGCTGTGATTTACGTTCCTGGAGCGCAACAACTTTTTCTTCCACCGTACCTTTCGTGACAAGTTTGTACACGTTTACGGTTTTTGACTGGCCAATGCGATGCGCGCGATCCATCGCCTGCCGTTCCACCATCGGGTTCCACCATGGGTCAAACAAAATAACCATATCCGCTTCCGTAAGCGTAAGACCGGTGCCGCCGGCGCGCAGAGAAAGCAAGAACACCGTCACAGAAGAGTCATTGCAAAAACGTTTGATTTCCGCTTCGCGATCGCGTGTGCGGCCTTCAATCGTACAATGTCCGATTCCATGTTTATCAAAGGTTTCACGAATGATATCAAGCATGGTTGTAAACTGACTAAACAAGAGCAGCTTATGTCCGCTCTCTTTTGCCTGGCGCACAAGCTCAAGAGAATAATCCAATTTTCCTGAAAGCTCCTCCGAGCGCGGAAGACGTGGATCAACAAGCGCCGGGTGGTCGCAAATGCGACGCAGTTTCATGAGCGCGGTAAGAATTTCAATACGCGCACGATTAAATCCTTTTTCTTCAACCGCTCTTGTGACATCTTCGCGAACTTTTTCCAGCGTACGCGCATACACAACCAATTGTTCCGGCGTAAGCGAACAGTGATAAATCTCTTCAATCTTCGGAGGTAAATCCTGAAGTTCTGATTCTTTCGTGCGGCGAAGCATGAAAGGCCGCACCTTTATACGAAGACGATCAAGAACCTCTGAGTCGCGGCGTTCCATAATCGGACGCTCATAGCGCCCACGAAAGAAACGGCGATCTCCCAGAAAACCAGGCATAAGAAAATCAAAAATCGACCAAAGTTCGTGGACGCCATTTTCAAGTGGCGTACCTGTGAGCGCGATACGAAGCTCCGTCGGTAACAGTTTTACAGCCTTCGCGGTTGCCGTAGATGGATTTTTAACGAACTGAGCTTCATCAAGAATACAAGCGCGAAACAAAGAGCCTAATTTAATATAGCTCTTAATATCTCTCTGAATCGTGGAGTAAGACGTAATAATTAAGTCATAGTCGCTCGCTTTTTTGATGAGCGCGCGCCGCTCATCCTGCGTGCCGTCGATCACCAGCTTTTTCAGTTCGGGCGTAAAGCGTGCCGCTTCATCCGCCCAAGTAATCAAAAGAGTTTTTGGACAAATCACAATCACGGGCTTTTTCGGTTCTCTTGTAAGGGAAAGGAACGCTAAAATCTGCAGCGTTTTTCCAAGTCCCATGTCATCAGCCAAAATGCCCCCAAAGCCATGCTCTCGTAAAAACATGAGCCAAGCGACACCTTGCTTCTGATAGGGGCGCAAAACGGTATCCAGATGTGCAGGAAATTCAACGGGACGAATCGGCTTCCCCGCTTTCGCGGCATCAAGAAACGCTTCAAACAATTCATCCGTTTTTGCAAAACGCTGAGACTCCGTTCGTTCAAGCATAGCCGCGAGCTCCGGAGCGGAATAGAGCTTAGAGCGATACGTTCCATCTTCCTGGCGTTCAGCTTGCGAAAGAAAATATGCGAGCTGTTCCACTTCATCGGTATTCGCAACTTCAACAAAGGCGCCGCTCGCATCGCGAATATACGGACGCCCTGATTCAAGTGCTTCTCTCACCTCTTCCGGATTTATTTTTGCGTTCTTCGCTTGCCAATCAATAGAAAAATCAAACCAACCGCTTCCGGTTTCACGCACATTCAGCATGGAGCTTAAAGATCCACGACGGATTGTCAGTCGAGCTTCCGCTTCAGAAGAAATAGTGACGCTAAAACGATATTCAAGTTCCGGTAATATATCTTTCGCGAAAAGATAAAGATCATCATCATGCACGCGAAAAATATGCGCGTCCTTCGTTGGAACAAGCGGAAAACTATTAAAAAGAAAGACGCGGGCATTTTCTTCTATATCCATTTCTCGCCCGGCAATATATTTCAACTCACCCACCTCATCAGAGCCCTGAATCTCCGGCGCCTCCTCGGAAGCGAGCGGAATTTGAATGGGATCATAGTCCGCGAACACCTCAAGAAGAAGCCCTTTTCCGTCGGGACGAATAAGAACTTTCACCGCTTCAAGCGGCTTTTCAAAAATACGTTCACGTGAACGTTTTTTTGGTGGGAGGCTATTCGACATTACAAACGAGCAGAATAGCAGAAGGAATCGTTTTTTTCAAGGGCATTTCATTTTCGCATGTCACATGGTATGAAAAAAATCTATGCCCGTCCCTCCACCAAAGAATGCAAAAGTCGTCTTTCAAGGAACGCGCGCAACTGCATATCAATGGGAACAAGACCTCTTTGATGGAAAGAAACGTATTTTTGAATGTTATACCCGCGCAGACAGCGTCGCTGTTATTCCTTTTTTAGACAAAAATACCGTTCTGCTGACGCGTCAGGAACAGCCGGGACGAACCCCTTTTGTAGATATGCCCGGCGGACGCGTGGATGAAGGAGAAACAATGGAACAAGCTGTTAAAAGAGAAATGCGTGAAGAAACCGGATACCAGGCAAAACAATGGACGACCTGGTCGACGTGTAAATATCAGGGCCAGCTCCGTTTTGAACAAAGCGTCTTTATCGCCTCCGGGCTCATTCGAGAAGGAGATCAAAACCCCGAAGAGGATGGAGAACGCATTGAACTTGTTCCCACGCCCTGGCAAGACGTCGTACGTATGTCTCTTAAAGGCGAGCTTCGATCGCAAGAAACAATGCTCGCAATTCTCGCTATGAAATATGATCCGGAGTCACGCGCGCGTCTCGACGCATTTCTCTCTTTGTAACAATCGGGTATGCTGAGCAAGATATGAAACCAGCATTTGCTATTTTCGGTTGGATACTTCTCGGGGCCATTGCCGCCGGTGGAGGAACGGGCTTTTTTCTTTATGAATCAAATAAAGATCGCTTGGATCTCATCAGCCAAAAAACTCAGGCGGAAGCGCGCTCGACGCAGCTCATTACCGAAAGTCAAAATCTTGCTACAGAAGCAAATAAAAAACTCGACCACGCCGCAGAAGAAATAAAGAATGCGGAAGACCATATTCACGCACTTGAAGCGGAACATGAATTAATCACAAAAGCAAAACCGATCGGAGTCGTATCCGCAACGAATCGCTGGCCGGAGCACTTAAGCATCCCTCTGGGCTTAAGCATTCACATGCCAACAGCTGCAAAAGAAATTCAAAACGATACGACGGCACTAGTTCTTCAAAACCAGTACGGAAACGAAACCATAAAACCCTGGCTCACAATTGAACCCTATGATTCCTCTCGCGAAATCGAATGGAATGCGCGTTTAGAAAACGCCTCTCCG
>PCSZ01000080.1:4925-12009 GCA_002786495.1 Candidatus Uhrbacteria bacterium CG22_combo_CG10-13_8_21_14_all_47_17 | reverse complement strand
CAGTTTTATCGCGCTTTATGGCGTGTATCATTTAGTCTATGTCCAGTTTGGATTTTTCAAACTCATGGCTTTATTTATTGATCTGGGCATTCTCTACTATTTTTGGAAAATTCTTCCGCATCACTTGCGTCATGGGGAGATTTCGTAAGCGCTTTTCTGGTATGATGGTTTTATGTCCGTGGAGCATATGAATCCTTTCGTTGCGAGAGAAACAGAGCAGACTCGGAAACAGGTTCCGGAGTCTGAGTTTGAAATTCAATTCGCGCGTTCTTCGGGGCCCGGCGGGCAGAATGTAAATAAGACATCAACGAAGGCACAAGTACGTTGGAATCTTGAGGCGTCGCAAAGCTTTTCGGAGGAAGAAAAGGATGTATTGCGTGAACGTCTTGCCTCGCGTCTTACCAAAAGAGGGGAGCTTGTTATTGCTTCCATGAAAGAACGCTCGCAGCTTCTCAATAAGGAGAGAGCAATTGCGCGCTTACAGAGTCTTGTGGCCGAGGCGCTTATTCCTGAAACAAAGCGCGTTCCAACAAAGCCAAGCCGTTCGGCAAAACGAAAACGTCTAGAGCAAAAATCCAAACGGGCTGATATTAAAAAATCTCGTCGTTGGCAATCAGAAGAATGAAAAACGGCGCTTGAAGCGTTGTTTTAATAATTCTTGCTAGTCGAGACAGGTTTGCTTGTGATAAGCTGCTTTTATCTATGAATCGCTTTTCTTCTCGCCTAGCTGTGGTTACGTCCTCCGCCGCGCTCCTTTTCTTTGCCGCGCCTGCTTTTGCTGCGCCTAGCATCAGTAGTGTTACTCCGGTGACGGCAACAGCTGGTATGCACACGACTTTTCGTGCAACGGTTTCTTCCTCTGCGCCTATTGAGTCCTGCAATCTCTATGTAGACCTCAATGATAAAGGGGCTATGACGATTAACGGAAATACAGCCAGCTTGGCCTATACCTTTCCTTATGGAGGTGCACGTATTGCTTTCGTCTTTTGTCGGGATACGGCAGGCGGTTTAAACTCGGGTCCGAATACTTCGGTTTGGGTTGAAGGTGCTTTGCAAAATGCGGCTCCTTTAAGCGGTTCTGACTCTGGCTCGATGCAATCAGAAAACCAAGCGATAACAGAACAACCGCAAGTGGAAGCGACTTCTACGCTTCAGACGCCTATCGCGGTAACGGCGGCAGCTTCTTCTTCTCAGCTTGTAAAGCTCGCTTGTCCAACTGGCGCAGAGCCGGAGGATCCTTGTAAGGCCGTGTACTACGTTGATGCAGAAGGAAGTCGCCACGCGTTTCCGAATGAACATGTCTATTTTGGCTGGTATTCAGATTTCAGTCAGGTCAAAGAAGTTTCTTCTGAAGAAATCGCTTCATTCACTCTCGGTAAGAACGTTGCCTATCGTCCGGGCGAACGCTTAGTGAAGTTCACGACCGATCCGAAAGTTTACGCCGTTGGTGCACGCGGTGAATTACGCTGGGTTTCATCTGAAACTGTTGCTCAGGATCTTTATGGAGCTGACTGGAACAAGAAAGTTGATGATATCCCGGATGCGTTTTACACGGATTACAGCTTTGGCACGGAGATCGGCGCTCCAACCGATTTTTCGCCAACGACGGAGATGGAGGACGTTGCAGATATCGAAACAAACCTTCGATAAACAAAGAAAAACAAAAACCCTCGCCTACAATCAGGCGAGGGTTTTTGTTTTGGGAAGCGTTTTTACGCGGAGCCATGACTTACGCTGCCTCTCGGGCATTCGTTCAATGGCGTATCGCAACATAGTACGTGGCATCTGTTCTGCATGCGCTTTGAGGAAAGTTTCAAGCGTATACGGAGAACGTTTGTATACTTCGCGCAGCATCCATCCGCAGGCTTTATGCATTAAGTCGTGCGTATCTTGTAAAAGGAGTTCGGAAATGCGAAGCGTGTCTTTGAAATCATTCTCACGAATAAAGGCGAGCGTTGAAACAATTGCGATGCGGCGTTCCCAGATATTCTTAGAGGCTGCCAGCACGTCTAATGTTTTACGTGGGCTGTGTAGGAGAGAGCCTCCGACGATTGTTGGGGCGGATACATCAACGAGATCCCAATTATTAATATGCGTAACATGATTTAAATAGAATCTGAAAATTTCTGCTTGTATTTGTTTAGAGGCTTTCTTATAGGTTTCTACGAGAACAATAACTCCGGCGAGGCGTTCTTCATGCCAGGAGGAGTTGAGAAGCGCTTCAATATCCTGGAGAGAAAAGCTTTGAAATTTTTTTGCGATCGCACGTATCTTGGGGACACGTATTCCTAGGAAGCGATCCTTTTCGCCGTATTCGCCCGGTCCCGTTTTAAAAAAGCTCGAGGATATTTGAGCAGTATCCTGGTCAGCAAGCGCATGAAGTTCTTTTTGAAATGAGGAAAGCTTGGATGAAGGCGACATGCAGACAGAATGTGTTTTATTGAAGTATTTGCCTTTTGCAGGGTATCATATCTTTATGACGATGAAACATAAGCCATTTGAGAAACTCGTCCCTGAATGGCAGCATAAGCAAGAGGAGGATTCAAGGCCTCCGGAGAAACGGTCTCTCTCTGAGCGCCCGACGCTTCCTGCTCCTAAAAAAGAATCTGTAGCTTCGCTTGAGGTGAATAGCTTTGATAAGGAGCCGTCAAAGGATGGAATCGTTGAATGTCATTTTGAGAAAAAACTCCTTGGAAGGGTTGATGCGGTTACGTCTATTGGTGGACCTGGATCTAAGTACAAGCATAATGAAGATGCCTTTGTTATTCATTCGGATAAGAATAGTCTTGTTGTAGCTGTTTTAGATGGTGCAGGCGGAAGCGACAATGGCGAACTGGCTTCACGAATTGGTTCGGAAGCTTTTTTGGGAACCGTTCAAAAAGGAGATGATCTTTTAGATGCATTTGATGTCGTATCACAAGAAGTCCAAGAAGAGGCTCGCGGAGGGTATCTTACAGCGACGGCTTTACATGCTGTTCGCCTCAAGGAGGGCGGCGTGCGTATTAATGTCGCTACGTCCGGAGATTCAAAAGTGCTTACCATTCGTAATGGAGAGCGTCTTCCTGAGGGGACGACAGATTTTCAAAACATGGCTCAGCTTGCCGTTACCACGCATGGAATAGAGCCTTGGGAATATTACAATCACAAGTTTTTAGCCGTTATTACCGGGGGTCTTGGTATCGGTAAGTCGACGATTGAACCGCCAATTTTTAAGCAATTTGATCATATGGAAGGTGATGTTTCCATTCTTGCATCGGATGGGCTTTGGGATTCGGTAAGCGAGTATGAGGTCATTGAGCTTTCCAAAGAATTCCACGGAAAGGAGTTAGAGCAAAAACTTTTCGAGCTCATACTTGAACGAAATGGCCAAGACTATTTTGTCATACAGCACTCTCCGAGTCACTCGATCATGAAAGATGGGTATGGAGGCGGCGACAATGTCACGATTGTCGTGGTTGGTTGAAAAGACTTTGTATTGTCTTTTGCCTGCATTTCAGGAATGCGTACGTTTTTTAGATCTGAATAGGAGTAACTTGCAACGAAAACTCATATTTAGTATTATTTTCGTCTATGACACAGGCGCGGAATTTTGTTGAAGGGCTTTTAAAACCTGCCGGAATTGGGCTGCAAGGGGATCGCTCTATAGATATACGCGTACATGATGAGCGTTTATTTGATCGCGTATTGCGAGCAGGTTCTTTGGGCTTTGGGGAATCGTATATGGATGCTTGGTGGGACTGCGGCGTGCTTGATGAAATGCTGACGCGTGTTTTTCATGCGAAGATTGATCAGGCTGTTGCGCGGAATCCGAGCGTCTGGTTGGCGGCGATTCGTGCGCGCCTTTTTAATCTTGGGAGCACAACAAGGGCCTTCGAAGTTGGGGAGAAACATTACGATATTGGAAATGATCTGTATGAAGCCATGCTCGATTCGCGCATGGTCTACACTTGCGGATACTGGAAGAATGCTTCAAATCTTGAGGAGGCGCAAGAGGCAAAACTGGATCTTGTGTGTAAAAAAATTGGCTTGTAAAAAGGCCAGCGTATTTTGGATATCGGATGCGGGTGGGGGAGTTTCGCGAAATTTGCAGCAGAGCGCTATGGCACAAAGGTCGTTGGTGTGACGATCTCAAAAGAGCAGGTTGAACTTGGAAGAAAACGCTGCGAAGGCCTTCCGGTGGAAATCCGTTTACAAGACTATCGAGAGCTTGATGAGAAATTTGATCACATTGTTTCTTTGGGAATGTTTGAACACGTGGGTGTAAAAAACTATCGGAGGTATATGGAAGTGGTGGAGCGCTGTCTGCGCGAGAACGGACTCTTTTTACTTCACACAATTGGTCAGAATAATTCCACGCATTATACGGATCCTTGGATTGAAAAATATATTTTTCCAAATTCCATGCTGCCTTCCGTGCAGCAAATCGCTGCGGCAAGCGAAGGTTTATTTGTGATGGAAGACTGGCATAACTTCGGCGCCGACTATGATAAAACGCTGCTAGCTTGGTACCACAATACAGAAAAAGCCTGGCCAAACCTTCGTGGCAAGTATTCCGAACGTTTTCACCGCATGTGGCGTTTCTATCTTTTAAGCTGTGCCGCAACTTTTCGTTCGCGCCGCAATCAACTTTGGCAAATTGTTTTCAGTAAAAATGGCCCCCCGGGGGGATACGCGTCTTTGCGTTAAATTGTTTTACTCTTCGATGGGCGGCTTCCAGTTTGTAATTGCCATCATCCATTGTTTTATTGGGTGTTTCGGGCCGCCGTCCGTGTCATGCCAAGCCGCTTCGAACTCCTCAAGTGGCATGATTCTAATACCGGATTCCGTATCCGGGTCCATCATAAAAACGCGTGTTTTTCCAACTTCGTATACAACCGAGTAGTGCGCTTGATTATTTGACCACCAGCCAACAATAACGGGAATGTCGTCTTCCACGTATCGGCGTAAGTCATCCAGCTTTCCTTCGCTTTTACTTTCTACTTTTGCTTTAACCGCCTCCGCTCCGGATGCCATCTGCGCATGCGAGGCATGTATTTCCGGCGTTACTTCGCAGAGCTTTGCCAGCTCATCTTCGGGGAAATGTTTATCATAATAACTAAGCAGAATCTTGAGGCTAGCTGGCCCGCAGAGTCCAGGGGATTGGCGAAATGGGATAAGTGGTTTCATATTAGTCGGGATCTTTCATAGCCCCGGATTCTTCCATGGCTTCGTCGAGGTGTTTGCGACGATCTTCTTCCGCGAGTTCAAGAATAGATTTTGAAATATTCATCGGATGCGGTATTTCTTCAAAAACGAAATGCGTTTTTTCTCCCGCCGTTTGAATTTCAAGCTCTCCGTAATTTAAGAGCGTGTGAAAAAGACCATTTACCGTTGCGGTTACATCTTGTACGCGGTAGAGACGCAGCTCGGAAACGACGCGGCTAAATAATCCGGTTTGTTCGATGCTCAGGATACGACGCGTTGTGACAATCCAAACATCAAGATAATAATCCATGAACATTTGGAAAAGAATGAGCCAGCCGAAGAGAAAAAACAGCGATCCAATTAAGACGACAATCGGCATGATGACCGGATCACTCAAAACGCTCGGGGCGTATGTCCAGACATACAGAAACCCGAACGTGGGTGTGAAAAAAAGAAGGACGTATCCCAGAAGAACGGAGAGAAGATTGATCGGATGCCTTCTTAAAAAGTGGACGATTTCTTCGCCGTGCACCGGATTTGGAAGATGTTTAAGATCAAACATGGCTACAGTTGAAGCTGGGAGCTTGCGTTGGGAATAAGATTCAAGTCAATAAATGGGAGCGGCTTTGACCAGTCGACCGTGCCGAAATAGGAGATGATGAGAAAGAGCGCGCCAAAAATAACCCCAAGAAAGAGCGCGGCGGTCGCACTGGTAAATGATCCGGCGACGCCAAATTTTAGATAGACGCCAACCGTTATCAGCGAATAGAGAAAGAAAATGCCGATGAGAATCGCCCAGGCAATAAGGAGATAAGAGAGCGGAATCATAATTCAAGTGTATCCTGCTTTTCTACCGGCGTGAAGCCAAGATGAAGATAGGCAGCATCCGTTGCAACGCGCCCCCGCGGCGTGCGTGCCAAGAGCCCTTCCTGCAGGAGAAAAGGTTCGATTACTTCTTCGAGCGTGTCTATTTCTTCCGCGGATGCGGCGGCAAGCGTTGTGAGGCCGACGGGGCCGCCGTTAAACTTCTCAATAAGAATGCGCAAGGTTCTGCGATCGGTTTTATCAAGACCGAGTGGGTCAATTTCAAGCGATTCAAGTGCGCATTCTACGATTTCTTCGCTCATCACATTATTTGCTTTTACTTGCGCATAATCGCGTACGCGTTTAAGTAAACGGTTTCCTATACGCGGCGTTCGTCGGGATCGTCTTGCAATAAGCTCAAGCGGTTTAGGATCCACGGAGAGCTCAAGGAGCCGCGCGCTGCGATTTAGGATAAGTGCCATTTCTTCCGAACCGTAAAAATCCAGATGAAATACTGCGCCAAAACGATCGCGCAGAGGTGCAGAAACCATGGAGAGTCTCGTGGTTGCGCCGATAACGGTGAAGCGCTTTAAGTCGAGACGCAATGTTCGCGCGGTCGGACCTTTTCCGATAATGATGTCGAGCGCGTAATCCTCCATAGCCGGATAGAGCACTTCTTCTATAGAGCGATTCATTCTATGAATTTCATCAATAAAGAGAATGTCGCCATCATCAAGATTGGTAAGAATTGCAGCAAGGTCGCCGATGCGCTCAAGCGCTGGGCCGCTTGTTATTTTCACCTGTGCATCCATTTCATTCGCGATCACATGCGCTAGCGTCGTTTTGCCAAGACCGGGAGGACCGTAGAGCAGTACATGTTCACAGGCCTCTTCGCGCCCGCGGGCCGCTTCAAGAAAAATACTGAGATTCTCTTTTACTTTTGCCTGGCCAATAAAATCATCCAGCGATTTTGGGCGCAAAGCAACATCAAAACCTCGATCGGCTTCTTGCTCTTCGGGAGCGATAATCGGATCTGTGGGTGTTTCGAGGTCTGCCACTTGCGGGTTTTCTTCTTGTTCCATATTTGTTCTATGAA
>PCSZ01000080.1:2934-4902 GCA_002786495.1 Candidatus Uhrbacteria bacterium CG22_combo_CG10-13_8_21_14_all_47_17 | reverse complement strand
CGCATTTGTGTTCAAATATAGGTGTATATATGAAGATTGGCATCATCATCTCTTCGGAGCCAAAACAAGCTGCTTTTGCGGGAGCGGAGCGTCTTGAAGCTGCCGGAGCAGCGCGCGGAATAGAAATGGCTCGCCTCTATGAGTCGCATTTTACATTTGAGTCTCATGGAGATGACTTTACAGTTTTATATGAAGATCAACCTTTTGGAGGTTTTGATGCTCTTGTGTATCGTCCTAATTTTATTGAAGAACCAAGCTTACATGTACATATTCCGAGCTTGTTGAAAAAGACGGGTGTGCGCGTTCTCAATGGTACGGCGCTTATGCATGAGACGAAAAATAAACTTGCTCAGCATGTTCGTTTGCTTGAGGCGGGTCTTCCGATGCCACCTTGGGCTATCGCAAAACAAAAACAAGAAGCTCTTGAAGCGGCGAAGCGTATTGGATTTCCGGTTGTGTTGAAAACGCCATTCGGTACGCATGGTGTTGGTATTTTTTATGCGGAGAATGCAGAAACGCTTCAACCGATCATTGATTATCTTCGCGTTAGTGATGAGAATCCATCTATTATTGAATCATTTGTTGCGGAGGCGAATAGAAAAGATGTTCGAGCTTTTGTTATCGGCGGAAAAATTGTTGCTGCCATGGAACGCACGGCGCCCGCCGGAGATATTCGAGCGAATGCAGCTTTAGGCGGCGTGGGAACAAAAACGGAATTAACAAAAGAGGAACAGCGAATCGTTCTCGCTTGTGCGCAGGCATTCGAACTTGATATTGCGGGCGTGGATCTTTTGAGAACAGCGAAAGGACTTCTATTGATTGAGGTCAATGCAAACCCGGGCTTTACAGAACTTGAGCGTGCAACGGGCGTGGATATTGCGGGCGCCATTATTGACGAGGCGGCAAGAATACGCTAAGTCTCTTGCGAGAGGTGAACTTTGAGAAAACAAAATGCAAACTATTACGCAGTTGGAAATCGCTGTGCACTTCTTTTGAATGAGCTGGAAGCTTTGCTTCGAGAACTCGAAATTCTATCTGCGGATAATCCGCAGAAGAACCGTGCACATCTTTTGAAGGTTCTTATTCAGGAAGAGGGCTTCCACCGGATCGAAACGGATCCTGTTCGTGAAGCGCGTGATTGCCTTGGAGCTTCATTCAATGCGCGGGCGCTGCTCGCGGAGGCTCCGGAGAAATTCAACTGCTCAAGTCTCATGGCATATGTTTACGGACGCTGCGGGATCCGTCTTCCGCGGTATGCTCTTTCTCAGTTCCTTCGCGATCCGGGGGTTTCTGTAGATTTTGCTCCAATTTTTCCGGGCGACCTAATTTTTACGGGCGGTCCTACGGAATACTGGATCCATAATGACGAACAGCACATTGGTCATGTCGGGATCGCAACGGAAAATCGTACGATTATTCATGCCGTACCCGGTCAGGGAGTCATTGAAGAGAGTCTCAATGATTTCTTCGCTGGCCGAGATTTTTCCGGCAAGCGGCGCATTATTCCTCGGGAAGGAGGATTGCTTATTCTCGAAGCTCCGCCCGAAAATGAGGCGGATTGCTCAGAGGCCTATCTCTTGAAAATTTTTGGACGTTCCTGAACTAGCCCCCGGCAACTGTCGGGGGCTTTAGCTGACAAAATAGTGAAAAGCGTGTTAAATGGTATCCGTGCCCGGATGGCGGAATGGTATACGCAACAGACTTAAAATCTGTGGTCGAAAGACATGTGGGTTCGAGTCCCACTCCGGGCACCAAAATGAAACTTAAAGGTTTTGAAGAAGCCATAAGGTGGGACGCGCTTCGCGCGTCCCACCTTATGGCTTTGAAAAAGCCGTTGAGTTCTGTTTTGGTGTATTTATTGTACCAAGCTCGCACCTATTTTCAAAACAAATGATGTCGCACACTCCGCGTGCGTGGTTAAGCGAAACTAAATCGTACGCTCGGAGAAAGCCCCACGCACTAGCGAGT
>PCSZ01000080.1:0-2910 GCA_002786495.1 Candidatus Uhrbacteria bacterium CG22_combo_CG10-13_8_21_14_all_47_17 | reverse complement strand
GGGGTTCTGCCCTCCAAGTATTCGGGCAGTGCGTGGGGCTTCAATGCGGACTCGGTTTTGCCAAAACTATTTTTCTGGGGGAAGGATTTGGCAAAACCTCGGCTGATTTTGTTTTTGCATTTGTCCGCGCGGAGGAGGGGTCTGAGGAGGAATCCGCGCGGGCTTTTTTGGTTTTTTGGCGGGCTACAAATTTAACTTCTTAATGTAGCAAATTTCTCTCTTAATTCCTTTTCGGTCGTTCCGCCCATAGAGAATAGTTCGCCGTTAATAATAATCCCAGGACTCGACATAATGCCGAATTTGCTGATGAGTTCTTGTCCTTGGGGCGTTATCATATCTATTTCTTCCACCACAAGTTCGGGATACTCGGGCTGTATCTTTTTTAAGAGCTCTTTCGTCTGCGCGCAATGCACGCACCCTTCGCGGGTAACGAGGGTCATTTTAATTTCTTTGTTCATAATGATTTTCTTTATTAATATTTTTCATGCGCTTGGCTGCGACTATGGCCAAGATAATAATAACCAACGCTAAAACGGGACCGAGGGTATTGTCGGCTGTTACGGTAGTCGCCCCTTCTTCGTGGGCGTAAGCAACTTGGATTAATGCGAAATTTGTCATAGGGTTTAATCTTGGATTAACTTTTTACGCTGAACAAACGCGTCCCAAAGAATCACCACTCCGACCATAAGTCCGATAAACACCCACGGCAAAATGGTGGCGGTGCCTCCTTGAATGTTCAGCAGTTCTTCGATTCTTTCGCTTTCGGCTATGCTTGGCAGGGTCTTCGTCACGATGTTGTTCCAGGCAACATGAAAGATTGAGCCCTCCCAAAACGCCATCTTAAACGGCAGATATTGAAAAAGATACGCGCCGATGCCGACCAATCCCCAAGCCATAAACCGTTCAACTTTTTCCTGCGAACGGCTAACCCAATTCATGGTGTTGATGCCAAGAATGGCGAGGACGACAAGAAAGATAAGCGGCGTGGCTCTTCCTAAGCCATGCACCACGCCCAAAAGAACTCCGTCGCTTACTGTTCCTACGGTCGCAATGTATGTGAGCAGTACATAAAAAGCGGGATTAGGACAGCCCACACCGGCATTGCCCAAGAAAAGGCCCATAAAAAATGACTTTGAATAATCACCGCTTTTTTGCAAGCGTGTAGGCAGCACCTTTGCCATAAAAGGCAGGCGGAAAACAATGAGTTTTAATTCAGACAATCCAAAGACAAACGCCATTGCCCCGGCAATCCCGAACATTACGCGAATTAAACTATTCATGCCGATATAATTCCCAACCCAGGCAACGGCCGCGCCATAGATGGAGAGCGTAATGGCAAGTCCTAATCCGAAAAGCACTGCCATTGTAAGCCCCTTGAGTGGCGATTGCTTCATTGCCAGAGGCACAATGACAAATACCAACGGTAAGGTGCAGGGAAGAAAAATCATGGAAAGCCCGGCCGCGTAGGCAAAGACGAGGCCGGCTTGCGCTCCGGGTGTAGTAACCAGCCAAAAAATACCCACGATGGTTATCGAGAGAAGAAAGAAAGAAAAAATTATTAAGCTGTTGCGAATTTTGGATGTCATAGATTCATTTTAACACGAAATGGGTTAACTTAAATCTTTTTTCTTTTCCTCAAATTCTTTTCTGTCAATCTCGCTCTCAGCGTAGCGTTCTTTGAGAATTTCTAAAGCGGACTTGCCGTTTGTCGCGTGCCTGCCTTGATTCATTATCCATTTTATCAGCGCGACAATAGCTAAAATAACAAGTCCCCAAAATAAAATCATAAAAATCCATCCCAAACCCCAGCCGAACCAGCTTGTTGGATTGGCAGCAAAATTTCCCATCATAGAGTTATTGCCATTCCCCATCATGCCTCCGCCCATCATCATATTCATCATCATTGGCATCATGCCGCCATTTGTCATACTTTGAGGCATTGGCGCGTCGGGTTCACAATCGCTCATTCGTTTGCCCATGGCGATATGCATTTGCTCCTCGCCTTCTTCGCCCATCATTTTTTCCATCATAGTGTCCATTGCCTCGTGAGAATCGCCGGCCATTAAACCCATAAAATACATACCGAGTGAATGAAAATCATCATCCGATAAGTTCCCGCAGTTAAGTTCTTGCATTTGCAATTTTTCCTGAATTGCTTCTCCCTCCGCTTCTCCACTGGCAGTATGCCCGTTATCGTTTTGAGTTACCGTGTCAACTCCGCCCGTCATGTTGTTTCCCATCATTCCTTGGGCGAAAGAAAAGTTGGGAAGTAAGGCGAAACTGAAAACAAAAATAGTTGTGATAAAAAAGATTTTTTTCATAAGCTATTTCGCATTATTGATAATGTTTTGAATGATTTGATCAATTTCTTTCGGTCGCTCACCCAGATCGGCCTGCGGGAAAAACTGCGGCAAGATAATCGGCCGCATGCCGGAAATAAAAGTTTGTCCGTCTTTGACATAGACATTTACCTTGCAAGGCAGACAAAGGCCGATTTTAATATCCTTATTCAAAAATTCATTAGCGAACTTTGCATTGCAAAACTCAATAATCTTAAATGGCTCTCTTTCAAACCCTTTCTCGGCTAAAGTCTTTTGTACGTCATGAATATACAAAACCCGCATGCCAGCCTTGATAATTTCGTCTTGCACACCTTGAGCCGCCGCGTCAAAAGTTTTCGTTGTAGTTGTGGTGTAGTCGAATTCCATAAATTTAAAAATGATGTTAATAATGAAAAAGCCAGCGATATAAGTTATTTTAGCACGAAGTACAAACTTTATTTATCTTTCGCGCCGTTAAGTATATGGCAATAAGCATAAGCAGTGTTATTCCTGCGACAAAATAAAAACGATACTCAAGTACAAAAATTACACCCCCGAATCCTATCCCGAAAATAGCGAAAAGCGGCGC
>PCSZ01000065.1:7324-7658 GCA_002786495.1 Candidatus Uhrbacteria bacterium CG22_combo_CG10-13_8_21_14_all_47_17 | reverse complement strand
GAAGCGTTTTTTGCTTTGCTCCCATACCGCACTTAACAAGATCACTTTCCAATACCTCTTCACGATAGGTCTCGTCTTCCCGAACGCGCTGAACACCCTGTACAAGCGTGCGGAGCTCCTCCGGCACAAGAGAAACTTTATGATCAGATCCCCAAAGCGTACGATCAAAAGAAAAATGTTTTTCAATAACACGCGCTCCGAGCGCCGCTGCCGCAATCGCGGATTCTGTTCCAATGGAGTGATCCGAAAATCCCGTAGGCAGTCCGTAGCGCTCGCATAAAAAAGATATTGTCTCCAAATGGAGATCTTCCGGCGGACAGGGGTAACGCGACAC
>PCSZ01000065.1:0-7294 GCA_002786495.1 Candidatus Uhrbacteria bacterium CG22_combo_CG10-13_8_21_14_all_47_17 | reverse complement strand
TAGGCTTCCCGCTCCTCCGAAGATAATCGAGCATGACAAAATCTAAAATGTCTCCAGAACCCACTTTCCAAAAAGGGACATTTAAAGCATCGAGCTTTTGCGCAGATGCGCGGCTCATCGGGGTAGAAAAAAATGGGATACCAATTTTATCGCAAGCCTCCTTAAGTGGCTTCCAAAATCCATCCATCGGAGTGACGTCTTCGTTTCGCTTAACCCAGCGATAGCGATCTGACCCTTTAAAGTGCGGGGAAACAACCTCGACATTTGCCTGCTCATCTTCAACGGTATGTGTTTGATACTTTACGGCATGAGCACCGGCATCTTTCGCCGCCTGAGCGAGCGCAATCGCATTTCGCAAATACTCATCAACAGAACGTTCATCTTCCGATTGAATAAAATTCTTCCCAATCTCCGCAATCACAAAAACAGGCCGGTCTTCCCCAACCCACGGTTCTTGCGAATTTGTACCGATATTAATAGGATTCATGGCGAAAAATGGCTTACCGAAGCTTAGATCGCGCCGACTTGATCGTCAACCCAAATGGACGGCCCCACGCAAACATCTTCTGAGCTCGTACCCCGGTTATACCGTAACAGATTTATCGTTTGAAACGGATCTTAAAAAGATCTATAAGCGAGCTTAGAGCATCTTTTGATAAGCGTACGCGACTATCTTCATCATTATGCCATATGACAGGTATTTCGCGTATAGAAAGCTTGAGATTCTTGGCGATAAAAAGCAGCTCAGCATCATAACTCCAACGATCAATTTCTGCCTTGCTGAATATGCTTTGAGCCGCCTCCGCCGAAAAACATTTGAACCCACAAGTAAAATCCGTGACTTTTACACCAAGGATATGCCTAGCAAGTAATGTGTACGCTTTGCCCAATGTTTCGCGAAACAATGGTTGTCGTTGAGTAATTAATGCATCTCGACTCTTTCTGGTGCCTATCAAGACGGGGTGCCCTACATCCATATCCGGAATAAACTTTTCGATTTCTTGAATCGGTGTGGACATATCCGCATCCATCATTAATCTATATGCCCCCGGTCGCTTCCAACATGCCTCTTTTCACGGCATGACCCTTGCCTCGATTTTGACCATACGTAACGAGCCTCACCTTTGCCGGGCATGTAAAGCCTCTCACTAAGTCAGCCGTACGATCTTTGCTACCATCATCAACGAACACAATCTCCAGATTAGGAAAATAGCCCTGAGCGTAAAAAGTCGTAATTGAAGCAAAGGTTTTATGAATTCTCTGCTCTTCATTATAAACTGGCACAATGATAGAAAAAGATGGTGGCATAGACTTCATGACAACGATAAATCTCGAATGAGGATATCTTGATGTAGATACTTGGAACAGAGCAGGTTCGTATAGATTTTATAATTAAACCTGTTCTTGATAAAATCTTCCACGTCACAAATCAGAAGCAACCGCTCGTCTTTTTGGCTGATCTCAAAAACACAATATCCGATTCTCTGGAGCATCTGGATGAATTCCACAGGATCCTGACCTAAGCGCTGCAAGCGTTCCGGGGCATACTCAGTCATAATCGTGGGACCAAGCTTTTGCAAGGTGCCTATCATCCCCGATAAAGCGAGTCCTTCAGCGCCCTCGATATCCATTTTAATAAAATCGACCTTGGAAATACTTCTCTTCTCCATAAAGTCATCCAAAGTACAGGTTGTGACCTTTATAAAATCTGTCTGCGTATCTTGGCTTAAAAGAGAATGTTTCATCTTATTCTCACTTGATAAAAATAGACGCTCTTCTCCAGCATGCGATGAAATCGCTAGGGGGAAACACTGCGTGTTCACAATGTTATTTGCATGGATATTCGTTTTTAATACTTCATACGTTTTCGGCTCCGGCTCGAATGCTAAAATCTGGCCCTCGTTACCAACACGTCGCGAAGCTATCAAGGTGTAATAACCGATATTTGCTCCAATATCAACCACGGTCATACCGGGACGAATCATACTTCTCATGATTTTAGTCTCACTAGCTTCATATACTCCAAAAAGTAAAGCTGCGGGTAGCACCGGATCGTTTGCTTGAAAATGCAATGTGCCCTCGGGCAAGGTAATGCCGGGCGGGAGTAAATACAGAAGTATGCGATCCAGCAAAAAACGCAGCGGCTTCGGTTTGAACAAGACAAGATAAACAAAATCAGAAGTCCCCTTCGGAAGAAGGGAAAACACCCATCGAATACATCTTAGGATACAAGCCTTGCTTTTTTTCCAAAACATACGTCAATTGATTAGTTGGTCAGTTGAAAAATCTCTACTCCTCCGTGCTCATAAACTTTCACCAGCCCATCGAGGTTGAGCGAAGGAGAATTACCTATACGCCTATCCTCCGGCCCATAATAAAGGTAATCAAGCTTGTAAGGAATGGCGTTGCGAGAAGAAGCGCTTCTAAATATTTGGTGGTACTCTTGAGCCTTTTGTTCGACCGCCCTAGGAAGAGAGGTGGAACGATTTGCTAAAAACATACTATCCGCACCCCGATCTGTATAATAGGCGGTAAAAAAGTATATCCCCGCGTCTTGTATATACGCTCGGAACGCCTCCGTATCCAAGCCATAAACATTAGCCATGAACATAGCTCGCTTCCATATCTCGGACGTCGGTGCAACCGTATTAAAACCATTCTGTAAAAAAACGTTCTTATTTGAATGCAGAGCAATCCCCGAAGCGCTGTCGACCGAAAGAGAGCCTATAACGGCATCCTTGGGAACATGTTCGTCTAACCAACGGTAACTCTGGAGTATGTCTTCAGAAATCAGATAATTCTGATGTTTTCGAAGACTGAACTGGTATTGTCCTAATAACTGAATGCCAAGAAAGACACAGAGCAAGAACCAGGCAAGGGGCTTGAACCACGAGCGCAACACGAGGCGTGACGCATCTACTATATGTAGCGCTAGTAAAAAAAATGCAAGAGCCAGATAAAGTAAAACGGTTCTATACCAATGGTCCGGCTGCGGACTGTACCCAAGCACGAGCTGAACATTAACGGTAATAAAATAGGTAAAAAGACCTGTAATAACGAATGCTGTGGAAATACGTTTCGCCTTATGACGACTCAACCAGAGTGTGCCTCCGAGTATCCCTAACTTGATATATGTTTGCCAAACCGTTTTCCATCTCAAGAACCTTCCTTGCTCGACATCCAAACGCTGAAGGAGATCTCCATATGAAGCGAGCTGTTGTAATTGATAAAAGTTCATCCAAAAAGGAATGGAACAGAGGATCCCAATACACCCGATCGCAACCACTTTTACAACTATGTCGAGTCTCCGTAGAAAAAGTACATATATTAAAAACAGACCCAAGGTGACAGTAAATGCCGTCCAATCATAAAAATACGTGTAAAATAACGATCCAAACCCTATTCCCGCAAGAACAGCATCTCGCCACGCGCCCCTGTTTAAAGCTCGAAGCGTAAACAGTACCGTCATTCCATAAAATAAAAACGTTAGTTTTGGATACTCAATCCGTGAGAAATAAAGTAACGCGTTTCCCTGAAAAGGAAAGAGAGCTTGAAAAAAGCCGCTTAGCGAAGCAAAGGATGTCGGGGGAAGCCCCTGGAACGCAGCCGGAACAAGTAAAAACACCGCGGCAAAAAACAAGGATGCGGTTTTACGCCCCGTTAGTTCCTTTGCGATGGCGAAAACAGCAAGAAAAATCAAAGCCGGAAAAACGAAGTCAGCTAATATAACTCCAGCTTCAAATGAGCCAAGCGCCCTTCCCAGCCAGCCGAGTAAAAGCGGACTCGCTATCGACAGAAATGCTGGACTGTCCCTGTATTCATAATTATTTACGTCCCCGATTAACCACCTGCCCTCAAAGGCTTCTTTTGCACGAGGGTAATACGCAATCGCGTCATCAGGTCGGCCGATTTCCGTAATTGGATAGGACGTTGAATGAGAATTATTGAAATCAAAATGATAATTAAAAGCGTAGTGACTGACATAGATCAACCCAATAAGTATGGCAAAAAAAATTGCGAGCTTATTACACGACAAGCGACCCCACAGGGTGCGGACTATACTTCGCGTTTTCGTGCCACGCATATCAATGAAACGCCGAAAGGTAAATTCCAACTGGGCAGGAGCAGCGATTCGAGAGAAAAAAACCAAGTAAGCACCCTATTAATACCTCGTGCTGGAATAGATAGGTCCTCTTCATGCTGATGAACGCCAAACACATTCCTAAAAAAACGAACACCCCATATAAGCGGAAACAGAAAAAAATTATAGTAACTCAATTTGAGTATTTCAAGTTCTGAATTCGCGTGTAACAAACTTTGCAGTTGCTTCTTCGTATATCTGCGGTGATGCCTCAACGAAACATCATAGCCCGTCCAAAGAAAGTTGAAGGCCGGAACCGTGATCACAACAATCCCCTCAGGCGCAAGCATATCCTCGATGCGCTTAATGCTCCGGGCATCATCTTCAATATGCTCCAGAACATCAAGAAGCGTGATCAACTCAAATGTCTCGTGTAGAGTCGCTTCAGGGAACGACCCTGAAACGGCTCTGAAAGCCGGATATTTACTGCGTACGAACCCCAAGGCCGTTTCGGACATATCCAAGCCGGTCACGGATGCCGCATGTGAAAAAAGGAGGGGAATATTCCCACCGGTGCCACAACCAATATCAAGCGCGCTTCCGATTTTTTTCTCGATATATTTGGTCAAAACACGATCGATGATACGGCGTCTAGCAACAAACCACCAGTGTGTCTGTTCCACCTCACTCACCCTTTTATAGACACTCTGTTCCATAATGTGTGCAGATTTGCTAACACCGATTTAAAGATCTTCATAGAAAGCGAATAGAACTATATCAGCATTTTTTCAAATGAAATGCAATTTTACGTGAAAACATTCGTTTCAAGAGCCCTCTTCTAAATCTTATTTTTTTATGAAACGGCAAACGTATGAAACCTTCGGAATAATATCGATCAACTTCCATAAGCTGATCACCCAACAACTTCGTGACCAATCCCTCTGAAAATAAAGCAACGTGATTGTTCTTTGCGCTGTAGGATTCAACATCACCAGTAAGAAGATATTTCACACGATTAACAAAACTTGTAGAGAACGGAATTGCGAAAAACACGTCCCCTCCTTTTTTGGTAACGCGAACCGCTTCACGAATGCAGTGCCACGGGTTTTCCAAGTGCTCAAGCATTTGTAGAAGAAAGACAACATCAACGCTCGCATCTTCTAATGGAATTATCTCCTTGGAAACATCGAGAAGATGCAACTCTGGGGCGATGCCAATAAAGTCAGTGTCAAGATAGCTCTCTAGATCAATAGCAATTATATTCTCAAAGCCTGCCTGTACTAACCGCCTCTCTGTCTCCCCGCTCCCCGCTCCAATATCTAAAATTCTTGAATGTTTCGACTTATCCCTCATCCAAGTTTCCAGCAGTCCATCCCGAAGACACCAAGAAGGCTGTGCCATATGCATTTTTCTTCTCTCCGCGAATGTCGTCCCCTTTAGTGCCAGCCCCATACCTTCTAGCTATTAGCTTTTTTATCTGCGTAAAATTGCAGCCAGCCTTCCCCATGAAAAAAATGAGACTTTAACGTTTCATAATCATAACGCTCAAATTTTACGCGACGAATATTTTCAAAACCAGCATCTTCAAGCCAAGTTCGAATTTCTTTCTCCGTATAGCGATAGCAATATGGAACATACATATTATCAAGATAGTTATAGCGCTTGTTCGGTGGAATACCGATTACTTTCCACAAGCCCTCCATGATTTTAAATGGAATCACTTTTGCAATAAGCCGGCCAATATCATTGATCATCCAAACAAGTCCGCCTTTGCCGTACACGGAAAAGAAAAATTTACCGCCGGGTTTTAACACGCGAACAAGTTCATTAAATCCTTTCTTTGGATCAGGCGTGTGATGAACAACACCGGAACAAACAACATACTCAAAGGATTGATCCGGAAACGGAACATCAAGAACAGAACCAACGCGCACATGCGCACGATGTTCCAGGCCACGCTCCTTTATACGCTCTTGCGCCGCCGTGATTGCCTCCTCACTAATATCAACACCCTCTACTCGTTCAGCACCAAGCTTTGCAAGAGCTACAACAAATCTTCCGCCACCACATCCTGCATCTAAACATGTTTTTCCATGAAACCATTCAAGCGGGATGCCCCAACGCGTATGACGCATATTGAAGAGCTCTACAGATTCATCGAAGCGCTTTTGATCATAGGCCGTGAACAAAGAACCATATAATTCCGAAGTCGTTTGTTCTTGTTCCTTGTGTTTTGAATCATTCATAGGGAGGAATCGGGTGGTTTTCCCGTATTAACAACTGCGAGGAGAAACTGCGCAATTCGCTCAGAAGCGTGCCCATCTAAGGCGCCTGCAAAACGACGAACAAGAGCGTCACGTTCCTGTTTTCTTGTGAGCGGGTTCTCTAACACCGCATTAAGAGCTGCGCGTAATTCAGAAAAATTCCGAACCAGCACAACAGCTCCCGTGGCTAAAACATTGCTATAGTACTCAGTTTCATACCACCTGGCAACTGAGCGCCTATGCGGAAGCCGTTCTTTCCCATCAAAAGCAATGACGATACTCGGTTTTCCGCAGGCAGCCGCATCAATAGGCAGGGTCGAGGCCGTTGTTACCATAACGTCACAAGCAAAAAGCGTATCCGCTAAACGAAGATACTGCTTTCGAGAATAATCCCATTGATCATAGAATGCTGGTCGCGGTGTGTTTTCTCGATCCACGTAGGCATGCGGATGCTGCGCGATGCGATCAAACTTCTTGTCGTCGTCTTTGTAACCAAAGTGCGGCCGCACCCAAACCTGCGATGGAAACACCAATTCCTGGCGATCAATCATTTGAAGAATACCTTCAACGATATCCGGATCTTTGGGCGTTATTTTTCCTTCCGAGCCAAACAAAATTGTTTTTCGACCGGGATCAAGCCGTGCATCTTCCAAGAGATCTTTCGAGGAGCCTCCCTCGCTTCTATCAAGATAAATATCAAATTGAGGAACACCGATTTCAAAGATCTCCTTTTCCGAATGCATCTGATACTTTATCGCCTCTTCTTTCATATAAGGACCCCACACCAACACATAATCGGTCAAAATGCGAAAGCTTGTTTTTGACATATTATCCCAACTCTTCACAAGACCAACCGTGGGAACGCCCTGAGCTTTCGCAGCTTTTATATAAAAACTATCCCAATGCTCCATAGGGTTCGTCAGAAAGACGAGATCTGGATTGTATTTTT
>PCSZ01000047.1 GCA_002786495.1 Candidatus Uhrbacteria bacterium CG22_combo_CG10-13_8_21_14_all_47_17 | reverse complement strand
TGCCGATGTAGCTCAGTTGGTAGAGCAATGCTTTCGTAAAGCAGAGGTCGCGAGTTCGAATCCCGCCATCGGCTCCATCATAAAAACGACGGTTCATTCCGTCGTTTTTGTTATTCAAATAATATTTTCGCTGCTTCACGATCCACGGTGGCGCGTCTGCGAACAGCGATACTTTCTGCGAGACCGATGGCCACGAATGTAATAAGAAGATAACTCGCAGCCGCAGATAAAAACGGCATCGGAATACCCGTGATCGGCATGATGCCGAGATTCATTCCAACGTTTACCGTGAGGTGAATAAGAATAAGCCCTGAAAGACCGATGAGAAGAAGACTGGCGAATTCATCTTCACTTTCATATCCAAGGCGAATAAATCGATAGAGAATCAAAAGAAACAATCCAAGAATGAAGGCGACGCCAACAAAGCCCAATTCTTCTCCGATGACGGCAAAAATAAAGTCTGTTGCGCTGGCGGGTAAAAAGCGTAGACGTGCCTGCGAACCTTCTCCCACGCCTTTTCCAAAGAGCCCTCCCGATCCGATGGCGATGCGGGCTTGAATGGCATTATAGCCGCTTCCTCTCGGGTCAAGATTCGGATCAAGAAAAGAAGCAACGCGCGCTTGCTGATAAGGTTGTAAGGCAAAGTTCCAGGCGAGCAGGGCAACGGTGCAGGCCGTGAGAGGCAAAATAAACCAGGCGTATTTTGGAAGTCCGGCAAAAAGCGCCATCATGCCCCAAATCATGTAGAGCACCATAGCGGAGCCGAAATCCGGCTGTAAGAGAACAAGACCGGCATATCCTGTCGCTGCTAAAAAGCTGATACCAAAAGAACGCCAACTTAGTCGTTTATGGCTTTTCCGAGAGAAGAAAGCCGCTAAATAAATGGTGAGTAAAATCTTTGCCAATTCAACGGGCTGAAAGGAAAGTGCCCCGATACGAAACCAGCCTTGCGTATTATTGACGGTATGACCGAAAACAAGAACCGCTAAAAGCAAAAGCATTCCCGCGAGATAGAGGATGAGGCTATAGCTGCGTAAATGTCGATAATCCAAAAAAATGAGCACGATGACAGCAGCGATCCCGATTGCAAAAGTAACGAATTGCTTATGAAATAGGAAGAAGTCCGCCTGATCCTGCGAAATACCAATACCATAAATCGCCGTCAATCCGACGGCGGTTAGCGTGATAGCGGCGCTCAGCAACATCCAGTCGACGCGCTGGAGCGTTTCAATAAAACGATTCATAGCCCTAACCTAGCGCGCCTGCAAAAAAACGCAAATTAAAAGCGTGCGGCCTCAAGATAATTGTTCGGATCAAAAATATTGGTATTTGCTTGAACTTCGGTTTTTGTAATACCGCTTGGATTTTCAAACCAATTAATTGTCACAGGACGCTGCTCTCCCGGTTTCACTTCATGTTCCGTAATGGTGGTAACGCCTACCGGAATCGTTCCGCGGAAAAGCACGACGGTCAGGTCCACGTTCCAATAGCCGTAGGCGCTTTGGTTTGTGAAATCGAATGACGATTGTCCAACATCTTGATTTGCTAATGTAACTGTTTTTTGAAAATCAATGTTTGCAAAATCAAAGAGAAGTCTTCGCGCCGCAAAGTCCTGATAATTTCCATCCACTTCATTTGGATTTACGCGCCTCCATTGAATATTGTCTACAACGAGCCGTGCAGTTGGAGCGAGCTTTTGCGGAGTAAAACCAAGCTCTGTGAGATAGCGCTGGCTATTTGGGAGAATATAACCTTCTCGCTGCGGTGTGAGCTCGCCGTTCGAGTTGAATTGATATGTAAAGGTGGCCATCCACTGCGCATTCGGGTTGGTTAATTCTACAAGAAAATCTTCGCGACCATCGGTTGCGCTAAACACGCTTACTTCTGAAGACTGAACCGTTTTTGGCCGAGAGCTTTCCAGTCCTTGAATGGCAAGTTGATTATTCGCGACAATCTGCGTAATGCGCGCCTCGCGCGGATAGGAAATGGCATAGGCGTCAAGAAGCGACCAGAGGACGAAGCCCCAGGTCAGAACAGAAAATCCAATAAGGAGGCCGTGACTGATTTTTTGGAGAAGAGAACGATTGCGAACCCAAAAGCTCGCGAGATCTAATTCCTGTTCGGAAAGGCCGCTTCCTATGTTATATGTTTCCGCCATGCGGTTTCAGTATAGCACAAAAAGACGTTTTCTCTGTAGATCTGCAGCTCCTTTTTCCACCTGGATGGCCTTGACGAAGGCCTTTTCTTTTCATCAATTTTCTGGTACTATCTTTGGCGAACTCTATGGCAAAAACTGAAAAAAAGACGACGAAAACCGGAAGCTACGGTGCGGAGCAAATCTCCGTTTTGGAAGGGCTCGAACCGGTTCGAAAGCGTCCGGGAATGTATATCGGATCAACCGGTCCGGAAGGTCTTTTCCATCTTCTTCGCGAAGTTGCGGATAACTCATTCGATGAAGCAATGGCCGGACATGCGTCCGAAATTACTATTCGACTTTTACCCGATGACTACGTGGAGGTTTCCGATAACGGTCGCGGTATTCCTGTCGACAAACATAAAAAATATAAAGTTTCCGCACTTGAACTTGTTTTAACGAAGCTGCATGCGGGAGGGAAATTTGGTGGAGAAGGAAGCGGTTATAAAATTTCCGGAGGACTTCACGGCGTAGGTGTTTCGGTTGTAAACGCTTTATCTGAACATCTTATCGCAACGGTTGAACGCGAAGGGGAGAAGTATGTTCAAGAATACGAACGTGGCAAAGCAAAGGGAAGCGTTAAAAAAGTTGGTCCGAGCAAACACCATGGAACGACGATTCGTTTTAAGGCGGATGGAACTATTTTTAAGGAAGGAACTTCATTTGAATATCAGCGCATTCTCGATCACTATCGCCAGCAATGTTATCTCACGAAGGGGATTAAGCTCATCGCGATAGACGAGCGCGATACAGAGCGTCCGGAAATGTATGCGTTTTATTTTGAAGGTGGCGTCGCTTCCTATGTGCGTCATCTCAATCACGAACGCGACGTGAAGCATGAGAATATTTTCTTCGTTGAAAAACAAGTTGATCTTGCAGAAGTATCCATTGGGCTTCAGTACACGGCGGATTATATCGAAAATCTTTACGCCTTTACGAACAACATTATTAACCCAGAAGGCGGAACACATGTGCAAGGCTTTCGAAGCGCGCTCACGCGTGTTTTGAATAATTACGCGCGTTCAAAGAACTTCTTGAAAGAAAAAGACGATAATCTTTCCGGTGAAGATGTCCGTGAGGGTCTTACGACGGTTATTTCCATTCGCTATCCTGAACCGCAATTTGAAGGACAGACGAAATCAAAACTTGGAACGCCGGAAGTACGTGGAGCGGTTGAGTCTGTCATGGGAGAATTCTTCGCTATGTTCCTCGAAGAGCATCCAAAAGATGCGGAGGCAATTCTTTCCAAGTGTGTCTTAGCTCAGCGCGCACGCGCCGCTGCACGTGCTGCACGTGACACCGTGATGCGTAAAGGTGTGCTTGAAGGTATGATGCTTCCCGGGAAGCTGGCCGATTGTACCAATCGCGATCCGGCTGTTTCCGAGCTCTTTATCGTTGAGGGAGATTCTGCCGGCGGTACAGCTAAGCAGGGGAGAGATCGTGATACGCAGGCCATTCTTCCGCTTCGCGGAAAGATTTTGAATGTGGAGCGCGCACGTCTCGATAAAATGCTCGCAAACAATGAAATTAAGAATCTTGTCATCGCGCTCGGTACGAATATCGGCGAAATGTTCGAGATCGAAAAACTTCGTTATCATAAAGTCATTATCATGACGGATGCTGACGTTGACGGTGCACATATTCGAACGCTTTTACTGACGCTGTTCTATCGCTATTTTCCAGACCTTTTGAATCGCGGACATATCCTGATTGCGCAGCCGCCTCTTTTCCGTGCGCAAAAAGGAAAGATGATCAAGTACGCCTACTCTGATACGGAATGCGATGTCATTATTGAAGAGTTTGCAAAATTAAAAGAAGAAAAGAAAGCTAAAACAAAGAAGGCCGCAGAAGAGGCGGAGGAAGAAGAGTCCGCCGTCGAAGAGGGCGTGGAAACAGTTTCTGATGATGCGGCGAAAGCGGCGGGCGTATCCATACAGCGTTATAAGGGTCTTGGAGAAATGAATGCTGAACAGCTTTGGGACACTACGATGGATCCGGAAAAGCGATTAATGAAAGTCGTTACGGTTCTTGATGCCGAACGGGCGAATATGGTTTTTGAAACGCTCATGGGATCAGAAGTTGCTCCTCGTAAAAAATTCATTCAGACGAACGCAAAAAAGGTTCAGAACTTGGATGTGTAGCTATTCTTGTTCTTGAACAAAGCTATTCTACTCGAAACCGTCCTACATTTGGACGGTTTCCTGTTTTTCTTTTACAAGGTATTCTATCCCTATGAGCATTCATCCCTCGAGACTTATCGCAGAATGTCCGCTTTGCCACACGCCTTACAGTGATGAGGCTGTTCGGCTTTTGCGCGAGTTTGAAGGATCTCGGCTATTTCATTGCAGTTGTCAGAAATGTGGAAGATCAATGATGGCCCTTATGCTGGAACGCTCCGGCTGGATGAGTACTGTGGGGCTTGTAACCGATCTTGAGGTTGCGGACGCCATCCGGCTTGAAGATGCGGAGGCGATCACCTCAGACGAATGTATTCGTTTTACGCAGGTCTTGGAGATGAAGAGCGGGGAATTCTGCCGTTTTCTCTTAGGACAAGCTAAAAAATAGGCTATTTTCTGCCGTTTTCCTTTTGTCCGGGCTCTTGACGACCTGTTTATATTCACGTATTGTATGGACACTTTTTCGTTTGTATGAACTACACAATTACCGCTGAAAAGCGGACAAAAACAGATCAGCCACTCAACAAGCTCCGTGAAGCCATGCGCATTCCAGGCGTCCTTTACGGTGCAGAATTGCCGGCAGAAAGCCTTTCGGTTCAGCGTGGAGACTTTGTAAAACTCCTCCGCAGTGCTGGTTCTTCAAGCTTGGTTGATCTTGAGTTAGCCGGATCAAGCGTTAAGACGCTTATCAAAGACTTTCAGGTTGATCCGCTTAGCATGGAACCGATTCATGTTGATTTTTATCGCGTCCGCATGGATAAAAAGCTGGAAGCCACGGTTCCGTTAAAATTTATTGGCGAATCAAAAGCGGTGAAGACCGATGGCGGTACACTTGTGAAATCCCAGGATGAATTGGAAATTCGTTGTCTTCCTGGAAACCTTCCTCATGAAATCGAGGTTGATCTGAGCAAACTCGAAAACTTCGAGGATGCCATCACAATCAAATCTCTTTCCTTGCCTGAAGGCGTTGAAGCATTACAGGATCCGGAAGCCACGCTTGCAACCGTTGCACGCCCGCTTACGGAAGATCAGCTCGCGAAGCTTGAAGAATCTGAAGTCAGCGATGTTTCAGAAGTTAAGACGGAAGCTGCTATCAAGGCAGAGGTAGCAGCCGCAGAAGCGGAAGCCGCCGGTGAGGAAACAAAGAAGTAGGCGGTGCGGCAAAATCCTAAAACATGGATATCAAACTTAAACTCGACACGTTTCTCAAAACGGCCAAGCGGTTCCGGACACCTATTGTATCCGGAGCCGCTTTCGTTTTAATTATTTCTCTCATTTTGGGTGTACTTGTGATTTCCGGAAAGACTCGGAAAGATCAACAAGTCGCCGTTGCTGCAGAAGAAGCTCCTGTCTCTTCGGTTGTTGCGGACACGCATGATGTTCGTCGGCTTGATGGCTTGCTTGTAGAACCAGGTATGGATGCGCTCGCACCGTATGGCGTCATGATTGAAAATCATCCGGATGCCCGTCCGCTTTCCGGACTCTCACAGGCGCGCGTTGTGGTTGAAGCGCCTGTGGAAGGCGGTATTACGCGTTTCATTGCTTTCTTTGATCCAGGTGCTTCCATTAGCAAAATCGGCCCTGTGCGAAGCGCGCGTCCATATTATGTCGAATGGGCCGATGGCTGGAATGCGCCCTATTTCCATGTTGGAGGAAGTCCAGAAGCACTCGCACTTATTCCTTCCGTTTCCGATTTTACGGATGTAAATCAATTCGCCTACGGAAAATATTTTTGGCGTGATCATAACCGCTATGCGCCGCATAACGTGTATACAAGTTCGGAATTAATGGCTTCCGTTGTAGAAAAGAAGGGAGCAACAAGCACAACCATGCCTATTGCCTGGCATTTTCAGGATGCAGCGACGACCACGGGCCGCGGGGATGTAAACCATGTTTCTATTCTCTATGGTGGATCGTTTAATGTCGCATGGAACTATGATCAAGAACTAGGTGTGTATGATCGCTCGCAGTCCGGGCGTCTTCAGAAAGACGCAGATGGCACGCAAGTAGAAGCGGAGAATATCATCGTTATCAAAACCGATGCGGAGGTTGTGGACTCCTATGGTCGTTTGCATCTTCGAACAACCGGAAGCGGAGAAGCTATTGCCTATCGCGATGGAAGCCGCTTTGTCATTCGCTGGACACGCTCTCCCTGGGAACCGATGCGTTTTGAAACAACATCCGGTGCGGAATATCTGCTTTCACGTGGACGTACCTGGGTTGAGGTTACAACCGATGATGCGATTTTTTCGCAGGCAAAATAAAACGCACTACTTGATTTCAAGAAAACGTTTGCGCCCGCATTGGTCTTTGATCACGCGGGCGTTTGCTTTTGGAAAAAGACTTTTTGTTATCTGAAGGAGCGTTGCGGCTTGTGCCGGATCAAATTCAAGAATTGCAGAGACATCTATTTCAGGAGAAGTCGCACTCCACGTGTTCCACTGTTTTAGAAAATGTTGAATAAGGAGAAGTCCATCTTTTCCCGCAAAAAGAGCTTTCGCCGGTTCAAAAGACACAATGTCTTTTGCGAGCTTATTCTTGTCCGCGTCGGGCAAATAGGGGAGATTCGCTGCGATGATAACTTGCTTTGGTTTTTTGCGTGCAAGTTCTTTTTGGAGCAAAGGCGACCAGAGGCTTGTTTTCAAAAAGGAAATGTTTTTTGCGCCGAGACGTTTTGCGTTTTTTTTGGCGATTGTTAGAGCTTTTGCACTTACGTCTGTTGCGATTACCGGAATATTTGGGCGTGCTAAGGCAACACTGACTCCGATGGCTCCTGATCCGGTTCCGATGTCTACAAAAATCGTTTTCTGCTTCGGCTTTTGTTTTGGAATGAATGAAAGCGCGCGCAGAACAAGCTCTTCCGTTTCAGGTCGCGGAATGAGAACACCTTTTTGAACAAAAAAATCATTTTCAAGAAACGGCTGCGTTCCAACGATATACGCAATCGGCTCATGAGCCTTTCTCCTTGCAAGCAATACGTTAAAACTCTTTTTCACGCTCGGAGAAAGAATAAGTTCACCATGCGCCAAAATCCACGCCCGATCAACACCGAGAACATGGGCTGCGAGCAATTCTACTTCT
>PCSZ01000044.1 GCA_002786495.1 Candidatus Uhrbacteria bacterium CG22_combo_CG10-13_8_21_14_all_47_17 | reverse complement strand
GAAAGAGACACAAGACTAAAGCCGCAAAACCGCCATAGCTCGCCATAACCGCCCAAATGATCGGCTGCTTTAAACGACGCGTAAGCCAAAGCCCACAGAACCCTCCAAAAGCAGCAAAAAGATATTTATCAAAGGTATATCCAAAACCAAAACGATGTACGCGAACACGGCCGATGGTTTCTACGCGCGGTAAATCTTTTTTTATTTTCGCACAGACAAGATCAAATTCTTGTTCCGGTAAACGATCCGTGACCTCTTTCACCGCAACTTCAGCCCCGCCGACAAGTGGGAAATAAGTTGTAGTAAAAATGAGAACGCGATTCATCATAGATCTCGCAGAAAATCCCGAATATGATCTTCCAAACGAATAGATGCTTTCCAGCTCAACTCTTCTTCCGTTTTCGAAAGATCGATTGCAACCGTCTTTCGATCGCCGGGTTTCTCGGGAAGCCATTCGATTTCTCCGCCAAAAAATTCCGCAACATCTTTGATCGTATACATTTCTCGCGGTCCCAAACAATATCCATCGCCAGAGCCTTTTTCTGCCGCCGCTAGAATTCCTCGAACAATATCGTCTACATGCGTAAAGCTTCGATATTGCGTGCCGGGAGAAACAAGCGTAAGCGGTTTCCCCTCTTTTCGAAGACGTTTAAAAATACCTATGAGCGTCGCATAGGGTCCATCTTGAATTTCGCGAGTCCCATAGACATTGTAAAAATACACCGTCACATATGGAAGGCCGTACCACTCTCCATAACGTTGAATAAGCTCCGTATTAGTCGCTTTTGACCAAGCATACGGCGATTGATTTCGCCCATCGCCACCGTCTGCAAGCTTTGTACTCGATCCTGCATAAAGAATCTTTGGAACCTTGCGCGTTCGGCAGAACTCTAGAACACGAAACGTACCTTCAACATTAAAAAGCCATGTTTTTTCCGGTTCGCGAAAACTTTCGGAGGTGCGAGAATATTCACCAAGATGGTAAATGATGTCGGGCGTAAAATCAATAAGACGACCGATGTCCCGCGTTTCGCCCTCCAAATATTCCACGCCCAGGATATGATTTTCTTTTCGTCCCGTTGAATAATTATCCAAAGAGACAACTTGGTTATTCGGATTCTTTACAAGCGCCTCGCAAAGATGCGAGCCGATAAATCCGGCGCCGCCGGTTACAAGAATTTTTTTCGTGTTAGTCATAGAGTTCAAGCCAGGTTGAGAGCGAAAAAAGCATCCAGAGTCGATTTCCGTGATCTATGCCACGATCGTTTTCTTTCAGCAAGCGTCGAATAAATGGTTCATTGCATATCGTGAGCAGTTTCATATCGCTTGAAAGACAGCGCTCAACAAAGGCGGAGCGGAGCGAACCACGAAACCATTCCGAAAGCGGTACCTGAAAACCGCGCTTCGGACGAGAAAATACTTCCTCAGGAACAATACCATAAAGCGCCGATTTCAAAAGGGCTTTCGGCTCTTTATGCAAAATCGTATATTTTGCAGGCATATGCGTTGCAAATTGTACGATACGCTCATCAAGGATAGGGCAGCGCGCCTCAACCGCATGCGCCATAGTTGCACGGTCTAATTTTACATTCAAATCATCCGGCAAATAAGAACGTAAATCAAAATCGAGCGCACCTTCCAAACCAAGCTTTTG
>PCSZ01000067.1 GCA_002786495.1 Candidatus Uhrbacteria bacterium CG22_combo_CG10-13_8_21_14_all_47_17 | reverse complement strand
GAATGCGTCCGCCTTCCGCAAAGATCACAGACACGCCCGCTGTCAGTGGCAACTGAGAAGACATCCCAAACCAAGAACTCCCCGCTACGTGCTGCGCTGCATATTGCCAAATCCCAAGCGCAGTATGCGGAAGAAGCGATAGCAGAAACCAAGCGCCAAGCTCTCGATTTGAAACGCGCATCCGAATGAAGGCCGTGACGAAAAGCACGAGAACCGCGATTTGCGACCACCACTGCCATGTATAAGACGTTGTAGAAAAACAGGAAGCAAATGCTAAGAACCCCAGCCCTGTCCAAACTCCTTTCTTCCATTCAGGGCGTATTGATTTTTTGAGCGTACAAGCAAGAATGGTTGCGGCAAGCAATACCATCCAAGAAAGATAGAAAGAAAACATCGTTTCCTCGGGTACATATTTTCCTACAATAGGGATGCCGCCCCAAAGCAATCTTGTTTGCCAGGGCAAAACAAGAACAGTAAGACGCCACATCCACCCCCACGCTGTTTCTCGCAGGTTATGGTCCCACTTCATACGCTTTGCAAAGCGATTCATATCTTGCTCGAATATCCGCACGAGCATCATCCACGTGAAATTTGAGCGTATGATCATTTACCACCACACACGTATCCCGATTCATCGCTTCTTTTAGCCTCGGGGACATTAAATACGGATGCAAGGAAGCCGCAAATCCGTCAAAAACGGATGGTGTTGGTAATCGCAGAGCCGGCCGTGAAACGGTAATTCCTTTGTTCACACGCCAAGGCCGTGCAAGCGGATGTTGTCGGCAGATAGCCTTATTTGCCTGCCAGAGTTCAGAGGAAATGCCATCGTCGTAGAGCGGTAATAAAGAAAGATACCAATAACGGAAATAAGGATCATCCCCCGAGAGCATGAGCGACGACAAATCAAGCGCGGCGTCATCAATAAAAAAAGATAAGCAGACAGAATCGCGGTCACTTTCTCTCGCCCCCGGACGTTTTCCAATGATCTTATACAAAAGGGTGCTCCAACCGCGCGATTGATATAAAGATCCGCGACGCGTGATAACAAAAAAATCGAGATCGGCTTCATCGCGTGCATGCGCGAGCGCTGTTGTATTACAAAGTGCAACAAAGCGTACGCCATCCAAGTGTGCAAGGCGCTTCGCAACGCGCTGCGCCTTCCGGATTTTGCGCGGGAATAATCCTTCGCGATGTTCTTGTTCTTCGACAAAAGCTTCGTTCCCTGCAAAAACACAACGCCCGCGCAAAAGACGGAGGAGACCTTCTTGTTCCAATGTTTTTAACTCACGATGCACCTGTTCAAGTTTGCAAGACTCTCCCTTCGTATCAATTTCAGAAAGCAATTCAGAAACGGTAGGTGGATACCCCCAGGTCATATGAAACGCTAAAGTGCGTAACAGGAAAAGGCGCGTGTGATTCATCCTTCTTTCAACATAGCGCTTGGCGCGGCAGGTTCGGCTTTTGCAATGGCACGCGCTCGCTCCGGAACCGAAGCGTCCGTGATAACAACTTTCTTAAAAGACATGGAAACGATCGCATCCCAAGATACAAGGAGCTCTTCCCCTAAGAGATTTGCTACAAGTCCGCTTGGCTTTACGCGAAGGGTCTGTAAATGGCCGCTGTCCGCATCAAAATCAAAACTTGCAACTCTCCCAACGGGCCAGCCCGAGCGGGTTTCCACCGGCACGCCTGCCATTTCTTTAGAATTCACCTTCATATAAATATAGCCTAGCGGAAAGACTGAATTCGAGCTACCAGAGGTAGCGTATGACGAAAAATCCGCCGATCAGCAGCGCGGTAAACAAGAGCGTAAACCATTCAAAATATTTCTCAATAAACGGACGCGCTTTCGGACCGATCGTATAAATCACGCCCGCCACAAGAAAAAAGCGCGCACCCCGACCAAAGATCGTAGCAATGAAAAATGGAATAAAGCTAATGCGAAACAGTCCGGCGGAAATGGTAATTAGCTTGTATGGAATTGGGGTAAAGGCCGCTGTAAAGACCGCGAGAAACGCATGCGCTTCATAGCGCGTTCCGATCGCTTCCATAAACGGCTGGAGATGATAAAAAGAAATAATGGGAACGCCGATTGATTCATAGAGTCCATAGCCGATCAAATAACCAATCACGCCGCCCAAAAGGCTGAACAAAAGACAAATGGAAGCATAATGAAAAGAACGCTTCCTATTTGAAAAGCCCATGGCGAGCAGAAGCACATCCGGCGGGATTGGAAAAAATGAACTCTCCGCAAATGCAAGCAAAGCAAGATATTTTTCTGCCTTTGGACTGCCGGACTTTGCGACCGTCCAGTCATACAGCTTTCGTAATGGAGCAAAGCTCTTTTGCAAAAATTCCATACTAGGATTCAACGACGCTCCCGCCAAATGCGCGGAGAATATTAGAAACCGCATCTTGGCTACGCTCCGTTGCACGCGCAGGATCTTCGCCGATAACACCATCAATCATAAGCCCCTGCGTTTCCATGACTTGATTTAAGCAGGATTCAACCATACGCCGATGACGCACATCATTAATTATTTTGTCTCGATGAAACGGATACTGAAAACGAATAACGATCGTATTTCCTTGTATGGATTCCGGCTGCGATATTTTTAAAACAAATGGCAAAGAATGATTCTGTTCGTTTACGGCTCGAATAACCGCCGTCCATTTCATGCGCACAAGATCAAAATCGACAGAAGGCTTCTCAGTGTTTCCCGTTTCTCCTTTCACCTCTTCACGCTCTTCGGATGTTTCAATCTCTTTTTCTTGAAGCTCGGTTTCTCTTATATCATTTCCTTTTTGCGCAGGAGACTCATCAACTTGTTCTTCGTGTTTCGTTTTCTCTTCAAAGTTCGTTTTTGTTTTTTCCTGCGCTTTTGGGGATGGAGCGGGGCTTTGCCTCTCCCCTCCCTCAGGAGGCGGCTGCGTAGCCGATGCGTGTTTTAGAAGTCCATTTGCTACAACCGTTCCCGCGAGCTGAAGTGCAAAGAGCGCTTCCACGCCGGCTTTCACATCGCGCCTTCGTTCAAAAAGCAACAGAGCTATGTCATTGAGTTCGGGTGGCTGGAAACGCCCAACCAAAGGAACGAGCACGCGTTCTTCTTCGGGACCTGTTTTCCATTCCTCAACAAGTTTTGGATTGCCTGAGGCTGCAAGGAGTTTTCGAACGATGAGAAGAAGATCATCAAACAAAGGTTCAAGAGGAACGCCATCGCGAAAAAGACGATCAGCTTCTTGCACCGAATCTTCATGTTTTTGATCAGCCCAGAGCGTAAGCAGACCCGCCGCCGCCGGGAGATGACTCTCCGGAATCACGAGACCCGCAATATCCATTGTGATCGTCTGCTCACCGAGCGAGCCAAGTTGACCGAGCAAAGTTTCCGCGTCACGCACACAGCCCTCGGAGCGAGCTACAATAAGTTTAATAACTTCCGAATCAAGCTTCCATCCTTCTTGAGAAGCGAGCTCTCCTACGCGTTTTGAAAGCTGCGCATCTCCAACGCGATGAAACTCAAATCGCTGACAGCGCGAAACAATTGTCGCCGGAACTTTATGCCACTCGGTTGTTGCTAAAATGAAAAAAGCATACGGCGGCGGCTCTTCGAGTGTTTTTAAAAGCGCATTCCAAGAAGCATTGGAGAGCATGTGTGCCTCATCAATGACATAAACCTTGCGATGGCCGCTCATGGGGGAAAAGCGTACATGCTCCACGATAGTTTCGCGTATTTTTTCAACTTGCGTATGCGTAGCTGCGTCAAGCTCGATAAGATCAAAGGCTTTTCCCTTGTTTGCGGCTTCGCAGGCAGCACAAATATTGCACGGCTCCCCTTCTTTTAGCGCTTCACAATTTAAAGCCTTCGCAAAAATACGCGCTGTCGTTGTTTTTCCAACGCCACGCGGACCCGAAAACAAAAAAGCATGGCCAAGTCTGCCCGTCGCAATTTCCTTGCGCAGCGTCTCGGTTACATGCGTTTGTCCCGTCACTTCTGCAAACGTTTTTGGTCGATATTTTTGGCTAAGCGAGGCCATAGGCACCCCATATACTGGAGCATGGGATCCGTAACGTCAATTACACCAAACCCCGCCAAATAGTTGGCTTGAAACGACGCCCATTGGGGAAAAAGAGTGAGGTGAATTTTTGCACAACGTTGGCGTATATCTGATGTTGTGGAGCAATATAGGCGAAACGAAATGGAGCCAGATATACGCTATTGAGTGATGTGTTTTTAAATATTTAAAAAGATTTAGAAAATAGTTTTTCCCATTTTTTCCACTCCTTCAATCAGTTCTTCAACATCGTCTTTTGCCGGCTCTTTCTTTTTTATGATCACATAAATCACGTGAGTCTCCTAGATGGAGTATCTTGCGCCATGTAGGCGTTTCAAATATATTCGCCTCTTTTCATTTATCATTGTGATTACTCATTGAAGAATTCTTTTTAGTTATTTTCACTGCATGGTTATCGCGAACTCGTGAAAGATGTTTTTCTAACCCAATACCAGCACCGGCACCCCCGAGCAAAACCTTTTTCATTTCATTCTTTAGCCACTTCTAGCTCTAAATCAGAGATATCAGCTTGAACAAGTTGTTTGATATCAAAAAGAGGACTCTCAAATCTTTTTTTGATAGATTTTACTATTTCTAGCTGCTGCCTGGAACGGGGTATGACAGCATCAGTACCTATGACTTTTTCTTTTTCCCAGCCGTGTGTCATATGCAAGCCCTGTAACGTATCTTCAATGACATGGTTTCCAACTGTAATTTCTTTTCTCCTTGTTTTTGGTTTTGCATATAAATTGATAAAACCTTGAACTCTATCGGGCGATCGTTGTTTTAGTAAAGTGAGCGCCTCTGAATACCAAGATTGATAGTTGTTAGTAAAAAAAGGATAACCTTTTTAAAAACTCTTTTGCTTTCTTGTCATCTTTCAGCCGTTTCTTTACTGAAGCGGTAAAATCTTCCGAAGTAAAAGCATACATAATTGCATTTTGAAGTTGACCACCTTCCGATATTCATTTTTCAAAATCTTGCTGCATTTTTTGTTATGTTCATTGGCGCGCGCCTGTAATTCTTCTCCCAAGTATGAAGCAAGTATTTTATTTAGCTTTTTTATTCTTTCCTATAAATTCATAAAAAGAAATTTGAAAAAATTTGAAAACAGCTGGGCGTTAGCTCTAAAAAAGGGACGCATTATCTAACGTTCCGGCACAGCTGAAATATGGCAGTAGCAAAATGAGGGGCAACGCACCCCACCACTGCCAAATTTGGATGAGCAAGCGTTAAGGACAGATTACTTTCCGAACTTTTTGATCGTACCAGTTAAATATTTTAGCCCCTTGTTGATGTCCTAAACTGATTTTTTAGTACTGCCGCCTTTATCTATTAAATTACTCTTTGAATTGCAGGCGGGGCATGTAATAGTTTCTTGTTTCTCAATTTGTTTTAGTGAGACATCCATTTTTGTCTTACGCCTTGGATAGAGGGTGTCAATCTTTGACTGTGATATATCCATATTTTTGTAGCTAGAGCGAGGGATTTGAAACCCTCGCGAAATAGCCTAATAAAACAAACAAAACCTTACCACTGTTCCGTCTCTTTTTGCTTGATAATATTTTCCAGAGCCGCCCAATGTGAAGGCGCGTTCTTCGGAACAAGAATAACGGCATCATCGCCGGACTCGCCTTTATGAAAAGAAACGGCCGCCGGCAAGAGGCGATAGTTATTTCCTGCAGCTGATACTTTCCAGTCGCCGGTTATATCGTCCTGCGTAAGCATACCCACCAGACGATTGCGCTCGATAGGTCCTTTTTGCTTGAACACGAATTTTCCGAGACTATTGATCGTTAAACGTAGCAAATCACCTTCAACCAGCTTCGACTTTGAAGCATAGTTTGGCGGGACCAAATATTTTCTGCCGTCTTCCCCGACCATATTATCTCCGTCGAATACGCCATCAATACTGCGCCCGGAGAAAGTTGGTGAACATACGTCCCCATCTTCTGTTGTTTGACGCAAAACCAAACTTTCAAAATCCTGAGGCTCCGCCTCGCTATCAAGTAGGTGTTCTAAATTTTCTAGTTGATCTCTGAGCTGGCTAATAACGCGTTTCGCCAAAGCGATTCTCGTATCATTCGCTGAAAGCGCTTCTACTTCCTCACCAATTATTTCGCTATCCGCGTCCGGCTCGAGTTCTTCGTCTCGATTCATCATACAATTTTTATTTTTGATTTTATGACCTACGAAAAGTATACCTGTTTTTCTCTTCGTATGGAAGACAAAAACTTACAAACCAAGATCTTCAAGAGATGCTTCGCGCCGTTCTTTGATCTCCGCTTCCACGAGTTCGCGCTTGCGTCCGTACTTATACCGCGAGAGCTCGCGAATCATATTTGCTAATTCTCGCGTTGGCGGGCGGCGCGCTTGAATAGGCTGCATATTAAACGGGCGCGAGGCCTGGTTATCAATAAGCAATTTCATATTGAATGTGAAACTCTCAACATTTACTAAATCATAGTCGGTAAACACCGGAGCGAATTCTTTTGCAAGAAACTCCGCATCCTCTACACCGACGCGGTTTACACAGAGTGTTCCAACGTTTCCAAAAATAGCATCACGAATTTCCGGCATTTCTTCCAACTGGCCGATAAATTGATGCGCAATAATGAGATCCAGGCCATATTTACGCGCCTCCGAAAGAATCGCGGAGATGGATTCAGTAAGGAAGTTTTGAAACTCGTCGATATACAGATAAAAATCTTTTCGCTCGCCTTTTTCCGTGTCTCCGCGGGCAAGCGCCGCCATCAAAATTTTTCCAACAAGTACCATTCCAATAAGATAGGCATTCATGTCGCCGATCTTTCCCTTGGATAGCTTGAGAAGAAGAATCTTTTGATCATCCATCACTTCCCGAATATTAAATGCGCTTTTCTGCTGGCCGATAATCGGGCGCATATAATCGTTGTAGATAAACGGCGTCAGCTTAGAAGTAATGTATGGCACCATGTTTGCGAGCGACGCTTCCCCTCCCGCTTTTAGCGCTTCCTTTGTCCAGAAATTAATAACATCTTCAGATTGGCATTTCGATAATTTGAAATTTCGATAATCCTCGTCTGAAAGAACCTTCGAGATTTCAAGAAGCGTCGATCCGGACTCCGGATGATCCATGATGAGCAACATGGCATTACGCATGTACAGCTCAAACATCGGTCCGCCTGTAGATTTCAGATCGTATAGGCGATCAAAAATTTTGAGCATTTCGTTAATCACGAATGTCTTTTGCTCAGGATGGCTTGGATCGAATTCGAGCATATTGAGTCCCATGGGGCGAGAGAAATCAGCCGGATCAAAGAAGATGACATCTTCTGCACGCTCCTTTGGCACAAACTCAAGCGCGTCATCAGCGAAGTCGCCGTGCGGATCAATGACACAGACACCGCGGCCTTCTTCGATATCTTGCTGTACCATCGCTTTCATCATCTCCGTTTTACCGGAACCGGACTTACCAATGATATAGGTATGCCTGCGACGATCCTCTTGCTTCATACGCACGTCATAGCGGTGACCGCGATAGTCAGAGTGCCCGAGCAGGATACCTTCCGTTGGTAAATTCGGCGGCGGAAGCGCTTTTCTGGAAAGAAGCCAATCGATTTTTGGTGTTTCCGTGGACGGCAAAGGAAGATGGAAGAGCGTAGCCGCCTCTTCTGCATTCATGATGACTTTATACTTTTCATCAAAATGTCGAAAAATAAAATGCCGCACCATGGAGGACTGAAAACGCGGCATGGCTTTTACAAAGCTGTTTCCATATTCATAGATATTGAATTGTCCGTACGCGCCAAGAACATCATTTAAATAGCGTTGTGCTTTTGACGGATTTGCTGCGGATACCAAAATGCGAATATTTACATCAAGCCCGGCTTTTGATGCTTTTTCTTCGAGACCTTTTACCATTTCTTCATCCAGCGGGCTGAGATGATATGCCTCTTCCGGCTTTTGTTCGCCTTTTTTTCCTGTCGTTGCAAAACCGGATAATTCTTTTCCAATGCCTTTTCCAACACCTTTGAAAAAGCCGTTTTTTCCTTTGACATCCGCTAAACTCTTCCCTTGTTGCATGGCGCGCGCAATACGCAAACCACCTGCACGCCAACCGGCGCGCGCGCTTCGCATAACATATTGAATTGCAATCCCATCTTCCGTATCGACTTTGGAAAGGGCGTTCGTGATGGAGTTCATCGAATCACTTTCCAGTTTTGTATAGGTTTTGATGGGGAAGTAGTTTTCGCGACGAAACTTTAAGTAGCTTCCAAGAATAACGCCTTGTGGCGCAAAAATATTGTAATCCGGAACCACGTCAATTTGCGCGTCGGGATACTGTGCCTGAATTTGTTGTTCTACAAAACTCTGCCATTGTTCTGGAACACCTGTATAAAAAGATATTTTATCGTGATGAGAAACGATTTCGAATGTGAAGTGATCCGCACGCCCCATGAGCCACGCCCCGAGACCTTTTTGCGCTTTTGTGGAACCAAGCGTCGATAAAACCGTTTCCATTCGTCCGATTAATTCCTGAATCTGCGCCTGGGATTTATTTTCTTGTCCTTCTTCGCCCGTCAGCTCCTTTGGAACGCGGATTTTTAATATCTTAAAACCAAAAGCTGTCTTGAAACGACCGCGCGCTTGAAACGCCATTCGGATAATGAAAAGAATGAGCCAAATGCCTACCACCAGGCCTATGAGCACATAGACAAGCAACACAATCGGATTCACGAGCAAAGATCCGATATTCAAAGCGGACGCCTGCGTGATGGGTGTGGGCGTTACATCAAATTGAAAGAGGGCGACTGGGAACATGTTAGAGTGGTGTGTTTTGTTGATCTTCCTTGCGGGTCTGTTCCAGTATAACAATCTTGTCCGTTTTAATCTTCGCTTCCTGTTCAAGAAAGAATTTATTTACGCTGGGAATAGTAAGTAACCAATCACGGATAAGAAGTAATACTTTTTTTGTATTCACCTTAAGGTGTTTCACCATGTCCGTGATGGAAGTAGAAACTTCCAGTCCTTTTGTCTGAAAACGAAGTTTTGCGTCCGGCGGAAGCGTTGCATACAAAGGTGCGAGACCTTCTTGAAGTATGCTCTGTACTTCCGTCATGACTTCGTCTTTTTGCATGGCTGACGCCTCATCCGTTTGCACTTGAGCCGCCGCCTGCGTTACGGAGCCATCTTCTTCTCCTGCTTGCCCTAAAAATCCTTTTTCTTTTTCGAGTTTTTCCGCGAATGCTTTCTCCGCTTCAATTTCAGCTTTCGCATATTCATCAAGCTCGCCATCTTGTTCGATAGCTTCAACAGCCGGAGAAAGCTCGGGTGCTTTTTCCGGCCCATCTTCAAGCGCCGGTTGCTCAGACAAAAAGCTATTTGACATGTCGCCATTATAGCATGCAAAACGCCGAATGCGTAACACATTCTTTACTTCCTGTTCGTTTTTCTTCCCTAACTTTCCTCTCCCCGAAACTTATGTCGCTCCTCTATAACGTGAAGAGAATATCCTTCGTCTCCGTCTTCAATAGACCAACCCTTTGCATTGATTTGATCGCGCAATTCATCTGAACGTTTCCAATCTTTTGTTTTTCGCGCTTGTTCGCGTTCTTCTGCTAAAGCGGTTATTTCGTCAGGAACGGGAATTGCTTGGCCGATATATTCTTTCAGTCCAAGACCAAGAACGCGGTCCATTCTTAGCAAAGCTTCCGCTTTTGCGGATTTTGGCTGATCAGAGCCCAAGAGCTCCCAAACCACAGCGAGCGCTTTTGGCACATTCAAATCGTCTTCGAGAGCCGCGGCAAATGTTTTTTCAAATTCAGCACAACCGATAGCGGGCGCTTCAAGTTCTCGCGCTGCTTGGCGAAGTTTTTTCAGCGCATGTTGCGCCGCCTCCAAGCCTTCCCAAGTAAAATTCATCTTGGAGCGATAATGCGTTCCAAGGCAGTACAAACGAAAAGCGAGCGGATCGAAGTTTTTCGCTATTAAATCGTCTAGTGTATACGCATTCCCCTCGGATTTTCCCATGCGACGGCCGTCCACGAGGAGAAACTCAACATGCATCCAATACTCTGCGAGTTCTTTGCCGTACGCGGCTTCGCTTTGTGCAATTTCATTTTCATGATGAACCGGAATATGATCGACGCCACCCGCATGAATATCAAAAGGCTGACCAAGATATTCGACGGACATGGCGGAACACTCAAGATGCCAGCCCGGAAATCCGACGCCCCAGGGGCTTTCCCATTCCATCTGGCGTTTTCCCTCTTTTGGAGAAAACTTCCACAGAGCAAAATCGGAAGGATGTTTCTTTTCCGGATTGGCGGCGACGCGCGCGCCTTCTTCCTTCTCTTCCAGCTTCTGACCCGAGAAAGAACCATAGGTTTTAAACTTGGATGTATCAAAATAAATTCCGTCGGAGATTTTATAGGTGAAGCCTTTTTCTTCCAGCGTCTTTACCAAGGCGATTTGTTCTTCAATATGATCTGTCGCGCGAGGAAGCTTGTTTGGTTTTTCAATATCTAAACGCGCAATGTCGCGCAAAAAACGCTCTTCATATTCCTTCGCAATATCCCAAGCCGTTGTCCCCCGCTTTGCCGCTTCGCGTTCCACCTTGTCTTCTCCTTCATCGCGATCGCCGACGAGATGTCCGACATCGGTGATATTCATCACATGTTCGACCGTATAACCAAGCAACTCGAGCGTTCGGCGAAGAATATCTTCGGCTACATAGGAACGTAAATTCCCAATCGTTGCCGGATTGTACACCGTCGGCCCGCAAGCGTAAAAACCCACTCGCTTGTCATGCAGCGGGTGAAAATCTTCCAAAGATTTGGTGCGCGTATTCCAGAGTTTCAACATGCGCTCAGAGTAACCGATTTGAAAAAGAAATCAAAGCTCTTAGACTTTTTGCGCCTTGCGTCGATCCGCGGCTTTTCCCAGCAGCAATGCTGTGATGATGAGCGCAAAAGCCGTAAGCGTCATCATGGGAATGGTGATATAGCCGTAATTGAGTGTGAGTTTTTGCGCGCAGGAAACGCCGGCACCGTTCACCTCACAGCTCGAAGCCTTGATAACGCCAAATTGTAAAAGATACTGATAGGTTGAAAGCAAGATTCCTATACTTGCCAGAACGAGAGCATGGTCGCGAATCGCCGGTTTCTTTTTGAAAAAATCAACGCCAAAAATAATAACCAAAGGATACATCACAATGCGCTGATACCAACACATGAGACAAGGCGTAAGTTTTGCCACTTCTGAATAGAACAGACTTCCACTCATGGAGAGGACGGCTACAAGAAACGCAAAGGCTCCGTCTTTGCCATGCATGAAATCAATCACGAAATTCAGAAGACGTTTCGCTGGCGATGCGACATAAGACGCAAGCCAAACAAGCACGAGAGCGACAAGCCCGATATCACCCGCAAGCGTAAGAAAAGCGAGAACATTTGTCAGCGATTGTGTATTCATACAGTGAGGTTAATGGCGGAAGATTAATTCGTCGACTTCCGTGGCAAACAAGGCCCCGATTGTTTCAAGTTCTTTTTCCCTTATGTCTGCATATGCGGAAAAAGCAGGATCTAATGTTTTACCGGAACGAAAGCCTTGAAGCGCATAGCGTCGAGCGCCACGAACGAGTTCACGCATATTCTCGAGCGTTTCCGCGTCATGATGCTCGCGCACAATGGTCGTGCGGAATTCATAATTGGGGGCAAGTTCACGGATAAGTTTAATACTTTCTTGAACCGCCTCGGGACGGACGCAGGCTCCGACCAGCTCAGTATAACGAAGAAGCGAGGTTTTTACATCCATCGCTACATAATCTGCTAATTTTTCCTCAAGAATAGGTCGAAGAATTTCCGGCAAACCGCCATTTGTATCGAGTTTTACCGCAAAACCCATTTGTTTTATACGTCGAAGAAAATCCGGAAGATCTCGCTGAAGCGTCGGCTCCCCGCCGGAAACGGCAACGCCGTCCAAGAGACCACGTCGCGTTTCGAGAAAACTCCAAAAGACTTCGCCAGGGATAAAGTGATCTTCAAGCTCTTTTAGCTGTTCCGGCAGAACGAATTCCGGATTGTGACAATAGCCGCACCGAAAATTACAGCCTGCTGTAAAAACGACGCAGGCTGTTTTTCCGGGATAATCCAGGGTTGTAAATTTTTGAACGGCGCTTATCCGCATACGCGGCTATACCGCTTGATGAAAGCATCATTTGCCATGACGCTCTCTTGAAAATGCTTCCGTGAATAATGTTCGGATTTTTTTCCTGTGTTGAAGTTGGAAACCGGGCGATGATAGCCCATGACACGGGTCCAGACTTCACAGCGTGTACGATTTTCGTTATTTACAGCATTCATAGAATAGAGAGAAAAGAATAAAGGTTCGTTTAGCGCTCCGGCGAAGCGCTCACATAGGTCTTTCGATAGTCCTCATCGAAATGAGAATCTGTCTTTAGACCAAGCTCCTCGTCGCACGTCGGGCAAAAATCCCACTCGCCTTTTAGATACCCGTGTTTAGGACAAATGCTAAACGTCGGCGTAATCGTAATGTAAGGCAAACGGAAATTTGAGAAGATGGTGCGAACGAGTTTGGCACAAGCTTCCGATGAGCTGATGCGTTCTCCCATATAACAATGGAGAACAGTTCCGCCCGTGTAACGGGTTTGGAGTTCGTCTTGAAGCTCGAGTGCCTCGAAGACATCATCCGAATAGCCGACCGGCAATTGAGAAGAGTTCGTGTAATACGGCGCTTCTGCGGTTCCCGCTTGAATGATGTCCGGGAAGCGTTTTTTGTCTTCCTTCGCAAAACGATAGGTCGTTCCTTCCGCAGGCGTCGCCTCTAAGTTATAGAGATTTCCCGTTTCTTCCTGATACGCTTTTAATTTGTCTCGCATGAAGTCGAGCACTTCTTTCGCAAACTCCTGCCCCCAAGGCGTCGTGATTGTTTCCGCGTCATTCGTGAAATTACGAATCGCTTCATTCAATCCATTTACGCCAATCGTGGAGAAGTGATTACGCAGACTTCCAAGATACCGCTTCGTGTATGGAAAAAGTCCACGATCAATCCACGTTTGAATTTCTTTTCGTTTAATTTCCAAAGAAGTCTGTCCAAGATCCATGAGATGCTCCAGCCGTTCGAAGAATCGTTCTTTTGTATCGCGAGATTGATACCCAATGCGCGCCGCATTAATGGTCACAACGCCAATGGATCCCGTCATTTCCGCCGAACCGAATAATCCACCGCCGCGCTTACGCAATTCCTTCAAATCAAGTTGAAGACGGCAGCACATGGATCGTACATCGCCCGGTTCCATGTCTGAGTTTATGAAGTTCTGAAAATACGGCGTTCCATACTTTGCCGTCATTTCGAAAAGAGGTTTGGCGTTCGGATCTTCCCAATTGAAATCTTTCGTAATGTTGTAGGTTGGAATCGGAAAGGTGAAGGCTCGGCCGTTGCGATCGCCTTCTGTCATAACTTCTATGAAGGCTCGATTCACCATTTGCATTTCTTTTCCCAGCTCTCCAAATGTATAGGCAAAATCCTTTCCTCCGAGAATCAGCCGTTTGTCCTGCAAGTCAACCGGACAGGTCCAATCAAGCGTAATATTTGTAAACGGCGTCTGTGTTCCCCATCGCGATGGAATGTTCAAGTTGAAAACGAATGACTGCATGTTTTGTTTTACATAGTCATACACCTCCGCTTCAACCGCTTCTTCCAATAAATTTTCATTCGGAAAACTGGCTTGAGAGTCTGTAATTCTTTTACGAACTTCCATCTCATACTTTCTCACGAAGGGCGCCATGTAGGTATCAAAGCTCGAAAAAGCTTGTGCACCCGCCCATTCGTTTTGCAATGTACCGAGGAAGTTCACCATTTGCGCCACGGCGGAAGACAAATGTTTCGGAGGACCGGATTCGATTTTTCCGGGCACGCCGTTAAAACCTTCTTCAAGCAAAGCACGCAAACTCCAACCGGCGCAGTATCCGGAGAACATATCGAGATCGTGAATATGAATATCCGCGTTTCGATGCGCATCACCAATGGCTGAAGGATAAATATGGGAAAGCCAGTAATTCGCCGTCACTTTTCCCGCTGTGTTTAAAATCATTCCGCCCAATGAATATCCTTGGTTTGAGTTGGCCTGTACGCGCCAGTCCGCTTTTTTCAAATATTCCTGGATGGTTTTTTCAACTTCCACGACGACATCTCGACGCGCGCGTGCTTCGCGCCTTTTTTCTCGATAGAGAATATAAGCCTTTGCAATATCAACGTATTCAAAACGAATCAGCTCTTCCTCAACAATGTCTTGAATTTGTTCCACGGAAGGAACGGCTCCGTCAAAGAGCTCTTCCAGCCGAATAAACACTTCTTTTGCAACGGCGAATGGAACGGCTTCGTCGCGTTGCTCAACCGCTTGCGCGGCATTTTCGATCGCTTTTTGGATTTTTTGCAGGTCGAAGTCCACGATGGCTCCGCTGCGTTTTTGGATTTTGCAAATGGGCATAAGAGAGAATGTACTCTCTTAAACGCAGGAATGATCAAAAGGTGTCAAAGGAGTTCCGTCTTGTTTGTTATAACGTCCTTCAGCTTTTTTCGCGCCCGGGATAAATGGAGTTTTACGGCATTTTCAGAGCGGCTCAGTTCTGTGGCGATATCACGAACGCTCAGACCTTCTCGATATTTCTTAAGAACGATGGAACGTTCGATATCCGTTACATGTACGAGCGCGCGTTCAATCGCGTCGCGGCGCAGGAAGCTCTCTAACCAGCCATCGGACGATTCTTGGTCTGTGAGTAGCTGCTGGTTTTGCGCGCCCCTGTAATGGCTTACAAGCTGATTGTGGGCGATTCTCAATAAATACGTGAGATAGGACGCATTGGAAGGCGTATAGGAATCAAGCGCGCGAAAGGCGCGTAGGAATACATCCTGGGCCATATCCTCCGCAAGTTCAGCATCCGCAAGACGGAAGTGAAAAAATCGACGAATATTTGGAAGATATTTGATATACAGTTGTTTGAATGTTTCCGGACGCGCTTTTGCCGCTATCACCAATTCTCGATCTTCGTCTCTGTGAAGAAAAAGTTCCTGACTCGGTTTCACTAATTGCGCGTGAAGATCTTCAAGAAAGTGTTCACGCGAATCAGCCTGAAAGGGCTGGTCAAAGGCAAACCATCTTGTGAGAAATTCCGCGAGCTCGTCCGGGTCCGCGTCGGGTTTTACAACAGCATGAAAATCTTTCTGAAAACGCCGCCTATGCATCATGGAATTTAGTTCCGGATGTAATTCAAGAAAATAGCGAGCTTCTCCATGCTCATCTAATACCGGAACAATATTCAATGTATCTTTCACCTGCTCCCCACCCTTGTGCTTATTGAGTACGCGACTGACATAACCTTCTCCCGATCGTATTTTGCGCCACATTTTTTGATAAAAGGTTGCTGGCATGAGGCCGCCCCATAAATCCCCCGGACGCTTCCCGATAATCTCCGGTATATCAAAACCTGTCCTCAGAGTCGTATCACTACTTGAGTAAAGAATAACAGATTTTGCGTCTGTTAGGATGAGCGAACCTCGCATGTTAGATCATGAAAACACGCGCTCAAAAAGTGAGCAATTGCCCGTCATTCACTGACCGCTACCTCCCAAGCCAGGCAAGAAAAATAATCGGAGTAATAAGCCAAAAAGAGCGCGTATTTGTATCCAAAAAGAGTTGGCGCAAAATACCTTGAACCGGATCTGTCATTTCTGTCGGTAAGAGGAAAAACGCGATGGATGTCGCGAGCCCGATTTGAAATAGGCTGAATAAGGTCGCTTCCCACCAGGTTCCGTCATTCGTCGCCATGCCTCTCAACATATGACTTTTCCAAAGAAGAAAAAACACCAGCAAAAACACGCCGAGAAACCAGACAAGCTGAATCGTTGGATTGCCCTGCGTATTTAATGATCGATTTAAAAAAGAAACGATGGGCGCATTCGTGACGACGGCGAGAGCAATATAGGTTGAAAGTAAAATAAGCACCGCACGATCACGGCCAACGGTTATGCCATAAATAATGCTCGCAAGAAATAATCCAATAACAATACCAATATCCCAACTTAGTTGGATTCCGAAGGCGTCAAAAACAGCAAGGAAACCGTGCATGCCTCCATCATACAACGAACACGGGCTAGATGCCCGTGTCGTGTAATTTTTCTAATAATGTTTTTTGTTCCTTTGAAAGTTTTTTCGGCACGTCCGCGTCTACTTGCACCACGTGATCCCCTCTTCCTTTTGAGCGAAGATATGGGATTCCTTTTCCTTTGATCGTAATATGCGTTCCCGCCGGTGTTCCTGAAGCGACTTTCAGCGTTTCATCTCCGTCGAGCGTTGGTACTTTGATATCACCACCCAGCGCCAGAATGGAAAAGGGAATCGTTACTTGCGAATGCACGTTGTGACCTTCTCGATTGAAGAATGAGTCCGGCTTCACACGTACCTTCACGTACAGGTCGCCCTGTACACCACCTCCGGCCGGCGCTTCACCTTTGCCCGGGACTTTTAAAACGGAGCCCGTCTCCATTCCCGGAGGAATTTCAACCGCCAAGGTTTCTTCTTTGCGTTCAACCGCATTCCCCTGACATCTTGTGCAGACTTTATCCGGTTTTTTCCCACGGCCGTGACAGGATGGGCATGTAACGGCGCTTTGGAATGTTCCAAACATCGTGCGCTGCGCCTGTGTGACCTGACCGCGTCCCTGACATTCTGAACAGGTGTTCATTTTTGCATCCGGCTCTCCGCCCGTTCCTTTACAGTGCGAACAGACATCTTGCTTGTAGAGACGGATTTCCTGTTTCGTGCCGAAGGCTGCGTCCTTAAATGAAAGTTCAACCGCCACTTCAAGATCGCGGCCGCGGCGTTCACGGCGAGAACGCGTTCCGCCAAAACCAAACATCTCACCGAGCACATCTCCAAGATCACCAAAGTCTTCTACGTTTACATTTCCAAAGCCTCCGCCCGGGAAACCGCCAAAACCCCCAAAGCCTGGGCCGCCCGCACCGGGAGCGCCCTGTTCGAAAGCAGCGGAACCGAAACGATCATATGTCTCACGCTTCTGCTTATCGGACAAAACTTCATATGCCTCGCTGGCATCTTTAAACTTAGCGGCATCGCCGCCTTTGTCCGGATGATGTTTATGAGCAAGACGTCGATACGCCTTTTTAATCTCATCCTCACTTGCTTCTTTTGAGACGCCTAATGTGGCGTAGTAGTCTTTAGGCATGATGGGGCTTGTCATCCCCGCGAAGGCGGGGATCCAGACTTAAACTGGCACTGGATTCCCGCCTTCGCGGGAATGACAATTGGATTATTTTTTTTCTTCACTCACCTGATTATATTTCATGTCCTCCCAACCTTTGCGAACTTTCTCAAGTAAATTTACAAGCTCTTGTGCTGTGAAGTGATTAAGGAATACGCGCGAGACAAGCTCGCCCTTGTTATATTCCTCGCCCTTCTGAACCAGCGAGTAGAAGTCGACAACGATGTCGCGATTCTGCGCTGTGACGGAAACCATGTTCGCGTAACGGCCTTGTCCGATTTCCGGATCTTCGTGGATTTGTATTTGTTTGTTAGGCATAGCGGGTTAGTTTTGACCTTCTTCTTTTGAATTTTCCGGCTTTACTTCTTCCGCTGTTGTTTCTTGCGCGGTTTGCGGCTCCCCTTCTTTCACCTCCGACTCCGGGCGATCCTGATAAAGCGTTGCGCCGACTTTCTGCGCTTCTGTCGCGAGTTCGTCTGCGGTCTTTTTAATCGCTTCGAGATCGTCGCTGTCTTTAATCGCTTTTAAGGCTTCCATTTTTTCTTCGACGAGTTTCTTGTCTTCTTCCTTCACCTTGTCGCCGGCTTCTTTCAACATGTTTTCTGTTGTGTAGAGCATCGTTTCCGCCATGTTTTTAATTTCTACGGATTCGCGGCGCTTCTTATCTTCTTCCGCATGCGCTTCCGCATCTTTTTTCATACGTTCAACTTCCTCCTCAGGAATATTTGTCGAAGCAGTGATGGTAATTTTCTGTTCTTTTCCACTCGCTTTATCTTTTGCGGAAACATTCAGAATGCCGTTTGCGTCCATGTCAAAAGATACTTCAATTTGCGGAACGCCACGCGGTGCCGGCGGGATACCGGAAAGAGTGAAGCGGCCAAGCGACTTGTTATCGGAAGCCATATCACGCTCTCCTTGAAGCACATGTACTTCCACGGAAGGCTGACTGTCAGCCGCGGTGGAAAAAACCTGTGACTTTGACGTTGGGATAGTTGCATTACGTTCGATGACTTTCGTCATAACTCCGCCAAGCGTTTCAATGCCAAGCGAAAGCGGCGTGACGTCGAGAAGAAGCAAATCGCCCTTCAAGTCGCCTTGTAGGTTTCCTGCCTGAAGCGCAGCACCAACGGCTACAACTTCATCTGGGTTTACGGTGGAGTTTGGTTTTTTGCCAAAGAATTTTTCCACTTCCTGCTGAACAAGCGGCATGCGTGTCATGCCTCCAACGAGAATAATTTCGTTGATATCGGAAGCGGAAAGTTTTGCATCCGCAAGCGCGCGCTTACATGGCTCAAGTGTCTTTTTTACAAGATCACCAACCAACTGTTCGAGTTTTGCGCGGGAAAGCTTCAGCATCAAGTGCTTCGGTCCTGTTGCGTCGGATGTGATAAACGGCTGGCTGACTTCAGTTTCCATTGCGCTCGAAAGCTCAATCTTTGCCTTTTCCGCCGCGTCTTTTATACGCTGAAGTGCGAGCGCATCTTTTGAAAGATCCACGCCCTCCTGTTTTTTAAACTCTTCAAGAATCCAGTGAATGATCGCTTGATCAAAATCATCACCGCCAAGATGCGTGTCTCCATTTGTCGCGCGAACTTCCACGGTGTTTTGTTCCGTAGTCGCGTCAAAAGAAACTTCAAGAACGGACACATCGAATGTTCCTCCGCCCAAGTCATAGACGACGACTTTTTCATCTTTTTTACGATCAAATCCATACGCGATTGCAGCCGCCGTAGGTTCATTGATAATACGGCTTACCTTCAAGCCCGCGATTTCTCCCGCAACTTTGGTTGCTTGGCGCTGCGCATCATCAAAATACGCCGGAACCGTGATAACAGCTTCTGTAATCGTTTCTCCGATACGCGCTTCCGCGTCCGTTTTCAACTTCTGAAGAATCATCGCGGAGATTTCTTCCGGCGTATATTCCTTTTCATGCATGACGACTTTCATGCCGTCACCGGATTTTACAACTTTGTACGGAAGCCATTTAAGATCGCGCTGAACTTCTGCATCTTCAAACCGGCGCCCGATAAGGCGCTTCACGGAAAACAAGGTGTTTTCCGGATTGACGACCGCTTGGCGCTTGGCCGCTTGGCCAACAACGCGCTCGCCGTTTTTTGACACGGCAACAATAGAAGGCGTCGTACGATTTCCTTCTGCATTTTCAAGAACTTTCGGCTGGCCGCCTTCGACGACTGCCATACAAGAGTTCGTTGTTCCAAGATCGATTCCGAGAATTTTAGACATAGATAGATTTGTGTTTGCGTTTACGATTCTTATTTCTTCTTTACTTCGACTTTAATTGCTTTTTTCTCACCAATTTTCGGCATAAGGATTTTCAGCACGCCGTTTTCATAACTGGCTTCTGTTTTTTCTTCATTAACCGCAGATGGAAGCGCAACTTGACGATAGATGCTGCCGTGGCGCACTTCTTTGCGATAGTAGTTTTTATCATCGACTTCCGTCTTGCGCTCGCTCGTTCCTTTGATCGAGAGCATTCCGTTATCAATGGAAATCGAGAGATGTTTTGGATCAATGCCAGCGATGGGCGTTTCAACGACCACGGCTTCTTTTGTTTCATACATGTCGACGGGAGGAACAATGCCGCTTGAAGGACGCGAGTTCATCGCCTGCATTTCTTCGAGCATTTTGTCCATGCCCTCAAAGGGCTCAAAAAATGGGGACCATCGAATAAGTGACATAGGATATAGAGTTACGAATAATTTAATTTTATTTTGCGACAATGACTTTAGCCGGGCGTAGAACTTTTCCATGAAGTTTCCAGCCGGTTTCGATCACGCGCGCGATATTTCCGGACGCGACCTCCTCAGAAACTTCCTCCGCAACCGCTTCGTGAAAAGTCGGATCGAATTCTGCATCGGTGGCGATAGGTTCAAGTCCGGCTTCTTTTGCCGCTTGATCCCAGTTGCCTTTTACCGCCCGAACGCCGACCAGCCAGTTCTTCCAAGCGTCCATTTGTTCCTTGGGCAAGGTATCAACATTCGGGATGTGTTTTAAAACGAGTGCGAATTGATCCAGCGCCGGGAGAAGATCGGAAAGGAGTTTTTCATTTGCGTATTTCGCAAAGGTATTTTTTTGCCGCTCCGCTTCCTTAAGCAAATTTTGATAATCCGCTTGAGCGCGCTTCCATCCAGCAAGATATTCTTTACACTTCTTGCATGAATCACCTTGTCCTTCCTGAAGGAGTTCTTCCTCAGAAGCTTTTGTCTCTTCCTCTACTGAGATGTCGTCGATATTTTGTTCTTCTTCCATAGTTTTAGACTTGAGAAATCGCGTCCATAGCTGTGCGCATGAGGCCGCTTGAATATTGATAATCCATACGAATCGGACCAAGAATTCCGACAAGGCCTTCTTCCGTTGAACCGAGTACGGCGCTGCAGGCCTGACCAAACGGACATTCTTCGCCAATCAGAATTTGCGGTGCGATGAAGGATCGTTGGCGCAAAGCGCTGAGCGTATCATCGAGATGATCGAGAAGCTCGGACAAAGAAACAACGCGCTGCCATTCACGAAACTCCGGCTGCGCGAAGAGCTGTGACAAACCCGTGTAATAGGTATCCGCTTCACTATGCGCCACAATGACAGCAAGCCCGGAAAGCTCCGCAAGCATTTTTGCAACGCTTTTAACGCGCTGACCTTCATTGCGAGGCGTCGTCGCCGATATTGCAAGTTTGTCTCGGTCGCGTTTTGATACAGGCTTTTCTGTGATGAAATGGTCTACATATTGTTTGTAGCCCTGTTCCGTCGGGACGCGCCCGCCGGATGTATGCGGCTGTAACAGAAGACCAGCTTTATCGAGCTCAGTAAACCAATTACGGATCGTAGCAGGACTTACCTGCAGCTTATAACGCTCAACAAGCCCCCCGGAAGCGACAGGCTCCGAGGTACCGATGTAGTCCTCCACAACGATGCGGAGGAGGTTTAGAAGGCGTTCATCCATACTAGCAGTCATGCTTTGCGACTGCTAACACTATAAGCAAGGTCTCTTTCCTCGTCAAGCCTCTTCCAAAAGAGGTTTTTTTTGCTTCGCGATTATTCGTAGCGCAGGGCGTCTATTGGGTCCAAATGAGACGCTTTTCGAGCAGGAAAATAGCCAAATACAACTCCGATGAATGTGGAAACGCCAACGCTTAATAAGATGCCATCGAGAGGCAGTTGGAATACCCAACCCTCTTGAAATGAAGAAATGATTTTAATACCCAGCCAGGTTGCCCCCACGCCTACTAAAATACCAACCACGCCTCCCGCGCCGGTAAGCATTAATGCCTCCGCTAAAAATTGCGAGCGGATATCTTTTGGCTTCGCCCCGAGCGCCTTTCGGAGACCAATCTCAGATGTACGCTCGGTGACTGTGACGTACATAATATTCATAATGCCGATTCCGCCAACCACGAGCGAAATACCCGCAATGGAAGCGAGAAGGATTTGCAAAATCAGCCCGATGGTATTTGCATTCTTCGCGGCGTCTTCTTGTGTAAGGACACGAAAATCATCTTTGGATAAATCCCCCGTCGCATTATCGAGATTATGCGTATTACGAAATAAAATACGTAAACGATCCGATGCTTCGTTCAACGTCAGACCGGCCTCAGCCTTAAACATAATATAGTTTGCCTTATCTCGATTATATAAATCGAAAGCTGCCGTAATTGGAACATAGGCAATCTGATCAAGGTCTGTGAAAAAACGCGTCCCACCCGAAGGCATAACACTAATCACACGGAATGTTCGTTTTCCAATTTTAATCGTATTTCCAATAGGATCTGTCTCGCCGAATAATTTGCTCGCAATTCCATTTCCAAGAACGACGACGCGCGAGCGACTATTTATATCAGAGTCATCAATAAAGCGGCCCGCCTCCGGTTCATTCGGATAAACCTTAATTTCTCCGGGCGTACTCCCGTAAACGGTAATGAGCCGGCTTTCGCTTGCGTACTCAACCAAATCTTGACTGATAAGGTTCATGTTCGCCGCCTTCACCCAAGGCTGTTCTTTCAACTTTTCATAATCTTTAAACGTCAGCGTCTGTTTTTCCAATTGCTGCGATGCCGGGTCGCCACGTTTTACGTCTCCCTTGCCATTGGTCACGATAACCAAGTCTGATCCAAAGGCGGCAATTTGCGATAAGAGAAAATGTTCAGCTGCGCGGCCGATAGAAAGCATTAAAATAACCGAGGCAATTCCAATAACAATGCCAAGCATCGTAAGCAAAGCGCGCCCCTTCGTTCGAAGCAGGCTCGTGAGAGCGACTCTCGTTGTGTCGGATATTCTCATATCATTCTTTGCGAAGCGCTACCATTGGACTTAATTTCGATGCTTGTCTCGCCGGCGCATACCCGAACACGAGACCAATGACACTACTCACCACGATTCCAAGAATGATGCCGCTCAAAGACACCGAGAAACTCCAGCCGGTTTGGAATCTCCCAATAATTTGAATGGCGACCCAGGTTAAAAGGACGCCTAGTGTTGTACCGATGAATCCACCAAGAGTCGTAAGAAACAGGGACTCTAAAATAAATTGGCCGAGAATATCTTCTTGTTTTGCGCCGAGCGCTTTTCGCAGCCCGATTTCACGAATACGCTCGGTAACCGTGACATACATAATATTCATAATGCCGATTCCGCCAACAACAAGAGAAATACCCGCCACGGATCCAAGAAGTATCTGGAGGATTTGCGTGATTTGCGCGGTCTGACGAACCACATCTTCCTGGGTGGAAATGGTGACATCATCGTTCTTTGGATCGAGAATGTCATGTTGCTCTCGCATGAGAATTGCGGTACGTTTTTTTCCTTCAAAGACAGGAATATTCACTCGAAACGCTAAGAACTGCACAAACTTTTTATTATACAAATCCATGACAGTCGTAAAAGGGATGTAAACTTGGTCATCTACATTCTGGAGAAAACGCGTTCCCGCCGGCGCCATTACTCCAAGAACGCGAAAATTTCTTCCGCTTACCTTTACGATTCTCCCGACAGCTTCTTCTTGACCGAAAATCTTTTGCGCTGCCTTTGCTCCAAGTACGATCACGCGAGAATGGCTGTTCACGTGCTCCAGTCCGAAAAAGGCGCCCGTCTCAACTTTCGCGGAATAAAGTAATGGCTCTTCTTGCGTTGTGCCGACAACTTGTATCGCGTACTCTTGTCCATTTCCAGAAAGCGTATCACTTTGATACATCCCCGCCGTCAGATTTTCTACCCAAGGTTGGTCACGCATCTTCCGATAATCAGACAGGTTTAATACCTCTTTTACAAACGGCGAGGGCGGACTATTGCTATCAAGTGAGGTTTGCCCGTTTTCAACAAAAATTAAGTCTGAACCAAATACCGCTACTTGATCGACAATAAATTTCTGCGCGGACTCGCCAATGGAAAGCACGAGAATAACAGACATAATACCAATAACGATACCAAGCATCGTAAGCGCGCTTCTCGCCTTGGTACGGGCGAGGCTTTTTCCAGCGCTTTGGATGAGATCGCCAATGTTCATGTTATTTTAGTAATTCTGTCCCATCTCCCGGAAAGCGTCGATTAACGACTTTTTCATCTTTAAGAAGGCGCCCATCTTGCATGCGTAAAATGCGCTCCGCATACGCGGCCGTGTATGTTTCATGCGTGACAAGCACGATGGTATGCCCCTTGGTTTCATTTAACTCCGCGAGCGTATCCATAATTTGTTTCCCGGACTTCGAATCGAGGTTTCCCGTAGGCTCGTCTGCGAAGATAACGGTTGGCCGCGTGACAATCGCGCGCGCGATCGCAACTCGTTGCCGCTCTCCTCCGGAAAGTTGGTTTGATAAATTATGCACTCGATGTCCGAGTCCTACTGTTTCTATGGCCTCAAGCGCTCGCTGTTTGCGATCTTGCTTATTGATATCGGAATAGAGAAGCGCAAGCATGACATTTTCAAAAACGCTTGTCTTCGGAAGAAGATTGAATGCTTGAAAAATAAACCCGATATGTTCAGCGCGCATGTATGCGAGCTGTTCTTCCGTTAGCGTTGAAACATCATGTCTTCCAAAAAAATATTTTCCTCCCGTAGGCGTATCCAGGAAGCCAAGAATATGCATCAATGTGGATTTTCCCGAACCTGAAGGACCCATGATGGCCACGAACTGACCCTTGGGAATTTTGAACGAAAGGCCATGGAGAACCGACGTAATGATCTCGCCGTTTACATAGTCTTTTTTAAGATCTCGCACCTCAATCAGATCCGTCATAACAAGCGTTACTCCTTACTGGCTTGCAGACTTTGGTATTCTGCCGCTGTAAGCTCCCCCGTAATAACCTCTTCCCCTTCTTCTAATCCAGCCGCTGCTTCTACGCGACCTTCGTCGCCACGCAGACCAATCGTAATTGTTTTTTCCACGGGAGATCCATTCTGCAAAACGCGAACGCTCATATTTCCGTTCGTTACGCGCAGTGAACGGCTCGGAATAACGAGGACATCTTTTTGATCACCGGTTTTGACGGTTAGATTCGCCGTCATGCCAGGCTTCACATCTTTGTCCTTCGGATCCATTTCTACATATATTTTATAATAGATTGCATCCTGAACTTTTGTTTGGTCAGCATTTTCTGAAAGAACCGTCCCTGCGAATTTTTCATTATCGCCATAGGCATCAAGCGTGATATCGATGGACTGTCCCGGCTCAACTTTGACAATATCCGCTTCCGGAACAAGTGCCTCAACCGTGTATCCGTCCGTGGTAATCATTTTAACGGCTGTTTGGTTTGCCGTAACGAGCTCTCCGCGATTCGGGATAATATCGGTAATCGTTCCGTTTACCGGCGCAATAATTTGCACATCCGCAAGTTTCTCAAGCGATTGATTGTACGCGGTTTGCGCATCCAATACCTGCGCGCGAAATGCGACAACATCAACCGCCCGCACGGGCGCCTCTCGTTCTGCTAGCGTTGCCTTGGCACTATCGAGCGCTGCTTGCTGAATTTGAACAGCGGCTGTAGCCGTTTTTACTTTTGTCGTTCGATCAGAATCCGCGATTTGTAAATTAATTTTCGCCGTATCATACGCGCTCTGCAGTTGATCAATACTTGTTTGGCGCGTGAGATCGGAGTTCCTTGCAGACTCATAAGCAGAAACTAAACTCGAGAGCTGCGTTCCGGCAGAAGTAAGATTCGCGCTAATTCCCGCTTGAAGCGTATCAAGCTGCGTCTGCGTAAGATTAGGATTCGTAAGCGTTCCCGCCAATGTTTTTTGCACGTAGGTGAGATAGAGCTGAACATCTTCAAGAGCTGTTCGCGATTTGAGAGCCGCTGCCAATACATCGTCGTGGCTTGAACTGCTTGAAAGTGCTCGAACCAATGCATCCGCTTCGTTCACCTCTGCTTTTGTCGCCGGATAGAGATTTTTTGCTTCCGCAAGCGAGGGCTTATCAAAAATACCGAGAACATTTTCGTAATTATCATTTGCAGACGAGTTATCAATACCGATGATTGCGTCCCCATCCACCAAGCCATTACGCATGGGAGCAAGTGCCGCTTGAAGCGTTACGCGCAAATTTTCAAAACTTGTCACAACACTCTGATCTGCTGTTGCACCCGAGTTCGCTACATTGCTCTCCGCGAGCTGAAATGTCAGAAGGGCTTTTTGGTAATCATCTTCTACCGTTTGTTTCGTGACCTCGAGATCCACGACCGCCTTTTCATGTGATGCTTCCGCTTGCGCGACGGCTGCCTTTGCAACTTGGATAGATTGGTCCGTTACACCCGCAAGTTTCGCATTTAAATTAGCCTGCGCAATAGCAAGCGAGGCGCGCGCACGCTCGGAAGCGAATCGTAAATCCCTCGATTCAAGTTCTGCTAGGACAGTCCCCGCTTTCACTTGCTGTCCTACTCGTACATCAAGCTTTTCGAGAGGTCCGCCACTTTTAAAACCCAGATTAAGCCGAGCTTCCGGCACGATTTCTCCCGTTACCTCGACCGTTTGGATCACTTCACCCTTTTCTACTTTTTGTGTTTCATAAAAAGGGCCCTTATTCGCATTGTTCGCCGAGGCGTACCAGATTCCCCCTCCGAGGATAAGGACGGCTGCGATCCAGAACCATTTACTTCTTAAAAATTTAAAGCGTTTTCGTTTTGCTTTTGGCATTGAAATATCATTCTTTGATGACATGGCTTCTTGTTCAGGCATATTCTCTATTTCGACAATTATTACATGCGATCAAGTTTTTTAGAAATGGTTTTGATCATCATTTTCATGTGATCAACGGGTAAAAGAACGATCGCTCCACTTTCATGTTCCATGATCATGAGGCGTGATCCGGGCTTAAGCTGCATTTTTGAGCGGATCTGTTTTGGGATCACGATTTGCCCGCGCTCGCCAATAACACTCGCCCCCATCGCGATTTCGCAAGGAGCTGCTCCGTCCTTTTTCTTTGTGCTTTTTTTCTGTACAGACATAGTATGAAACGTATGAATGGTATGATTTTAAAGCGAGGAAGCCAATAGCTAGACGAATGTTTTTTCTTTGCTACCATGCCCACATGGACACGTCTCTCTTCGACTATCGGCTCCCCTCTGACCGCATCGCTCAGCACTCTGTCTCGCCACGCGACGCGGCGAAGCTTCTTGTCCTTGATAGAGCTACGGGGGAGATGAAAGATCGCCACGTTTTCGATCTTCCAAGTCTTCTGCGTAAAAACGACCTTCTTATTTTTAATGATAGTAAAGTTTTTAAATCAAGATTAACCGTACGGAGGGCAGTCTCCCCTGCTTCTCCCGTAGCCACCCCTCTCGAACTCTTTCTTCTTCGTCCGGAACAAGAAAATATGTGGCTCGCGCTGCTTCGCCCCGCAAAAAAGATTCAAGTCGGAGAAGCGCTTCAGTTTCCGAATGATTCTCTCGCGTATGTCGTTAAAAAAAATGAGGACGGCACAGCCCTCATTGATATGCAACGCTCCACTGATGCCGTTTTTGCTCTTACGGATCAGTATGGCGAAGTTCCCGTTCCCCCTTATGTCGAACCAAGCAAAGAAAATACCGGAAGTTATCAAACCGTGTATGCAAAAGAACGTGGTTCTGTAGCCGCGCCAACGGCTGGATTTCATTTTACAAAACCTTTATTGGAAACACTCGCAGACAAAGGTATTTCCACGGCTTTTGTGACGCTGCATGTTGGAATCGGAACCTTTCGCCCCATGAAAAGCGCTCGGCTTGAAGAGCATCACATGCATGAAGAATGGGGGCGCGTTTCTGAAGAAACCGTACAGCTGATTCGAAAAACGAAAGAGGCGGGTGGAAGAGTGATCGTTGTAGGAACAACAACCATGCGCGCTCTCGAAAGCTGGGCGGCATGCGATATGCCCTCAAAGGGCTGGTCAGGTTTTACCGAACTTTTTATTACGCCCGGATATCAATTTCATATCGCCGACGGTTTGATCACAAATTTTCATCTCCCAGAATCGACTTTGCTTGTGATGATTTCCGCCTTTGCTTCGCGCGAGCAAATTCTAACCGCTTATGCGCATGCCATGAAACAGGATTATCGTTTTTATTCTTTTGGCGATGCCATGCTTATTTTGTAACCACTCCTCTTCCGGCTGCGCGCGGATCGCCCAATAGATTTGTATCAATAAGCGCCTTTGAGTCTGTCAGTAAAACATGTGAGCGAATTTCTGTTGCCTTTGCCGTGATCTGCTGGAGAAGCGTGGGCACCTGACCAACCATATTCTGCGTTGGAGTTAAGGCCACTTCAATCAAAGCACGTAAACCGCTTTTATCTGCGGGCGCATTGGGCAATACCCATGCTAAGCCGTCGCCTGATTCAACAATCCCCCCACCATAGGGCAAGGCGCTTCTTCCCGTCAGATGTACGCTGGGGCCTAATGTCGCTCGAATTTCGAGATCCTGTAAATCTGCGGTCGTTGGCTCAAGCGCGAGACTCACCCAATACGTTGTTTCTTTTCCAACTTGCGGAGGAAGCGCTCCAATACCAATTTGGTCTCCCGTGTCCGCGTAATAGCGCGCCTCCGCTTTCAATTGGAAGCTTGTTGTAATCACATTCGTTGCTGCTTTTCCAAGAACTTCTCCTACATCGGTTTGAATGACGGGAATCACAAACCAGTTTCCAGAAACGGAATGTTCCGCGTCTTGAAGTGGAATGTCGAGAGAAGAGTCGCCCGCTTTTACGCTCACAAACGCATATGGCTCCCCGCCGGAAGAGAGTTGCGGATGATAAATAAACAATCGCAACGGCGCATCGGCTTGAGAAATAGAAACATGCGCAAACTTGCCCGTGGAAGGACTGGCTTGCACACGCAAGGGACTGTCAGGAAGAACTTCTAAAACATCTCCCCGTTCAAATAAAACATGGCCATTTATGGAAACGGCTATTTTTGTATCTCTGGATGATTGCGGATCGAGAAAGACGATGCGACGCTCCAAGGAATTCAGCGTGTCGATCGTTTCTTCTTGTTTTCCATCTATCTGCGCCCGACCAATCACGCGGAGGTTTATACTCTGCATCGCTTGAGAAGTCTCATTTTTCACTTCATACGGAATGAGCGCTCCAGGCAATATGCGCTTCACGTCGATTAAAGGCTTCACAGATAGCCCGCTTCCCACAATCGGACGGATAAGTTCTCCCGCAGCCGTTTCCGTATTATCGCTGACATGAAAACCTAGTCTGAGACTTGGCTGATCGGTATAAATTTCCACAACGACATTTGCATAAAAATCCTCTCCGGGAGCAAGGGCGCCGATAAAAGCCTCATTATTTGCATCCATCGCGGGCTCAGCGGACAAGACTTCTGTTCCGGGCGGAAGATTCCAGCGAAAATGCAAACCGCTTCTTGCGGTTTCTCCGCTATTTGTTAGCTTTGCCTGCAATGCCAAGGGCTGTGCCGTTTGAAGAGGCGGCGCTTCGAGTACGAGCTGCAAATCGGTGGCGATACTAGGGCGAAGTGTTGCGAGATAGATATTTGTCCCGACGAGAAAGAGCGCTATCGCAAAAAGGCTGATGTCGAATGCAAATACAAAACGCGCATATCGATATTTTCCATGATACTTTTCTTGATAGCCTTTGCGAAGATGCGAGGTTGCGGCACGGCTCAAGCCAAACGCCGTCACAATACCCTGCGCTGCTACGCCTTGAATTGGTTTTTCTGAGCGACGTTTTTTCATAGGCACTAAAAAGGAAGGCTTGAGATCAGAATTTCCGCCTGTCCATCCGCATTCATGTCCACAACAACGGGTTTTACACCTGTCTCGCGCGTCACACCGACAGGAGTAAATTCATATTTAAGGTTCCTCTTTCCATCATACACCCGCAGCACGGGGTCAGTCCCCGGACCCGACCCAACGACGACATCGTCATACCCATCTCCATCCACATCGCCAACGGCAATATTCGCTCCGCCTCTTTGGTCTGATCCGAATGCAAAAAATCCTCCGGACCAAATAGCACCGTCCGTTTTGAATGAACGAATATGTGGACCGCCTCCAAGACCAGGCGCAGTAAAGATTTCCCGTTTATCGTCCTCGTCGATATCACCAATAGCTACGGAAGAGCCTCCTCGAAAATTTGGCAGATAGGCAAGCCACTTTGTAACGATATGCAGTTGCGTATTCAGAATAAGAACCGTTGATGCAACATTAGGGCCGGTTGGCGTAAGAATTAATTCTTGAGCGAGCGTTCCATCTGTCTGACCGACGGCGAGCGCAATGCCTCCTTTATAATTTTTTCCATAGGGACGAACAGTACGCGTAATACCGTTTCCAAATCGAACGGTGAGCAATCCATCTTTCGCAAAGGCCGTGTCGGGCTGTCCATCAATATCAATATCCGCTTCGAGCACGGTAGCTCCCCCGGGGATGTCTGAGCGCGAAGCAAAAAACGCATTCCGAAGACGCTCTCCTTTTTGATTATAGACTTGCATGAAGGCGCCGTTCGTATACCCGCTTCCGTAGATATCAAGTGCTTCACCGCGACGCAAAAGGACGATGCCGTCTTGAGCGGGAACCGTTACGCTCTTTACGATCGAACCATCATTCGTCGCTCGATCTTGTTGCCCCGATACTTTTTCAAATTCACCCGGAAGATCTAGTTGCACAGCTTTGTTTGTTGGATTCGCAATGGCAAGTCCCTGCGTATATTCACGCCACCAAACCGCCGGCGTTGTTTTACTTACCGAGCCCGAAACAACTTTTGCTCCAAGACGCGGCTCTCCAATAATGGCGGCGTACTCGTCATACCACCACGTTCGCTGATGGCCCGCGTCGCCCGCATCAAAGGAAAAAAACGCATCTGCGAGAAGCGAGCTTGTGAGTCCAAGTCGCATCAAACGATAATCGGTTGGCTGTTCTTTGTTGTTTGTATTTGTATTGATGGTGGAAATCTTTGGATTTCTATTTTTCGACAAAGCGGTTCGCAATTCGCTAAATGGGCTTGCCCAGCCATAGCGAGGAAAGTTTTCAAAAAGAGTGCCATTCGTCACCGACGCATATGCAGCGCTCGAATTATTCAAAATAAGTTTATCATTCCCGATTGCGCTTCTTACATTATTTATAAGAATCGTCATTCCTTCATGATATGCTTCATCATTTTGTTTAGACGGGTTCGCTACTCCATTTAAATCCGGATCAAGATTCGGTCCAAAAAATCCCGTTACTTGTTCATAGGCTGCATCAAGAAAGACGCCGTCCCAAAGTCCGGTCGACATCATCTCGTCGCGGATAAAAGGACCTAAAAATGTATTCCAACGTTTCCCCTTATACGTTGGGCCAAGATTGGTCGCATTCATGGCATAGGCGCCCGGCCACCAGGTCGCGTGTGATCCATCCGGACGTTTCAGAAACCAGACACCCGGAATACTGTTTGCTAGCTTTCGTCCCGGCGAACGCGGGTCGCCACGGAAACGTGCATCCGCAATTTCACCCGCGCTTACATAAGCGAGAATTTTTATTTGCGGATTCAAAGAGCGAATTTTGCGAATTTGTTCTGGGAATTGAAATTGCTGATCCATGTCTAAAACAACAATGTCCCATTTCGAAAGTTCTTGCGCCGCTTTGTCTGTTATTTGATAGCCAAGATATAAATTGAGGATTTTCGGAGATCCGTCTTGCGTCGCAAAAACAGCGGCTGGATACAGCCCCGTTCCAATCACGGCGAGTACCGCAAGTATCGCGATCATCCGTTTCATAAATTCAGCGTAGCATAGCGGAAATTTCCCGCTCTGTCAATCGTAGCAGGATGGAAAGGAAGCTCAAAATACAAAAATGACCCCATCCAGCTTGGAGCTGGATGTGGTCAGAAGATACGAACTGGTTTTCATTTCTTTGTCTTTCCAAGGAAATGCGGCCAGCCTTTCCACTCAGAGGAGGACTGCCTGTTATCTGTACCAAGTTTTCAAGAACAAACGCTGCGCGTCTGTCAGAGGAGAACGTTGCATAGCTACGCACCGACTCGTTCGACGAAGAACCAGTCCATGAATACAGTATTCGCTAAAGTGATAGTATTCCGTCTCGCTTCCGAATTCCTCTTCCAGACAAAAGCCCGGAACCCTGCACGGCTCTCGTAGAGCCTGCATGGCGGCCTTCGCATAGTCGGACGTCATGGAATTTTCGGCAAGAAGCCTACCCTCCTCTCTCACAAGAGAAGCTGCTTTCAAAACCACCTCTAGCTTCTCTTCGAGACTAAGAACCAAGTCTTCCGAGTAGACTTCAGCATCTTCAACGTCAGGCGCCTCCGGCGAGCTCAAAACGTTTCTCAAGATCACGACATCGAACTTCTGCTCATCGCTCATGCCCTGAAGATCCATCTCCTCCAGCACGAGCGCACCCGTGTAGAGATACTGCGCGCCTCTGAATCCGGCCTTGACCGCCTCGATATCCCGGAGCGCCACTTCAAGGCTGCCTTCGTCAAAACGATCAATAGCGAGGCAATGTTCGGTGCTCATCAACACATCTTGGTGAAACTTGAAACCGGCATTGCGCGTAACAAGTACGCTGGCGTAGCAAACCCATGGATAATTTCCACAACCCACTTCAAGAATTCTGAGCGCCTTAGACATCTGTTTCCTCCTAGTAAAAAAGAGCGACAAAAAACCATAGCCTTTTTTTGGGGCTTTGTCAATCCTTTACTCCGGCTTCCCGGTAGCAACTCAGCACTTTTTCGACATGCTCATTCCAAGTGCGCTTTCCTTCAATTTTTGCACGGCCTTTCTTTCCCATTTCTTTTCTTGCCTCTTCCGGGAGGGCTTGAAAGCGTCGAAGTGCGCGCAACCAATCTTCAGAATCTCCCGGCTGCACGAGAAAGCCATTCACGCCGTCTTCAACCAGTTCGGGATTACCACCGATACGCGTAACGATGCACGGAAGCCCGGAAGCCATTGCTTCCAGCACAGAGCCCGAAGCATTCTCATAGCTAAGCGTGGGAAGGATGAGTGCTTCTGCGCGATGCCGTAACTGGAGTAAATCATCCGGCGCGACAAAACCGAGAAACTCTATATGCGACGCGCCGACGGATTCAACGAAGCCGCGAAGATATTCATCCTCAGGACCGTGGCCTGCTATTTTAATCGGCAGTTCAGGAATCTTTGCCGCAGCTTCTATAAAACTTTTGAGACCTTTTTCCTGCGACAAGCGCCCGGCGTAAATCAAATAGCCGCCTCCCATTTCAGCCGTTTTCTCGGGAAGCTCTGTTGGGTTGGGTGCATAGCGCATTTTATTCGCCGGCTCGCCCCAGTCCTCCATTTTTTCTTTCATGAAATTGGATGGGCAAAGAAATATCTGCACCGTGCGTTCATAGCTTTGACGCGATTTCGTCATTCCCATTTCCAGCGCGGCCAATAAGTTCGGAATCAATGAGGCGGATAAACAATGATGCTTTACCGCTTGAAGATAATTTCCGTCGCGACAACGCTCACAAGGCGAGCCTTCGGTGAACATGCGATAGTTTGGACAGGCCAGCTTGTAATCATGCAGTGTTTGGACGCAAGGGATTTTCTGTTTTCTAATAACTGCGAGAATAGATGTTGAAAGATGATGATAGA
>PCSZ01000001.1 GCA_002786495.1 Candidatus Uhrbacteria bacterium CG22_combo_CG10-13_8_21_14_all_47_17 | reverse complement strand
AGAATTAAACGATTTGTCATAGGTATCCGACCCAAGCACAACGACGATTACTTTGCGGCTCGGATCCGGCTTGCCCTGCACCAGCGGTTCAAGTTCTGCAACAAGATTGTATTTTGACTCGTATAAAAAGCCTGTCTTTCCTCCAAGAAGCCAGACATCCGGATCCTGCAAAAATGGCTTGTTCGTGTTTTGAATCACATGATATTCCCCCGTATTCCGTACCGTGAATGCATACTGACTAATGGTAGAAGCAGAATGCGCAATCTGATTTTTAAAAACGGCTTCCGCAAGACGCGCGACGTCATAGGCGGTCACGGTGTTTTTTGGATTCATTCCCGCCGGTTCGTAAAAAACAGAATGTGTCGCACCCACGCGTTTCGCCTCAGCATTCATCTGCGCGACGAAAGCAGCCATACTCGAGCTCCCAAGTCTTCCGAGCGCCATGGCAGCATTATTCGCGCTTGAAGTTAGCGCGCTATAAAATAAGTCTCTTAAAGAAACCATTGCGCCATCCGCAACGCGTAAACGCCCGCCACCAACTTCGTCAACGCTTGAAAGCTTTACCAACTTATCCCAGCTTGGGTTGGAATCTAAAAACGCCAATGCTGTAGCTAATTTACTTAAGCTCGCAGCCGGGTGCGGTGTATCGGGTTTAAACGACCAAAGAATTTTGTGTGTATCCGGCTGCATGATAACCGCTGAAACGAATTCATTGTTTTCAGGAACAAAGGTCTGTGCGTGCACAAAACTCGGGCTTACAAGAAGCGCGAAAACGAGCATGAAGATTTTTGTGTAGGCGCGAATAGACATATGTATTTTATCAGGCTGATACGAAGCGTTCCTCTACCCATGAAGCGATAATCTCCGGGAGTTTTTGATCCTGAAGAAAGAGATTTGTTCCATGTCCGGCGCTTGTATAGGTAAGAAGTTGCTTGGTTTTGCAAGCTGCAACTTGTTCAATGTGTTTTGCAGCATCATAACTTTCTTGATCATCCCCTTGCGAGGCCATAGCTAAGAGCGCCTGTTCTGCGCGAAGCTGGGAAGCGAGTGGATAGGTTGCGATACCGCGATAATCTTCGCCAGGAGAAAGCAAAACGACCGCGGGTATTTCCGGGTGCTCTGCAGCAGTTTGAATCGCTAAGTTCGCGCCGATGGAGGCGCCAATGACAGCTACTTGATTTAAGGCAAAGCCCCTCTTCCGCAAATAAAAAAGCGCGGCTTGAACATCAAGCTTCGACTGACCATGCTGCTCATCATTAAATTGCTGATAATCCAGCGTCAGCTCCTCTTTTTGAACGCTCTCTCCATGACCGCGCAAGTCGATGGCTAAGGAAGCGATATCATGAGCTTCAAGCTCCGCGCTCAAACTCGCCCAGCTTTTTCGATCAGCAGGCATCATATGTAAAAGCAAAGCGGCAGCCTTGGGTTTTGCGGGAGCTGAATAATCGCCCACAATAATAACGCGATCTTCAGTTTGGAAAATGATGCGTTCTGTCATAGATTATTCATCAAACGTAATACGTTCACCGGGTGCAAGTTTTTTTACTGAATCGTTTTGCGGAGCCGGTGAATTCGCTTTTGCATTCCCTGTTTTTTCCTGTGCGCTTGCGCCGGTCGTTGGTTTCCGTTTTCGTCGACGCTTGCGCTTCGGAGCTTCCGTTTCGGTTGCTTGATCGAGCTTCACCTTTTCCTCTACGGGCTTTGGTCCGTCTGCGCGCTTTCCATCGCCTGCGCGCTTTTCCAGTGTTTTTTTGCGCAGCTCAACCGGCTTTTCTTTCGCCCGTAATATTGCCGTTAACAAGTCCTCATCATCGTCTCTAGACTCGCTTGCTTTCACGATGGAAATCTTCCCAGGAGGCAAATTGCTTTGTATGAGCCTTGGGCGGTTATTTTCTTTCTGCTCAGGCATATTACCCTTGGCACGCACGGGCGATTGCACTTTTACACGATCGCTTATTTCCGGTGGAGGCGGACTTTTTTTGAACTTTCGTAAATCATTGCTTCGATTTTTGCGCTCTTCCAAAACAATTGGGCGGCATTCAGGGCAATACATGGGTCGCGAAGGATCAAGCTGAACCGGTAAATCCCAAACTTTTCCGCAGCGCGAACAGGTATGCGGAAATTTTGGCTTATTACTTTTTTTCGAGCTTACGCTTTTTTGGATGGCTTCGAGACGCTCCGGCAGGATGCGAAGAAATTCTCCCTCATCTTGCGCTTCTTCCAGCGCTCCATTCTTCAGCTCTTTTGCCGGTTTAATAGCAGGATATTGAATAATGTTCGTCAGTTCCTTCGCTGTTTCATTAAGAGATATTTCCGGAACTTTTACTTCCGGAAGGTTTACAGACATCGGGCTCGCTTCCGCAGTAGCCGTGGACAGAGATGCGTGTGAACCGGCGGGCGCTGTTTCCATACCGCTCCAACGCAACACTTTTTCCTCGATAAGAGCACGCGGTTCAGCGTAACGCTCGCGAGAAATAGCGATAACTTTATCGCGAGAATCCATGTGTTTTGCAATTGGCGGAAGCGATAAGGCACTAAATGGCGGCGTTGCAACTCCGTCCACCATAAGCTTCAAATACATGTTGTACTTTGAAATATTGAGCAAGTCCTCAAGTACAAATGTTGGAGCAAATTCAGGTTCAAGCTTTTCCGCATCGGTTGCTCCAACACGCATTGTGATAATGGTTCCGGCGTTTCCAAAAATAGCTGCCGCAACTTGCTCATCGAGCTGCTCGATATATTGATGCGCGACAATGAGATTTAAACGGAACTTACGCGCCTCGGAAAGAATGCTCGCGAATGATTCGTTTGCAAAGTTTTGAAATTCGTCCACGTATAGATAAAAATCTCGGCGCTCGTCTTCCGCGACATTTTGTCGTTCTTGCGCTGCTAATTGAAGTTTTGTAATCAACATGCCACCGAGCAGGCGCATATTATCTTCACCGATACGCCCCTTAGAAAGGTTTACAACAAGAATCTTTCCATCATCCATAACGCGCCGAAGGTTCACGGAAGATTTTACTTGCGCAACCATATTGCGAATCACGGAGGAGCTTAAAAACTGCCCAACTTTGTTCTGCACAGGAGCAATGGCTTCCGTCGCATATTTTTCTGACCAGCCTGCAAACTCGGCGATCCAAAAGGTTTTTACAATTGGATCACGAATTTTTTGGACGACACGCGTTCGATATTCTTTATCAACAAGAATGCGGTTGATTCCAAGAAGCGTCGCCCCCGGATAGTCGAGCAAAGCCAGCACGCAGTTCATGAGAATATATTCCATGCGCGCGCTCCAGACATCCGGCCAGATCTTTTTAAAGACGCCCATCAACCCGGAAGCAATCAAGGGCTTTTGCTCATCCGATTCGGTTTCTAAAATATTAAATCCAACGGGATATTCAATGTCGGAAGGATTAAAATATACGACGTCGTTTATGCGATTTGATGGGATGAAATCAAGCAGCGTTTCTGCCGTATCGCCGTGCGGATCAATATAACAACAGCCATGCCCATTTTGAATGTCTTGAACAATCAAATTCTCCATGAGCGTCGTCTTTCCCATGCCCGTCTTTCCAATAACGTACATGTGACGCCGTCGATCATCCGTTTTGATACCAAAACGACGCCGTTCGTTTCGATAGTTGGTTTCCCCAAACAGCGTTATCTCGTTCAAATGATCGTGATTGTATTCAGTTGGCATAGAAGGGACGTTCCTCGACATGAGTCAGGCCCGTCTTAAGGTACGAAACGGAAACGCCTACGGGGCAGATCCGCTCTAAAAACAGTATAGCGCGTATGCTAGGCGAACGGAATATTTGCGGGCGGCTCCGCTTTTTTTGCTTCCACGCGGCGCAATTGAGGAGCGCGAACCTGCAAAAGAATAGGGAAATGCCATAGTGTAGCAAGTTCTTCGCCTGAAAGCTGGAATGGAGAAAGGCCAACCCAAGAAGAGCGTCCGCGATAGGCGCGAATAAGCTTACTTTTTCTCGTATTATTGCGTCGAGCTTTAAACCACCAAAGGTTACTACTCATACCCGTACGTTTTAGGTCAGGCTTAAGCGCCTGCATATTAAACGTATTCATTTGCTTGATCGCGCCAATAAAAGGCTGAACCGCCTTCGATTTTTTCATGACCGTTTTTTTTGCAATATACAAAAAACGGATTTTGCACATAAAACCAATTTTCGATTCCTTTCTTTCAACTGCTTCAAGAACATACCTTTCTCCAGGAGAAAGCATCATCATGCGTGGAGGATCGTTTTTTTTCTCTTCTTTTTTAGGGGCGGAACCGGAGCTTCCCAGCGCAACCGACATAACATCTTGTGCCGCTTGTATTGGCAGTTCGATTACTTGAGTTAAAACCGATGGTTTTGGCTTCACTTCGGTTCCTTTTAACTTATTGATAACTTTTTCCGCACGTTTTCGAAAATCTTTTTGGTCTGTTGGAAGCATCACGATTTGATACCAAGCCTGCTCCCCTTTTCCGAGACGGGAGAAGTTTTCTAATAGAACAGCAATCGGATCTTTAAGTTCGCCGGAAACCTTGTCCTCAAACTCAGGATACGTGCGAAGCGGGTATGGATCGGGCTGAACGTTCGTCATCTCCGTTCCCCAGAGATCCCATTCTTCGTCCGGATAATTGATGGGCACGTTTTTCGTATAATCTTCCGCTTCTCGAATTTCCGCATCAGGATACTGTGCGTAAATAGATGCTTCAATCAGATCGCGTAAGCTCGATAAACTGTGCACAAAAAAGCTTACGCGCCCTTCAATAGAAGCTATCTCAATACTAATAGAGGCCTGCGACTCCCCATGGATCCACGTGTCGGTCCAACCGACAGAAGAGTGCGCACCGGCTAAGTTTGAAAAAATGTTTTCTACCGCTCTCACCGTTTGCTCAGATGTGCGCGGAATATCGATCTCAAGCATCACCCATTCTTTTTTTGCAGCCGCTTTTGATTGAACGAGGTCAAGCCAAAGGGTACGAAGCATCCAGAACAGAAAAACAACCAGAATAATCCATCCTCCGTTGACAAACAAAATCACCATGGCCGTGAACGGATCACTGCCGGCTGCGTTTAAAAACGCATTCAGATCAAACTGAAATATAGAGAATGAATACAAGCTCTGAAGCATGCTCGTTACAGTATACCACAGGCTGAAAGTGCCAAGCTACTTCTTTCGTCTTTTGGAAAGCTTCTCAAGCGACACGAGGAGAGGTGAAGCGATGAAAATAGACGAATAGGTTCCAACAGAGATTCCGATAATCAAGGTAAGCGTAAATTCTCTCAATGTCGTTCCTCCATACAAGAAGATAGCGATAAGCACGAGCAAAGTCGTCATCGAGGTATTGAATGATCGCAAGAAGGTTTGATGAACGGATGCTTCAACAATTTCCGAGAATGTCGCAGAGGTTCGAAGAAGGTTTTCGCGGATTCTATCCATCACAACAATCGTATCCGTAATTGAATATCCGAGAATGGTCAAAATAGCTGCGATGAACGGCGTACCGATTTCTGTTCCGTAAGCGTGTCCAAGATAGGCGAAGACGCCCACCGGCACGATGACATCATGAAACGCGGCGATAATAGTGACCAGTCCATATTTCCATGAGCGCACAGGAGCGGACACTTTTCGGAAAGCGTAGGCCACGTAGAGAAGAATAGCCAAAAGAACAATCACGAGTCCTCGAATGGATTTGCTGCGCAGTTCTTTTCCAATAACCGGACCAATTCCGTCATAACGTAATTCCGTTACATTTCCGTATTTTTCGTTCAAAGCGGCAAGAATATTTTGATGTGCATCTTCCGAAATAGGCTGGAGGCGAAGCTGCATGTCTGCATCTCCGGCCGGCTGGATAACCGCCTTGCCAATGTCTTCATTAATGGATCCGAGGACGCTCTGCGTGTCGGCAACGGAAGGGCGCTCCCCTTCAAAGTGAACCGCCATAAGCGTTCCTCCGGTAAATTCAATCCCCTGCTTCAAGTTCCATGAGGCAAGAAAGATAAACGAGAACGCGAGGAGCGCGCCGGAGATGAGATACCAGAGCGGACGAAGTTTTACGACTTGGAGTTTCATATAGTTCAGATCTTATTCAGTTTTGGATGATTTTGGCTTCAAATACAACCACCCGATTTTTGCCGATCTTGTTCGCGCAAACCAACGCAAAAGCGAACGTGTGGAAATAATGGCGGTAAAGAGAGACAGGATCGTTCCAAGCCCAAGCGTAAGAGCGAATCCCTTAATTAAGGACGACGAGAACCAGAAGAGAACAGCGGAAGAAATCAGAATGGTAACGTGGCCGTCACGAATAGATGGCCAAGCTCGACGGAACGCGTCTTCAAGACCGTTTGTCAGCGTTTTTCCTTCACGAAGTTCTTCTTTTAGTCGCTCAAAGACGAGCACGTTTGCATCGACAGCAATACCAATGGAGAGGATAAAACCTGCAACACCGGAAAGCGTAAGCGTAACCGGAATCAGCTTGAAGAATGCAGCTGAGAGGGCGGCATAAAGCCAAAGAGCTAAGATAGCGGCCAGTCCCGGCAAGCGATACAGAATCAACATGTAGATCGCAACGAGAATAAAGCCAATAAGCCCCGCGACAAGCGAACGATGCAATGAGTCGGCGCCAAGCGTTGGACCTACGGTTTGCTGCGCAATCAAGTCAATCGGAATCGGAAGCGCACCCGCTTGAAGTCGGCGTGCTAATGTTTTTGCTTCATCAATACTAAAGTTTCCCGTGATAACGGCACGTCCGCCCAAAATCTCTGATTGCACGACTGGCTGAGAAATGATCTGGCCATCGAGAAAGATTGCGATAGGCTTGTTTAGGTTTTTCTTGGTGAGCTCAGCAAAAAGGTCGGAGCCTTCTTTGTCGAATTGAAGTGAAACCTGAGTTGCACCGCTATTTTGATCAAATTCAACACGCGCGGAACTAAGCTGTTTTCCTGTTAAATCAGTCGATTTCCAAGGATCCTGAGGAGGAACGATGTCTGCATCCACTGTTTTCTTCACCTGGATAAGACGGAGACGAAGATCTTTGTCGGGTCGCGTCCCAATCTTATAAATCAAATGATAACCGAATGGAGTTTCAACAACGTCAGAAATAGTTCCCGTTTCCTGTGGAAAGACAACATCTTCAAATGCTGGAACCATGTCGCCCTTGGAAAAGAAGCCCAGATCGCCACCGCCGGTTTTTGCACCAGGCTCATCTGAATGGTCACGAACAAACTGATCAAAGTTTTTCGGCGTAACTTGTTTTTTATAATCTTCAATCAAAGCCTTCGCTTCATCCTTTGTACGGCTGGATGTGCTCTGCGAAGCGCCTTGATACGAAACAAGAAGATGTTGCGCATGCACTTGCTCCCCCACGTCTTTTACTTCTTCCACTTTTGCAACCGTGTAATAAGACGGCTCTTCAATAACTTGATCAAAAACCGTTCCCGCTGGGACGGCGCTCAGCATGTCGAGCAAATCTTTATACTGAGCGTCTCCTTTAATAAAACCCGTATCTCCCGATGCGTCTTTCAATGCAGCATTATCTGTATTCGCTTTTGCTAAAGCAGCGAAATCCGCTCCGTCCGCTTGAGCCTGTTTCAGCAAATCTTCTGCCTTTGTTTGTTCTTCCGCATTCTTCTTTACCTTTTGCGTCTGTTCCTCTGGCGTCAGATTACGGCTTTGCGTAGGATTCTGTTCTTTGAACT
>PCSZ01000022.1 GCA_002786495.1 Candidatus Uhrbacteria bacterium CG22_combo_CG10-13_8_21_14_all_47_17 | reverse complement strand
TAGAGCGCATCCATGGTAAGGATGAGGTCACCGGTTCAAACCCGGTCAACGGCTCCACGGGTCGGTACCGAAGCGGTCAACCGGGGCAGACTGTAAATCTGCTGGCATTTGCCTTCGCAAGTTCGAATCTTGCCCGGCCCACCATCAAAAACACCCTCTTTTCGGAGGGTGTTTTTGTATCTGCTTGCGAAGGAGTATGATGCGGACGATGTTGAAAATAGGTCATCGCGGAGCCGCTGGCTATGAGCCCGAAAACACGCTCCGCTCTTTTGCCCGCGCTATCGAACTCGGCTGCGATATGGTCGAGATGGACGTGCGTCTTTGTAAATCCGGAGAAGTTGTTGTTCTTCATGATGAAACTGTAGATCGGACCACGGACGGCACGGGAAAGGTGGCACAGATAAAATTAAAGCGGCTCAAATCTTTAAACGCGGGGCTGGAAGAACAGATTCCTACTCTGAAAGAGACACTTGAATTTCTTCGGGGGAAGGTGAAGGTGAATATTGAATTAAAAGCCAAGGGAACAGCCAAGCCGGTCGCTTTCATTTTGGATATGGCTGTTCGTAAAGGCGGCTGGAGAGAAGAAGATATCCTTGTTTCCTCTTTTTTTCGTCGAGAGCTTTCAAGACTACATGCGCTCAATCCGAATATCCGACTTGGGTTGCTTATCAAAGTACGCGCTTGGCGATTCAATGGATTTCTAAAACGCGTGCATTTATATTCTCTTCATCTTCCAACGAAGCTCGTTACGAAGCGCCTTGTGAAAGGTGTACATAAGCGCGGCCTTCGGGTTTTTTCTTATACGGTAAACGCGGCGCGAGATATTCGTCGTTTAAAAAAAACGGACATAGACGGTATTATAACGGACTTACCAGATAGGCTCTGAAGTTCGTTTATTCTTGACGCGTAGAGCGTGAGTTGATAGCCTCCGCAAGCTCAAACAGGAGAGCGAAATGAATTGGCAATTTACAAGCACACAGTCACCTACGGAAAGCGTCTTCTTCACGATAGCTTTCGCACCCGATGTCTCCACATCGCAAATCGCTGAAGAAGCACGCAAATCATCCGATGAGAAAGATTATAAGGGCATCCTTCGCGCCACGGCGCGGCACTATGATCTGTCTATCGCGGATATCAAGGGGAGTCGTCGCTTTCGACACATCGTTCGTCCGCGCCATGTCGCGATGTATCTTTTGCGCGAACAAGGACTGTCGTTTCCGTTCATCGCAAAGCTGCTCGGCGGTCTCGATCATACAACGGTGATGAACGGATGTCGTTCCATCGAAGCTCTTCAAACAAAGGATGAACAGGTGAAGCGGGCTCTCAACATCATTCGTGAGACGCTCTGAAGATCCGACAGCCTCCTTTTCCTACGCCTCGAAACATCGGGGCGTTTTTCTTTTGGAAGAAATTACCCTATATTGTCTTCCTTCGGTGAGAAAAGTATTCTGTTGGCATATGAACGAAAGAAAAATCAACAAGAGCGAAGAAGAGTGGAGAAAACTTTTAACACCCGAGCAATACGAGGTCTTGCGTAAAAAAGGCACGGAGCCTGCGTTTAGCGGCCTGTATGAGAATGAACATGCACCGGGCGTGTACACCTGCGCTGCCTGCGGGGCGCCGTTATTTTCCTCTTCAACAAAATATGACAGTGGCTGCGGCTGGCCTGCTTTCTTTGCCGCGTTGGGCGGTGATCGCGTAAACTTTCATGAAGATGATAGCCGTGGCATGCATCGCATTGAAGTAAGCTGCGCGAAATGCGGATCGCATCTCGGGCATATTTTTGATGACGGTCCGGAAGAACATGGTGGAAAGCGATTTTGTATTAATTCCGTCGCCCTTCAGTTGGAAAAAATGGAGCATCCACCCGGCGAAAAAACGGAAAAGGAAACAAAAGAGGCCTCATAAAGCCTCTTTTTTCTTATGAAAGGCTTGCTTTTTTAAGGAAAATCGGATACACTTGCCACTCTATATGGAACAAGGAAACGTCATTCTTCGCTTCGAAGACCTCACTTTCGGGTATACGGAAGATCGCCCGCTTCTTGAAAGCGTGAATTTTTCGGTACGCGAAAACGCTAAGATAACCATCATGGGGCAAAACGGAGCTGGAAAAAGCACTATCTTCAAATTGATTCTCGGAGAAGAAAAACCGAACAAGGGGAGCGTACATATTCGAGACAATTCTTCTATCGCCATTTCGCGTCAGGTAATGCCGAAGGACAAACTGGATCACAGTATCCGCGCGTTTTTCGCTGAGGCATTTTCCGAAGAGCGTTTTGATCTCGATGGGAAGATTCGAGAAGTTCTCGACGCGGTGGATTTACCTCTCACGGACTATGACAAAAAAATTCGGGAATTTTCCGGCGGTCAGCAGGCGAGGCTTTTGCTTGCATACGCTTTGATTCAGAAACCGGATATTCTTCTTCTTGATGAGCCGACGAATAATCTCGACACGGATGGCATTTGGCATTTAACAGCTTTCCTCATCGGCTACGAAAAAACACTCATCGTGATTTCGCATGATGCAAACTTTTTAAACCAGTTCACCGATGGTGTTTTGTATCTTGACGCGTATACGAAAAAAGTTGAGCAATATGTTGGCGACTATTTTGATGTGCTTGAACAAATCAAATCTCGTATTGAGCGCGAACAGATGCAGAACGCCCGTTTGCAAAAAGCGATTCTTGATAAAAAAGAAAAAGTAAACTTCTTTGCGCATAAAGGAGGAAAGATGCGTAAGCTCGCTTCCAAGCTTCGAGATGAAATTGGGGACGCAGAAGAAGATATGGTTGATGTCCGTCGTGAAGATAAAGCGATTCGTGAGTTTACCATCGAAGCACAGCTTCTTCCCGAGCCCGTTGCAAAAGTCCAGCAGCTTTCTTTCATGAAAAACGGAGAGCCACAGAAACATATATTCGATCCGGAACTTGTTTTATGGAAAGGGCAAAAAATTCTTATTGAAGGCCCAAATGGCATAGGAAAGACAACACTTCTTCAATCCATAGCAGAAGGAACTGCTGAGGGCGTTGAGCTACATTCGGACGTACGTGTGAGCTACTATCGTCAAGATTTTTCCGGCTTGGATGTTGGCATGAGCGGACATGAGTGGCTACGTGAGGCGCAGGGTGTTCCGGATGATGAAGACCTTTTTGCCACAGCGGGTCGGCTGCATCTTTCTTCCAAATTATTGCAAAATAAAATCGGGACGTACTCGGAAGGGCAGAAAGGGTTACTTTGTTACGCAAGATACATGCTTGAAAAGCCCGGCTTGCTCATTATGGATGAGCCGACGAATCACATTAATTTTCGCCACCTCCCTATTATTGCCAAAGCATTAAAAGAGTATAAGGGTGTCCTCATACTCGTGAGCCATATGCCGGAGTTTATCGATGATATCGGCATAACGGAGAAAGTAGATCTTGGGAAATTTTAACAAAACGGCCTTCGGGTCGTTTTTTTGAATCGGATATATAATATGTTACTATTCAGCCAGTCTTAGACGTTTTCATGAAATCTCCGATTTTTGTTGTATCCGTTTTGATACTTGGATGTCTCGTCTATGCGAGGCCTGGTTTTGCGGCGGTCGTGGATGCACCCTTGCGCGCAGATCATGCGCGGGTCGCAGAAGTTTCTATTTGGCAATCGAATTTTCAAGAAAGAGAGCGATTTCAGACCTTTGACGCCTCTCGGCTTTCCGGCGGAAATCTTGCCTCGGGAGACATTGACGGCGATGGGAAGCCGGAAATTATTATTGGCTCCGGTATAGGCGTCTCTCCGCTTGTGCGCGTCTATGACACAAATGGAAAACTGATTAAAAGCTTTTTGGCATATGCACAAAGTTTTCATGGAGGCGTACGCGTTGCCGTAGCGGACCTCGACGGGGATGGCAAAGCGGAAATTATCACGGCTCCCGGCCCGGGCATGGAACCGCTTATTCGTAAATTCCATGGGGACGGAACATTTGAAATTCCAAATGGAAGTCTTGCATACGCAAAGAACTTTCAAGGAGGCGTACATATTGTCGCGGCGGACCTCGACGGGGATGGCAAAGCGGAAATTATTACAACACCGGGTCCCGGTGGCGGGCCGCATGTCAGAATATTTAATGGACAATTTGAAAATCAGAACAAAGATTTTTTTGCCTTTGCCAATGACATGCGAGATGGAATCATGCCAGCCGTTCTTCGTACGCCCGAAGGCCCCGTGATTGCCATTGCTATTGAATCTTGGTCAGAGCCGATTGTGAAAATTTTTCAGCGTCAAGGAAATGGTTATGTTCCTAAAAATGAATTCTTGGCTTTTGATCGAAATTGGCGTTCAGGCGTTTCTATTGCCGCCGTCGATTTAAACGCGGATGGTTTTGATGAAATAGCCGCGCATGGAAATGGTGGCTCAACGGCGGAACTTCGTTTTTTGGATCGTTCCGGAGCCGTCCTCGGGAAATATCTTGTACAAGATCCGAATTATCGAGGCGGTCTTTCGGTAGCGCAAATCGATGCAGATGGCGACGGGCGCATGGAGATCGCAACTGTGGCAAATGCGCCCGTGGTTTCAGGTCCGCTCTATGAGGAAAAGTCTGTATACGTGAATATTTCACAGCAGCGTCTCTATGCGTATGAGCACGGCCGTCTTGTGAACACATTTCTTGTTTCAACGGGCATAAGCAAGTATCCGACTCCGGTTGTCACGACGACAGTTCAAAATAAAACGCCCGTGAAACGCTATACGTGGAATTATGGGCCGGGCAATCCCGATAATTACGATCTTCCGAATGTGCAATGGAATATGAATATTTATGGATACATTTATATTCATGGAACATATTGGCATCACAATTTCGGACACCCGATGAGCCATGGCTGCGTAAACCTTCGCACATCAGACGCAGATTGGATTTATCATTGGGCAGATATCGGCACACCGGTGCGCACGTTTTACCACCCACCTGCACAAAACGAGCAGCCGGAAGGAACGACCTTGGCGAGACAATGATTTCGAAAACGGTTAGGGCTTTATTTTAATTTCAATTTCCGCTGCGGGTGGCAAAAGAAGTTTTACAAGCCTTTGGATTTCTTCTTTGCTTCGTTCCTGTGCATTCGTAAGGATGGATTCATCTTTTGCAACGCCCTCCGCCAAAGAGGTGAGTTCAGCGAGAGCAGCATTGTAGCCGTCATCCGGTTGGAAGACGCGTTTGATAATTCCTTGAGAATTTTCAACTTCGATATCGCCGATAAGCCGCGTATTGAAAAGCTTCGTAGCGGGGATGAGTACCGTGATATGTGAGCCATTAACTTGAACGTCTTCCTCGGAGAGTTGTGACAGATCTACGCCAAGATTGGTTTCCATTGTGCCGCGCGCTCGAATAGTTTGCCCGACAAAGAAATCTTTCAAAGCGCTTCCCGTGGATCGTTTAATGGTTGCCTCCTGCGTGGAAATGATGGATTGCGTCACTAGAAAACCTTGGTCCTTTAGCGCGGTGAGAATGGTTTGTGCGTGCACCGTTTCCGCTGGTTGAACGGCTTTTTTTGCCGGCCAGCCGGAATATCCTGTAAACAGTCCGATGCCGAACACAAGGACAAAAGCGAAAAAAACGCTGAGAATAAGCCAAAGGCGCGTTCGAAGAGATATCATAGGCCTTTATGATTGAATGCCTGGAGAAAATTGTCCAGAAAGAGCCTGGAAATGCGAAGGGATTTCAGCCATTGACGAATATGACATTTTTCACATATACTGTTCGGGCAAAAGCGACCTCTTAAGGCGTGCCGGCGTAGCTCAGCTGGTCAGAGCAGCTGTTTTGTAAACAGCAGGTCGTCGGTTCGAATCCGACCGCCGGCTCCATACCGCGCCGTTCAAACATATTGAGCTTCGCGGCATGGACTTAATCATGATATTGTATGTCTCAAGATAATCTCATCAAACTGGAATGCACCGACTGTAAAAGGGTGAACTACCATTCCACAAAGAATAAGAAGATCAAGGTGCGCTTGGAGCTGCAGAAGTTCTGCAAACATTGCAAAAAAGGCACTGCTCATAAAGAAACCAAGTAACACGCATGACGCAAACCCGTGCGAACCATCCCAACGGCCATTTGAAGGCCAAGGGTGCTGCGTTCGTGGCGGGTTTTGTGATTATGGCAATTGAGCTCCTTGCGGCGCGTATTATGGCGCCGTATCTCGGGAGCTCTTTGTATACATGGACGGCTGTTATTATGGCCGTCATGGCCGGAGTCGCGCTTGGAGCTTGGACGGGAGGAAAACTCGCAGATAGAAAAAACGCATCGCGAAGTCTCGCGGTATCGCTCTTTCTTTCTGCTATTTTTATTTTTCTTATTCCCATCTTTTCAGAGGTCGCCGGAAAAGCACTTTCAGGAAATGGCGTCTCGGTTCAAATACTCGCGCTTCTCTTTGCCTATATTGTTTTCTTCCCTTCTTCTGCGCTTCTCGGCTCGCTTACACCGCAGCTTGTAAAAAGAGAATTGAAACAGATTCAGGAATCCGGATCGATGTATGGAACGATAAGCGCTTGGAACGCAACGGGAAGCATTGCCGGAACGTATGTAACGGGATTTTTATTTATCGGATATCTTCACGTAAAAACGGCGATCGATCTTATGGCAGGAATTGTCTTTATTCTTGCCTGCATCGCATGCTTCCTGAAAACAGAAAAAGATTCGACGATATGAATAAAACCTTTTTACGTTTTGTCGTTTTTTTTTCCGGTTTTTGTCTGATGCTCGTGCAGCTCGTTTCAGGGCGAGCACTCGCACCATATGTCGGCACTTCAATTTACACATGGACAAACATCATCGCGACAACTTTATTCGCAATTGTTATTGGGTATTATCTCGGCGGACTGTTAGCGGATAAAAAAAGCGGGCGCTTCACACTCGGAGCGACGCTGGCAGCAGGAGGCGCAGCAGCGGTTCTTTCAACATATCTTTTAATTATGTCAGACCAATTTTTTGGAATGGCAAATTTGCATATTGCAACGCGAAGCCTCTTTTATGCTTTCGGTGCTTTTTTCCCAGTCGCGCTGCTCTTGGCTGCTGTTATGCCACAAGCGGTAAAACTTGAACTTGTTGATCTCGCACACACGGGTCGTACGGTTGGTTCGCTTTCATTTTGGAATTCACTGGGGAGCATCGCAGGAACCGCTGTAGGAGGTTTTGTATTGATTCAAGCCGTTGGAACCAAACAGGCGCTTTTTCTTATAGCTGTCTCATTAATGCTCCTTGGCATTATCGTCGCGAAGAGCACAAAACTTTGGAAAAGCCCTCTAGGATTTTTAGCGGGGCTTGTGCTCATCGGCGACTTATTTCTTCCAAGCGGCTGCGTGAAAGAAACAAACTATTATTGTATCCGCATTCTAAAAGATTCGACGACCGTTCCAGGTGAAACACGTTTGATTCTGCGCCTCGATCACCTCGTCCATTCCTATGTCTTGCCGGATGATCCTGGAAATCTTGGCTATGGATATGAGCAAGTCTACGCCCGCTTGCTGGTAATGAAACATACGTCGGGAGATACATTTAAAACATTTTTCATTGGCGGTGGCGGATATGTATTGCCAAGATATTTGGAGGCTTATTATCCGAATGCCGCGGTTCGTGTCGCGGAAGTCGATCCGGGCGTGACGAAAATCAATTATGAAAAACTGGGACTCAATCCTGAGACGAAAATCCAGAGCGTTAATTTGGATGCGCGCCAAGATCTTGAAAAAGGCGGAGGGCCGTATGATCTTGTGTTCGGTGATGCCTTT
>PCSZ01000041.1:727-8617 GCA_002786495.1 Candidatus Uhrbacteria bacterium CG22_combo_CG10-13_8_21_14_all_47_17 | reverse complement strand
TTCCGGCGTAAAGATGATTTCTGTTTTTTCGATAAGCACGCCGGATTTCTTCATAGCTTTTATGTTAATAAGTTCGACCTGCTTTGAAGCGCCTCCTCTTTTTGTTTCGCTTCCGCAAGTTTTTCCGACATGGTTGCGACAACCTGCTCCGGCGCTTTATTTATGAAATCGGCGTTTTGTAATTTCTTTTCTGTTACAGCGATATATCCCGCAAGCTCCTGAAGTTCGGAATGTAGCTTCGCCTTTTCTTTTTCAACGTCAATCGCTCCGGCAACATTTAATCCGACTTTTGTGTTTCCAAGTGCGGTAACCGCCCAATCTTCCGAAATGGTTTCGAGCGGCTCCACATCTGAGGCATTTGTCAGGCGTTTTATCCATGCGATATTGTCGCCGACGAGTTCTTCAACATCGAGCTCCGCATCGATGGCGAACGTGACGGCTTTTGCCGGTTCAATATGATTTTCTGCGCGCAAACGACGCATCGTTGTTACGATTTCGCGCAGCGTCTCAAATGACGCCGATTCACCATGGGATGCATTCACAAGCTCCGGCCAAGGCGCAACCATAAGCAGATTCTCTTCTGAAGAACCTTCTAATTTCCAAATGTATTCCGTTACAAATGGCATGAAGGGATGCCAGAGTTTGAGAATGGTGAGTAGAATTTCCTGCAAAATTTCCGCTTTGCCTTTTTCTACTTTTGCAATTTCGAGATACCAATCAGCTAAATCATTCCACGTAAAATCGCGCAAAGCTTCGCCCGCTTGCGAAAACTGGTAGGCTTCAAGTTTCGCGGTCATGGAAGCGGATACATCGGCCAAACGCGAAAGGATCCATTCGTCTGCGAGCGTTCGCTCTCCTGTGCTCTTTTGCTCCGGATCTTCCATTTGCATCAGAATGAAACGAGAAATATTCCAAAGTTTATTTACAAAGTTGCGTCCGCTTTCAATCTTTTCGGTAAAGTAGCGCGAATCATTGCCCGGCGTAATACCGATGAGCAAACTAATGCGCAAAGCATCACAGCCATATTCTTTAATGACTTCAATCGGATTAATGCCGGTTCCGGCGGATTTTGAAAACTTTCTTCCGTTTTCATCGCGAAGAATGCCATGAATATATGCGTCTTTAAATGGAATGTCTTCAAGCGCATACGCGCTCATAAGAATCATGCGCATGAGCCACAGATACAGAATTTCATAACCCATGGTCATCCAGCTCGTCGGATGGAAGGTTTTTAAGTCTTCCGTTTTCTCCGGCCAGCCGAGCGTAGAAAAGCACCAAGAGCCTGAACTAAACCAGGTATCCAGCGTATCAGGATCCTGTTCCCAGCCGTTGCCCTCAGGGGCTTCTGTGCCTACGTAAATTTCCTCCCCCCGAGACCAAACCGGAATGCGATGTCCCCACCAGAGCTGCCGCGATAGACACCAGTCGCGCAAATTGTCTACGCGATCGAGATAGAGTTTTGTAAAGCGATCCGGCGTGATAGCCGTTTTCTTTGAGGAATCTCCATCCAAACCGATTGTGACAGCTTCACGCATGAGTTCACGTAAGCTCTTTCCTCGGCTTGGAATAACTTTGTTTACATCAAGCCACCACTGCGTCATCGGGATAACTTCAATCACATCTCCGTAACGATCAGAGGTACCGACATTTTGTATAACTTCTTCCTCGTGTTCCAAAAGCCCTTGATCTCTGAGTTTTGCGATAACTTTCTCGCGCGCTTCTTCGACGGAACAGTCGGCGAATTCCGCGCCGCAATCCGCCATCATGCGGCCACGCTCATCAATAACCGGAATAATCGGAAGGCCGTGGCGTTCTGCAATGTCGGCATCGGTCATGGAATGCGCCGGCGTTACGCCAAGCGCGCCTGTACCGTAGTCCGGATCAACCGCTTCATCTGCGATGATTTTTAGGCTGAGCTTCTTTCCGCAAAAATCCGCTTCAAGCGTTTTGCCGATATATTCTTTGTAGCGCGCATCATCCGAATGGACGGCAACAGCCGTGTCTCCGAATTTCGTTTCCGGGCGCGTGGTTGAAATCGACATTGGGAAACCCTTTGCATACTTGAATGTATACAATTTTCCTGGGCGCTCCACATATACAATTTCATCGTCGGAACTGGTTGACTGTCCTTTCACGGACCAATTCACCACGCGATAACCACGATAGATAAGTCCGTCATTGTACATGCGCACAAAAAGTTCATTAACGGCTTTACTCCGAGCTTCGTCGAATGTGTACGCAAGACGAGACCAGTCACAGCTCGTTCCCATTTTGCGGATTTGAGATAAAATCGTTGCCTTTGATTTTTCAGCAAAGGTGCGAATTTCTTCCACGAGCTTCTCACGACCAAGTTCTTGGCGCGGATTTTTCATCCCTTGTTCCATCAATATCTTTTCAACCTTTGCCTGCGTTGCAATCGCTGCGTGGTCTGTGCCGGGGAGAAGCAAGGCTTTTCTCCCACGCATGCGCTGAAAGCGAATCATCGTGTCCATGAGTGAATCTTCAAGTGCATGGCCCAAATGCAAAACACCCGTCACATTTGGCGGTGGCATCATGATACAAAATGGCTCGCCATTTTGATTTCGATCGGGTAACTGATCCGGATTGAAAAATCCCGAAGCTTCCCATGTTTCATACATCGCGTCTTCTACGCTGCTTGCATCGTATGCTTTCGGCCACTCTTTTTTATTAGGCATAGTATTTGCCTATGGTAACGAACAATCCTTCTTGCGCCTAGACCTTTCCTTATTGAATGAATGAAGGGATTTTTTGGCTTAAATAAGGGAAATATTGAACCTCGCCTATTTAGGCCGATTGTTTGACATTTTGAGCATTGTCCCGTATTATGGGCTATTCGCTCAATATTTTGCGAATATTCATTTCATGGCCTTGAAGTCACATGAACAGGTGGTTGAGCTTGTAAGCCGCGCCTCTCATATCCTCGTCGTCACGCGGGAACACCCGACGGTTGATTCGGCTTGCGCGGCGATCGCAACAGGTCTTCTTCTTGAAAAATTAGGCAAGAGCTGTGATGTGGTTATTCCCGGATGGCAGGAGGCAGATCGCCCAAAGTTCCTTTCCGAAAAACCGCTGGTGCATGATACGCTTGGCGCCATTCGAACTTTTCATCTTACGCTTGATGTGAGCCGTGTTCCCCTCTCCGAGCTCATGTATGACGTGAAGGATGGAAAGCTTGATATTACCGTCATACCAAAGCACAGCGAATGGACTCCAAAGGACTTTACATTCCGCCATGGGGATGATCGCTATGATCTCGTTATCGCGCTTGATATTCCGGATATGGCCTCGCTCGGAGAAGCATTTCGTTCAAAGGCCGATTTCTTTTATCGCACGTCTGTTATTAATATTGACCATCATTCTACGAATGAATATTGGGGCCAAGTAAATCTTGTTGATTTAAATGCCGTAAGCGCAACGGAAGCGCTCTACACGTTTGTGAAAGATTGGAATGATATGCACCTGACGCCGGATATTGCGACCGCGATTCTTGCCGGGATGATTTCGAAAACGCGCAGCTTCCGAACAGCGAATGTTACACCACGAACGCTTGCCGTTTCTTCGGAGTTGATTGAACGCGGAGCACGCCGCGGCGAAATTGTTACTTCGCTCTGGCGAAATCGTTCGGTTGCGACTTTAAAACTCTGGGGACGCGCGCTCGCCCGGCTCGAACAAGATCGTGATATTGGACTTGTTTGGACTTCGCTCACCGAAGGAGATTTTCTTGAAGCCGGCGCAAAGCCTGCGGACATTGAAGGTATCGTAGACGAACTTGTCGCCTATGCGCCTGAAGCGAAAGTCGTTGCGATTTTCATGCAGGAACGCGACGGCATTCGCGTACATGTTTACGCAACTCCCCCACTTTCAGCAGCCGAGCTCCTACGTCCTTTTGGCGGAACCGGAACACGCGATCGCGCGGTGTTTATTTCTAAAGAAGGAACGGATCTAACCAAAACCGCGCAGAATTTCTTAGAAAGACTGCGCGCGATGATTCCCAAAGATCCTGTTTAATTGTTTTATGCGTCAATGTGGCGTGTGACACCGTGCTCCCTTTCTAACTTATCTCGCTTCATCTCTGCCTTTTCGAGTAACATGAGGGCTTTTGTGCGCTTTGCAAGAAGCTGGTCTCGCATCTCACGATAGGCCGGATCATGCATACGTTCATCATAGTCATTGTCAAGATCGATATTATGCTCCTTCGCCTCATTTAATATATCCGACAATTCTTGTATGCGCTCGTTAATGAACTCTTCATACTTCGTGTAGTGCTCCTGCGCTCCCCGCTTGCGCTCTTCTTCTGCGCTTGGTAGTTCAAGTGATGGCGTTCCAAACATTTTCATAGGTTGCAAATATGTTAGCCCAAAAAGAAAAAGAATGCGAGCGCATTCTTTTGTGTACAAACTTTTTATAAAACACCGTCGATAAGAGCTTGTAGATTCGTCTGAATTACGCGAGCTCTTTTTTTAATTCCTCCCAAATCGGCGTGTTTTCTAATGCGCTTTTGGATATATTGAGAAAGAAGGGGCCCTTTGCTTCGCGCATGAATTTACAACGTTCTTTCGCCATGGTGTGACAGCTGCGTAGATTATCTGTGATGTCTGCCGTTTTAATCGCCCAGGCTTCTTTGTCGCCTGCTTTAATGAGATTTGCCATCATCACAATCCAGCGCTCGCTGCCATCTTTAATCCGCTCGTCATGTGTACAAAGAAGAACAAGCTCCCTAGTTCTATCGGAAAAACCGAGTTCTCTGAGCTCTGCTTCGGTAACTTCGGAGTCTTCAATAGTGTCGTGCAATAGCCCGGCTAAAATTACGTCTTCCGCATAGCCATATCGCTTTAGCGCATCACGTACCCGAAAAGAATGTTCTGAAGCGGGTTCAGAAGAACCTTTTCGCGATCCTAAGATTTTTGAGCGCACCAATTCCTCTGCAACGCTCTCGAGTTTGTCTGACATTAGATGGTTTGTGTCTGCGGATTCATGCCCATGATTTGCGGCAAAGCATAACGCAGTTTTTTAACATATTGAATGGTTTCCGCATGCAAACGCGAACGAGATTTTATTTCATAGGGCGCGAGTTCTCCGCTTATTTGCTCGTCCCAGATCTGCATAGCCGTTTTTACTTTCGCGTATCCGCCATTATAAGAAGCGGCTAAATATTCCTTCACCTTTGCGTCACCCATACCAATCTCTCGCGCCACGGATGGGAGCGAAGCAAGCGCATCATCAAGATATGCGGCTTGCGCACGCACGGCATTTTCATGATCAAACATGCCCGCTTCAAAATCCGGCGTTAATGCGAGCTGCGTTCTGCGGACAAAAGAGGTATATGTGCTTGGCATGAATTGAGCGATACCGAGAGCACCGGCTCCGGATTTTGCATAATTATATGTACTTCCTTTATTAAGTCCGAATGTTGCCAATACGCGATTGACTGCATCTTCCGGATTTCTTGATAAAGACGTTATATCGCTGTGCTCGATGATAATGAGCGTTTTTAAAAGATCTTTGTCCACAACGTCCGCCATGAGTTTTCCGGGATAAGCTCTCGACGGAACCTGCTTATCTCGCATGACTTGAAAGGCCTGATCGACTACATCGTTAATATAGTTCTCCCCTTCTTGTATGACCTCTGGAACATACAAATCTTTTGAGAAGGGCGAATAAACCACGTCATGCACTTCATACTTGGACGTAGCAATTTTCTTCAAAATCGGATAGCGCACGGCAACAACGAGCGTATCTTTGTCGCCAAGCACATATTCGCTATTTACGTAGTTCGTACGCGCAACTTTTACATCTGCATCCTGCTCAAGCTGAAGTTGCGTGCCATTTTTCTTTCCCTTAAGAAAGGTGATTTCTTCGGTTCTTTTATTCCAAACAGCAAGCGTCACATCGCGCCAGGTTGCATCGCTCGTCACGATTTCTGGAGCGGAAAGTTTTGCTTCGTCTTCGTCGATTTGTTTCTGTAAACTTGCCTGAGCCCTTTCTACCGCGGCAATCATCGGAGGCTTTTGTTCCACGTCGGCCGAGAGGCTGTCACTCGTGTCTTCAAAAATTAAATTGTTCGGATCCAAACCTAACTTTATATAGAGATCATTTGCACTCGCCGCATGCAGACCGCTGCCCGGATGATAGAATGTTCCATCAGCCATTTGAAAAACCTTTGGCGCTTTCACGCGAGATGCGACTGCGGAAGTTGCCGTTGGAATTACTGGCGCCGAAACAAGCGTCGCGCTATTGCTCGTTGTTTTTAGTTGTTGGAGAACTTCTTCTTCGGTTGTTCCATGGATACCGGAGGCAGGGTGATAATAACTGCCATCCGCCATGTGAAAAATGGTTATCTCCGCTGCATGCGCGCTTGTTGTAAGCGCAAAAAAAAGAAAAACAGCAGCAGCGAGTCCTAAAGAGCGTGGAACGGGGTCATTCATACGAAGATATCGTAGAAAGCGGACCACGATATGTCCAGTGGAGAACTTCGCTATTTATGCTCTTCTTGAGCGCAAATTCGGTTTCATGCCAATCCCTTTTTGTTGTCTTTCTTCATGAGAAATAAGGCGAAGCGCCTTTGAAAGAAGACGATCGAGATTGCGATATCCGCTTGTGGAAAACGCCTTATGCGCTTTCACCCATGTCGCCTCCCAAATCGCGCCTTCACCCGTCATTATTTCCTTTGCTTCTGGAGAGGCTTCGAACAAAAAGAAGTGAACGGTTTTTTCTATGATGGTTCCTTCACGTCGAAATCGAAAAAGCGTTCTCCCGATAGGAGCAATGAACTTTAGATTCTCGAGACCAGTTTCTTCTTGAATTTCACGAACAGCCGTTTCTTCAAGCGTCTCTTTGTTTTCTTGATGTCCTTTTGGAAACGTCCATCTATTGTACGGATCTTTAATGAAGAAAATCTCTACATGTCCTCCCCGCCTGCGATAAATAATACCGCCCGCAGAAAGCTCCGTGCGAAAATGGGCTGCCCGTTTTTGATTATTCCCCCGCCTTGTCCTTTGCGGGCGCGGGTGCCGTCCCGTCGAGGATCCCGATCGCGCGATCGAGCTGTGGGTCGATTTGTTGTTCATAGTCAGCTGTGGTTCTTTCAATGACAAGGTCCGGTTCAAGGCCCGTGCCGTTAATCGTATGTTCTTTCGGAGTAAGCCACTCCGCAATTGTTACTTTCAAAGCCGATCCGTCTGGAAGGTTCACATAATCTTGAACGGAACCTTTTCCAAATGTTTTTTCACCTACAATCATTGCAAGACCATAGTCCTGAAGAGCTCCCGCTACAATTTCTGAAGCGCTGGCTGATCCGCCATTTACGAGAACAACCGTCGAAATACCGGCAAAGCGACCATGCCCCGTTCCTTTTAAGGTCTCCACAATTTCACCTTGTCGACGTTCTTTCACAACGACATCTTCACCCACCCATTCGCCGGCCATGAAAAGCGCCGTATCGAGAAAGCCGCCAGGATTACCGCGCAAGTCCAAGATGATGCCTTTCGGATTCTTCTGCGCGGCATCGCGTACAGCTGTGTCAAATCCTGCACGCGTGTCTTCGTTGAAATTCGTGACGTCGATTTTAATAATGCCATGATCCAGCTCTTCGCTTTTCACGCTCTTGATCTGAATTTCATCGCGCATGATCGTTACGTCGAATGAAGGTTTATCTGCCTTTTCACGATAGATACTAAGAACAACGTCCGTTCCTTTTTCTCCGCGGATTTTTGAAACAGCTTCTTCCACGCTCCATCCCGTTGTATCAACGCTGTCTACAGCGGTAATAAGATCACCGGATTTCACGCCGGACTTTTCTGCTGGTGATTCCGGAAGCGGAGCGATAATGGTCAGATGATCATTTCTCACGCCTATTTCAGCCCCGATGCC
>PCSZ01000041.1:0-703 GCA_002786495.1 Candidatus Uhrbacteria bacterium CG22_combo_CG10-13_8_21_14_all_47_17 | reverse complement strand
TCTGCTGGTGATTCCGGAAGCGGAGCGATAATGGTCAGATGATCATTTCTCACGCCTATTTCAGCCCCGATGCCACTGAATTTTCCGGACAAAGCTTTCTGAAACTCTTCCGCGTCTACAGGCGGGAAATAATTGGTATATGGATCTTTCAAGCCCGCCGCCAAACCCTGCATCGCTCCATAGAATAATTCTTTGTCACTGATGGGCTGTTTATAATACTTCTCCTTCAAAAGCCGCCAGATATCCCAGAACTGTCGAAATTCTACATCTTGAGATGCGATATCCGATGGAGGGGTTTGGCCGATACCGACAACCGTCCCGCTTGCTGAGTAGCTCCCCGAAATTGGCAGAGTCGATGCCTGCGCCTGCGTCCAAGCACGTCCAATGAAGATGCCAAAGACAACCCCTATAATGAGAAGCGGTACAGCGAAGCGACCATGCGCTTTATTTTGTTTTGATAAAATTTGAATCATAAATTATTCATGCGAGATTTGAATGTCTGCTCCCAAGGCTCTTAGACGCGTATCCAGAGCTTCGTATCCGCGATACACCATTTCAGCATCGTGAATAATGGTTTCCCCTTCCGCGATCAAACCGGCGAGCACCATAGTCGCGCCCGCGCGAAGGTCAAGACTTCGAATCTCTGTTCCACGTAACGGCGTTGGTCCGGTAATGATTACGCGATGCGGATCCGCAATGACGG
>PCSZ01000043.1 GCA_002786495.1 Candidatus Uhrbacteria bacterium CG22_combo_CG10-13_8_21_14_all_47_17 | reverse complement strand
ATCAACAAAACCGCTAACTTATACAGTATAACAAGCACATTCCGCACAAAACAAAAATTCCACCTCTGCGGTGGAACTAATGATGGTGGACCCTAGCGGGTTCGAACCGCTGACCTCTTCCATGCCATGGAAGCGCTCTACCAGCTGAGCTAAGGGCCCATGAGTGAGAAGATTGTGCCAAAATTAACCCCTAACGTCAATTCTGCGGGATAAAGGCTGCAAGACGGTACCTTCTTACCCTTTTCTCTCGATCATGCAGCCTAAGCTCGCCATGCGCCCGTTTCAATGAACGATAAAGCTCCGCAAGCTCACGCGGATCGGAAGAGGGACCTGTTTCAATATCGCTCATAAGCTCTTCCCAATAATGTACACGCTCTAAAACAGCTGCCGAATAAAAAGTATCCCAAGATTCCAAGCTTGCTCGCGGTTTTTCCTTTTTTACAAAGAGCGGCAATGGAGTGGGCGTTGCTCGTTCCAAATCTTCGGTTTTCTTTGATTCTAAAAGAGTACTCTGAGATGGAATAAGGAGCTCTTCTTCCAAGGTTTTTATATCCCCGCCTCTCAGGCGGCGCAAAATACGCTCTGATCCAAGCATTTCTAAGCGCTCTCTCTGAATAGGTCCGCGGATGGGATCCGTTGTCGTTTGCTGTCCCGCTAAGCGCTTCCACTCAGCCCATTCAGACTGAATCTGTCGATCACTCTGAAGCGCGAGCGCTGAGCGAAATAGACTGCGGCGAATACGCGTCAGCGTTTCTCGAATAGGTTCTATATTTGCGTAAAGCTGCTTATCATTTGCTCGCTCAATCATGGCGCTCATGGTTGTCAGTTCTTTTCCGAATGTATCACTTACATCCTGACGTTTTTCATTGAGTAATTTTAACTCAGCAAGAAAAGCCTCTCGCAGCTCCTTTGCATTTAAGGAGCTTAAACTCGCGAGAGGCTTTTCCGAAGGAAGAATGCGATCACCATCGAGTATACGCGAAAGGCGGCGAAAAAGATTCGCAAGACGATCACGCTTTTCCTTCATAGAATAATAGGACGACTACAATGGATTCTGTTCTTTAGGATTTGAGACTTTCTGCTCAATCGGAGCTGGCAGCGTCGAAGTGGCTTCCGGAGCGAGTGCCGAAGCACGCGCATCCTGCAGGATAGTCAATCTTTGCTTCACAGCTCCATTATCTGGATAAAGGTTCGCAAGATCTTCAAGCTGCTTGATGGCATCGTCATACCGTCCGCGTTCTTCATACATAGCGGCAAGATACCACTTTGCATTTGCGTTGTTTGCATCAAACTTCGTTACGATTTGTTCAAGCAGACTTAATGATTGGTCCTTTTGATCATTTCGGTAGTACAAGATCGCAAGTTCAAAGGCAACACCAACATCCTTATTGTTAATACGAAGGACATTTTCCAATTCCGCAATTGCACTTGGAATATTTTGCTGTCTCTCATACACAATGCCCAGATAGTAGCGCGCCGGAAGATAATCCAATTTCAATGTAATGGCTTTCTTTAGAGAATCTTCTGCCTGGCTAAGATTCTTATCTCTGTTTTGTGCTGCTTCCGCCGCTTTCGTTTCATCTTTTTGTTCAGCCGACTTTGCGTATGAATCCGCCGAGAGCAAGTGGATTTTTCCGATCTCACTGGCAAGAACCGGATTAAATGGTTCGAGCTTCACAGCTTCCGTAAAAGCATTGATAGCTGCTTCATCGGCACCGGCGACGCGCGATGCGATGCTTTCATA
>PCSZ01000034.1:237-1723 GCA_002786495.1 Candidatus Uhrbacteria bacterium CG22_combo_CG10-13_8_21_14_all_47_17 | reverse complement strand
CACCATCGGCCAAGATACTTGCATTAGCAATACCAGCGTTCGGACAAGTCGCTGCCGTAGAGAGGTCATCGATACAGAGTCCGCCAAAGGTGCTCGATCCGTTATAGGTAACAATGCCTGCATAGTTGGCTGTTCCGGTGGCAAAACCATTCGAACCTACGGAAAGCTGATCAATATACGCGCCCCAGGCTGTTCCAGAATCTGGGGTTGAATTATTTATAAATATTGCTGTTGAAGAGGTACTACTCGCAACAACAGCCAACCCACCGGAAATTTTTGCAGACTGTGAAACGGCTAAACCACCCGAGAAAGAAGCGTCCGCACCTTGCAAACCGTTCAAAATAGATAAAGTTCCGGTCTCCAGTCCCCCTGCTTCAAGCTGCTGGACATACGCCCCGCCAAGATCGAATACTTGCATTGAATGTAAGCTATAGTTTGTCGTATATGCATACCGTCCCTGGACATAAACAACGCGCGGATCAAGACCGGTTGATATCGATCCGACGCTCACCGGCACGGAGGGATCTGAAACATCAACAACCTGTATCTTAGAGCCCGTTGAATCCGTAATATATGCATATCGCCCCTGAACATGAACAGAGTCTGAGGCAAGGCCAACCTTTATTGTTCCGACAAACGTAGGCGTGGTCGATGTAGCGATGCTATAAATATTAAGGAAGTTGCTTGGATCGAATCCCCCCGATACATATGCATATTGCCCCTGGACATAGACAGATGATGGCTTCTCGGGTAATGCAACCGAACCGATGTTTACCGGAGAAGAGGGGTTTATCACGTCAATAACCTCAAGGGTATTACCTGTCAAGGTCGCAACATATGCATATCGTCCTTGAACATAAACCGACAAAGGATCTACTGCTGTTCCAACTGAACCGACAAGTGTCACAGCCGATGGATCAGAGACGTCAAATATCTGCAAGATGTTAAAGTTGGCATTTGTAATATAGGCATACCGCCCCTGAACAAACACCCCTCGAGAACCGTCTAAGGTTCCTGCAGAACCAACAAGTGTGGGCGATCTTGGATTAGAGACATCGAAGATCCGCAAAGCGCCGCCTGAATTACTCGAAACATATGCATAATGCCCTTGAACAAAAACCTCCCAAGGATTTGCAGCCACCGAAACCGAACCCACGCCCAAAGGAGCTGCTGGATTTGATACATCAATAATTTGCAATGTGTTATCCGACCAATTCAGCACATAAGCATACTGGCCATGAACAGTAATACCCCTTGGAAGTGCGCTGCCGGATCCTGTCGATGTCGTACCAACCGGACCCGTTGGAAGAGAGCCCGTAACATCAAGGAAATCAGTTACCGCAAGATTAGAAGATGTTGTATTACCAAAGCTCGCCGTTGTAGCCGTAATCTGTGACGTTGTAACCGTTCCTGTGTACAGGGCATCTTTCCCGTAAGTGGTGCCAGTCGAGTAAATATTCCTCCAATTAACCCCGTTACTGCCTAA
>PCSZ01000034.1:0-220 GCA_002786495.1 Candidatus Uhrbacteria bacterium CG22_combo_CG10-13_8_21_14_all_47_17 | reverse complement strand
GATTTGGATATATGTTCCTGTAAATCGTAATGTACGTAGGCGATATTCCAATATCAGCACCGCCCGTAGAAGACAGAAACATGCTATTTCCCAAGAAGTAGATTCCAGTCGTATTGTTATTCGGCCCTCCATAAACGACATCTGACTGAGCGCCAAGAGAGCTTCCTCTAAAATGTGATGAAGTTGCCGTGCCGGAAACAATAAGGTTTGAAGATGTCGC
>PCSZ01000079.1:8894-11730 GCA_002786495.1 Candidatus Uhrbacteria bacterium CG22_combo_CG10-13_8_21_14_all_47_17 | reverse complement strand
GTCGCCGCCTGCTTCTTCTAATGATTTTTTCGCATCAAGAACTCCGGCTCCTGTACGGTTGCGAAGCTCCATGACGAGTTTTGTGTCGATACCCATAGAGTCTTTTTATTATTTGGTTTAAACCTGCGTTGCTTCTTTTGCGTTCGGGGTTCCTTTGGTCATCAGCGCTCCACCTAAACGTGCGCGTGCCGCTTCCCATTCTTTATGTCCTTCCGCAACGGCACCGGAGAGCGTGGTTGCCATAAGCTGAATAGATTTTATTGCATCGTCATTCGCCGGGATCGGATAATCAACGTTCAACGGATTTACGTTTGTGTCGCATACAGCAACAACTTTTACGCCGCGGCGAAGAGCTTCTTCGAGCGCTGTTTTGTCTTTGCGGATGTCGAAAATCAAAATGGCGTCCGGAATACGCGTCAACTCTTGAATGCCACCAACTTTTGACTCAAGCAATTCAATCTGTTCGGACATGCGCAACTGTTCAAGCTTCGTATATTTTGCGAGCTCGCCTTTTTCCTGCTTACGCTTCATGTCTTTCAGCTTGCGGATTTGCTGAGCCACAGATGAAAAGTTGGTAAGCGTTCCGCCCAACCAACGTTTGGTGACATAAGGCATTTCACAGCCTTTGGCCGCTTCTTCAATAATCGAAGCTGCCTGCTTTTTCGTTCCAACAAAGAGAACTGTACCGCCGCGAGCTGCGGTTTTCTTCAAAAAGTCCATCGCAACTTCTAGAGCTTTTTGCGTTTCTTCAAGATTAATAATGTGGATGCCCTGACGGCTTCCAAAGACATACTTTTTCATCTTCGGATGCCACTTTGACGTCTGATGGCCAAAGTGAACCCCGGACTGAAGCATATCAACTAATGAGGGTGTTTTTATCATAGATTCTCCTTTACTCGCTCCGTTTTCACCGTTCCGGCCCCGTTTGAAAAGGGGAAGGAGAGAACGGCCTAAATAAAACGGGCGAAGATGAGTAAAAAGCTTTTAACAAAGCGGGGGAACTGTATCGAAAATCCCTATTTTTGACAAGGGAGGTGGTCTGATAAAGAAAAAAGCCCCGAGAGCTCACCGCGCGATCCTCGGAAGGATATTGCGCGGTGAGCTCCCGGGACAGTCGACGTCAAAGAGCGACTCGAAGCACCATGATCGAACCGGCTGGCGTCGGTCGGCGCTCGAGCATGATGGTCTTGGGAAGACCCTCCGACCACAGAACATACCCCGATGGGTAATTGGAGCAACCGCTCACCGTGCACGGTGAGCTCATGTCCGCATAGCGCGGGTACATGTACACAAGTGCCAAGCCAATGGCTGTTGCCGGTCTAGCCGGCAGCGTGAAGCGGCATTCCGTTGTGAGGGCGTCCTCACGACGGATACCGCCAATGCAAGCCACGGGAGCATAGCCGCTGTCATCGACGGACCCTCCCATGAGCGTCCAGATGACATCGATCATCCACTCCGCTGTTTCGGGAGAACCGGCTGTGTTTTGAAAGCGGAGACAATTCCCCGTTTCGGTGCTGCACGAGGCGAACCCCGCGTCCGGCGGGCCGGAGTCGAGCATCCCCGAATCCAGAACACCCGTGTCCGATGGGCCACCATCTTCGCTTGGCCCCGCATCACCGGCGTCGGCGTCCGGACTTGCGTCCATGGTCGCGTCGGTATCGGCATCCATACTGGCGTCCACGCCAGTATCGGCGTCCGGACTTACGTCCAAACTGCCGTCATCGATATTCGCATCCGGACTTACGTCCATCGCACCATCATGATAGTGCGGCATGCCCAGACCCTGTCGGTCGAGTGAACAGCCCATCATCACAGAACATGCGGCGAAAAACGCCAAAAGTCTTTTCACAGGAACCTCCTTATGTGCCGCTCTAGCGTATAAGCAAAAAGAGCGAACGGGCAACTACACCATATTTTCAGGCTTTTGTCAACCTAAATCGCTCGTTATGCCGCTTCCTCTTCCTCCCCCATTTTCCCTGCTTTTACAGCCAAAATGATGGGTTCCAGCTCACCATCCAATATTTGTGGAATATTATGCCATGATTTTTTAATACGATGATCGGTAATACGATCTTGAGGGAAATTGTAGGTACGAATCTTTTCTGAGCGGTCACCCGTTCCTATCTGAGATCGGCGATCTGCGTCCAAGCTGGCACGCTTTTTTTCTTCCTCATATTCCCAAAGGCGCGCACGAAGAATCGACATCGCTCGCTCCCGGTTCTGCAGTTGAGAACGTTCATCTTGGCAAGACACAACGATATTTGTTGCGATATGCGTAATACGCACGGCGGAGTATGTCGTGTTAACGGATTGACCTCCTTTTCCCCCAGCGCAGAATGTGTCGACACGAAGATCTTTTGGATCAATATGAATTTCTGTTTCTTCAATTTCCGGAAGGACGGCCACGGTGGCGGTTGAGGTATGAATTCTCCCCTGCTTCTCCGTTGTGGGAACGCGCTGTACGCGATGAACACCTGACTCGACTTTAAGCAATCCAAATCCTCCTTGCCCCTTTACGGAAACAATGGCTTCTTTGTATCCCCCAACTTCATTCATGGATTCTGAGAGGAGAACTGCTTTCCAGCCTTTGCGTTCCGCATAGCGTAAATACATGCGAAGCAAATCGCCGGCAAAAAGCGCCGCTTCATCTCCGCCTGTTCCGGCGCGAATTTCTATAATAACGTCATTTGAATCATATGGTTCCGGCGGGATCAGGAGGAGTTCAAAGCGTTCTTCAAGTTCCAAAAGCTCCGGCTCAAGATGTGCAAGTTCCAAACGGCCCATTTCTTCCATTTCCGTATCTTCGGATTCCGTCGCTTCTTTTGCGTCTCGAACA
>PCSZ01000079.1:8551-8768 GCA_002786495.1 Candidatus Uhrbacteria bacterium CG22_combo_CG10-13_8_21_14_all_47_17 | reverse complement strand
GCCGAGAAAGTCTGCTGCTATAATAGCATCATCCATCTCGACGGGTTTCGCGTTACAAATCAACGGAAGGTTTTTTTGCCTTTTTCTCTGCTTTCTGAACAGCGCGCTTAGCCTGTTTAACCTTCTTACTGCCACGAGAAGCCTCTTTCTCTTTGGAGGCAGCCGTAAGCTTTTCGAAGCGTTCGACACGACCGGCGGTGTCTACTAAGTTCTGTTT
>PCSZ01000079.1:565-8526 GCA_002786495.1 Candidatus Uhrbacteria bacterium CG22_combo_CG10-13_8_21_14_all_47_17 | reverse complement strand
CCAACAGTGAATGCATTTCCGCAGGCGCAAGTGACCTTGGCCTCAGGGAAGTATGTCGGGTGAATTTCAGCCTTCATATGGATGGCACGAAGGGTAACAGTATTTTGCCTTTTTGGCAAGATCCGCGCGCTTTGGATCAAAATGGGAGGTTTTTTACCAAGCTCCAATAGAGCTTCATGAGCGGATTCCCAACCTTCTCCAAAAGGGCGTTTTTTACGCCCTCCTCTTGAAAGGCGATTTCTCCAACACAAAAACGTAGGAGCTTCTTATCTCCAATAATTCGCATCTTTTTTATACGCGCGCGCCGCTCTCTTATCCAAGCCCAGTAGTCTCGCGTAAACCACTCGCGGTACACATCGAGTTTTTCGGAAAACCATCCGCCTTTCGCACTAAAGAAAAGAAGTGCCATATCCATAACAACCATCATTGGAAACAGAAGGAAGAGCGTCCAGAGTTTGTCATAGCTAAAGAGAAGAACGTATCGGTTGCGTTCCATCCAAAAGAAATTCTTTTTGCTCTTTCCAAATTCATAATAGTGATAAACGATGGACGAAGGCTCTACGACCACTTTCATGCCAAGCGCTCGCGCAAGCAGCCCCGCATCGGTGTCTTCATGATAGGAAAAAAAGCGCTCATCGAAGAGCCCGCCCATTCTTTCAATCGCGCTCATACGCACAAGCATCGCCGCTCCTGAAGCATATCCGATTTCCAGATCCGCATTGCGTATGCGTTCTTTTTCAAAATACGCGCGCGCTTGTTCCACGCTCCACTTATAGCCGCTTGAATATCCAAAACCGAGATAATGCAGATCGTTTCCAACGGAATTCACATGCTCACGTTCCTCTCCCAAAAGAAGCAGGGATTGAACAATAGCAATTTGTTCATCTGCTTCCGCGCGTTCGACGGCGCGTAGAAGATAATCTGGATCGACGTCGGTATCTTCATTTGTAAGATGTACATAGGTGCAGCCAAGTTCTTTTGCTTTTGCGACGCCGAAGTTATTGTTTCCGGAAAAGCCGATCCACTCGTCATGAAAAATGTAACTGATGTGCGGAAGCTCCGCGCCTGATTTTGGCATCCATGTTTTTTCAAACCACGGCTGTACGGGCGAAAGTTTTCCCTTTGACTCAACGCAGATCAGTTCAAGGCGATCTTTCGGATAACGCACCTTCGTAAACGAATGCATGAACCGATCAATATCCCGCTGCCAATTTGGCGTGGGATACGTGAGATAAATGACCGCAATTTTTGGAAGCATGGGAAATGGCTGTTTATCAAGAAGCACGAGACCCTTCCTCTCCCCTTGTCGAAGCGCCTGATAAACGAACATCCGGAAGGAGTTGTTTCAAGAGGCGGCGTCTTCTTATCGTTGCCGGAAGGGAAATAATAAATGCTTCGGCTGCGAAAAAAAATACAGTCGGCGAAGAAAGGAATGTGAGAACTTTTCGTTTCGCCTCGTGAACCATGCTCTTAAAGATATCTCGCCAACCAAGTTTCACGCTCGCGTGATAGATATCTAGTTTCCATTGATTTAGCAAAGAAGCCTGACGTAAAACCTTGGGGCGTTTCCGTTCCTCTTGAATGCGAGCGAACCATGTTTTTGTTCCGAGCTTCAAACCGCGTTGGTGAAAGGCGACCGCCATCGGTTCATACCAAGAAATAAATCCACCGCGCCGAAGACGAATCGCAAGATCAACATCTTCCTTATACATAAAAAAACTTGGATCGAAAGGAAGCTGCTCCGGAGAAACCCTTTCAACAGCCGAACGACGAAGTAATGCGATGGCTCCCGACACGCCAAAAATTTCTTTCGGTTCTTGCAGCGCGTCTCCGATGTCTTTCATGGTTTGTCCGGCAAAGCGATCACGAATGTCGGCGAGGCAGTTGTACTCGAGTCCAGCTGTATCAATAAACGTTCCTGCTGTTGCGCAAGGATCCGCTGATCCATCCCAACGATATAATAGCCCGCTCACGGCAGCGGTCTTTTGATCCGCTTCCATACGCTGAAGCGCTTTTTCTAGAAATAAAGGCGTGAGCCAAGCATCATCATTTAGCAGTAAAACAAAAGGGGCTTCGTGCAAGCGCCAAAGCGCATTGTGCGCATTTCCAAATCCGATATTCCGATTGCCCGTCAGAATGTGATGGATAAGCCCGGACGCTTCGAGAATAGATTTTGATTTTCGAAACTCTTCTTGATTCACAGAGTTTTCATAGCAGAATAATTCGAAATATTGCAGGTCCGATTTCTCAAGACTTGCAAGTAATTTCATAAAATGTTTTGAACGGTGATACAGCACGATTTGAATAGCGAGTTTCATAGAGGTTCGTTTTTCAATCGTGAAGGCTTGCGACGAAAATAATCCGTGATCCAAGCGGATGTAAGCGCAAACGGACGGATGATCTGAAGCAGTACCGCCTGCCAAGCGGAATACCATTTTTTAAAATACAGAATCATTGAATGCGTAAAGACTTTTTGCTTCCAAAAGGTTGTGCACAGCGCTGCACTTCTTCCTACAAGATCTTCTGCGACAATCGAGGGAACATACATAACCTTCATCCCCTTCTCTTTTGCCATCCGACAGTAATCAACTTCTTCAAACCAAATGAAATAACGTTCATCGAGATTACCAATACGCTGAAGTGCTGTTTTGTTTATTGCAAAATAAGAACCGCGCACGGAATCCACTTCTTGTTCTTTTTCAAGATCGAGATCCTCTGCGTAATATCTGCGAAGCAAACCTGGGAAAATATGTGGAAGCTTAAGCAGAATAGCAAGCTGATCACGAAGCGTCGGAAATCGGCGCATATGATGCATGGGCTGCTCATTTTTATCTAAAAGTTTTGCGCCCACGACGGCTACATCCGGATACACATTAAGATAGGCAACCGTCTTTGCCAGCATATTAGGAACAACGAGCATATCGGGATTCAGTAATAGAATATGAGGAGCTCCCTCTATTCCTCCCACTTCTGCTACCATTTCCTCTATTCCTTGATTACAAGCTTTTGCGAATCCTTCGTTTCTCTTATTTGCGATAACCCGCACTTGAGGAAAGGCCGCTCGCACAGCCTCTATCGTTCCGTCATTTGACGCATTATCTATAACAATAACGGTAAATCCTGTATTCATTCCTTCTGAAAATAGCGCTTTCAAGTTCTCTGAAAGGATATCTCGAACATTCCAGGACACGATAACAACCGCCAGATCTTTCCGAGAAGAAGCATTCATATTCCACTCAACATTGCCACGCTTTGCATGAAATGACAAAGCAAACAAAAAAAACGGCCGGCATGAGTTACCACGCAAGGCCGTTTTTAGTTAGTTGTCGTCACTCCGTCAGAAGCTAGAGAGATCCGGTAGCGGGCTTGAGAACCCGGCCACGGACCATGCCCAGGATCGCCACTGTGTGGCGTCGCATGTTTGAGCGCGATTTCGGTACTTTCTCGAGGGCCAGCCTGGCGTACGCTTTTGTCTCTTCGCGAGGAAGGTTGGCCAATCCCTCGTTGGGCTCCGATTCGAAAATCTCTCGAAGCGTCCTCACGTAGTCATGTGCTCTGCCCTCCTCCGCAGGATCCACCACCGTTTCGATGGCACCCCGCAGGTTTTCTGCAAGCTGCTTCATCTCACAAACCTCTTTTTTGCTTCTTAACCGTCTCATAATACAAGGTATCGCCATCACATGGACATTTTCTTGATATTTTGTCAATGTAATACGACGTGTAGTACAAGCTCAGACAAGACGATTTCTTATTTTATATGCAACTCCTCGTTACCGGCGGCGCCGGGTTCATTGGCTCAAATTTTGTCAGGTATTGGCTTGAGCACCACCCGGAAGATTCCATCACCAATCTCGACCTCCTCACCTATGCGGGGAATTTAGAGAACCTTAAAGGAATTGATGAAAAACGCTATACCTTTATTCAAGGAGACATCTGTGATGCTTCTGTTGTGAAACAGGCCATGGAGGGCGCAGAGGTTGTCATTCATTTTGCCGCCGAGTCGCATGTCGACCGCTCTATTGAAGGAAGCCTTCCCTTTCTAAAAACGAATGTCTTAGGAACACAAACGCTTCTCGACGAAGCACACCGTCGCGGATCACAGATTCGACGTTTCCATCATATTTCGACGGATGAAGTATTTGGCGCGCTCGATCTGGACACGAATGAAACGTTCAACGAAAAGACACCCTATGATCCAAGGAGCCCTTACTCCGCTTCAAAAGCGGCATCCGATCATCTTGTACGTGCCTATCAGCACACACATCAACTTCCGATTACGATTTCAAATTGTTCGAATAATTACGGCCCCTACCATTATCCGGAAAAATTTATTCCACTTATGATCGTTCAGGCGCTCCACGATAAACCGCTCCCTCTGTATGGAGATGGAAAAAACGTACGCGACTGGATTCATGTTGAAGATCACTGTGCCGGCATTGAAGCGATTTTACTGAAAGGCCAAGTCGGTGAAACGTATTGTCTGGGCGGAAACGCAGAGCGTGCAAATATTGATGTGATAAAACAGATTCTACGAGAACTAAAAAAACCGGAATCTCTTATTCGATTTGTCAGCGATCGTAAAGGGCATGATCGCCGCTACGCCATCGATGCATCCAAGGCAAAGCGCGAACTTGCTTGGGAACCGAAAAAGAATTTCGATGAAGGATTAACTGAAACGATTCAGTGGTTCTTACATCATGAAGATTGGTGGAAACCGCTCCTCCCATAGAGTTCTTTTCTTTACCGCCAGAAGCCATACTTAACGTTCCTTGTCGGAAGAAAAACAACATGCTAAGACATGGAAAACATCTATGAAAATTCTGATTTTTGGATCCAAGGGCTATATCGGCGGGCGCATGCTGGAAGCCTGGCCGGAAGCGGTTGGCACGTCTGCGCGCATCGATGATAAAGAAGCCGTTTTAAAGGCGCTCGAAGAGCATCAGCCGGACGCCGTTGTGAACGCTGCGGGAAAAACGGGGAAACCAAATGTCGACTGGTGTGAAACGCACCAAGCAGAAACCTTTCAGTCGAATGTGACGGGCGTCCTGACGCTTGCGCAAGCTTGCCAAGAACGTGGCGTCTACCTTCTTCATCTTGCGAGTGGCTGTATTTTTTATGGACCTTCTCCTGATCCAAAAGGATGGCGCGAAGATGATTTTGCAAATCCTTCAGCGTTTTACTCTCGCACAAAATATGCCGCGGATCTTATTCTCTCACGCCTTCCGAATGTCGGTATTGCTCGATTACGTATGCCAATTGATGATCGCCCGGCTGCGCGTAATTTGATCGATAAACTTGCGAACTATAAACAAGTTATCGACGTGGCAAACAGCGTCACCGTTGTAGAAGATCTTTTGAATACTTGTTATAGTCTTGTTCAAAAACGAGGCCGGGGCATTTTCCATGTCGTGAACCCAGGCGTCATGCGTCACCAGGATTTGCTTAGACTTTATCGAGAGTATGTCGATCCAAATCATTCCTGTGAATGGATCACCGCAGAAAATTTAGTTGCCCGTGGTCTTGCAATAAAAGCTCGATCGAATTGTATTCTGCAGTCTGAGCATCTTCGGGAACTTGGCATTGAAATGCGTCCGATTGACGTAGCGCTTCGCGATACGATGATCAAATACGCAAAAGCCATTAAGGCTGAATCTACAGACAACGATTCTCCAAACGCGCCCCATCTAGATTCCGTACAGGCAGCAAACAGTTTTCAATTCCTGCGCGAAAAACCAAAACAAATGAAAGGCGTTATTCTCGCCGGAGGACGTGGGACCCGTCTTTCACCGCTCACAAATATTACAAACAAGCATCTCCTTCCCGTTGCGGATAAGCAGATGATTCTTTATCCGCTGCAAACCCTTTTGCAGGCAGGCATTCGCCAAATCATGGTTGTAACAGGCCCGGATCATGCCGGTCATTTTATGAACTTATTGGGATCAGGAAAAGAGTTCGGTTGCAATCTGACCTACCGCATCCAAGACGAGTCGGGGGGCGTTGCACACGCGCTTAATCTCACAAAGGATTTTGTTGATGGAGACAACTGTACCGTTATCCTCGGAGACAATCTTTTTGATGAAAATTTCTTCCCGCATATTTCCTCTTTCAAAGAAGGTGCTATGACTTTTTACAAGGCCGTGGACGATCCTCAGCGCTTCGGGGTTATGGAATTGGATTCCGCAGGACATGTCCTCTCTATAGAAGAAAAGCCCGAGCAACCAAAATCCAACTTTGCTCAGGTCGGACTCTATATCTACGACGAACACGCATTTGAGATTATTAGCAACCTCCAACCTTCAAAACGCGGTGAGCTTGAAGTTACCGACCTTAACAATACGTATCTTCGCCAAGGAAAATTAACAGCGCGTCCTGTGCGTGGCTTCTGGTCCGATGCGGGAACCTTCCAAAGTTTACAGCAAGCAACCGAGTTTTTTTCTCAACGGTCAAACAAAAATGCATAAGATAAAAAAGAGGCTCACGTCTCTTTTTTTGTGCTTCTCACTTTGCGTTTTCTCTTTTGCAAGCTAAAATGCTTCATATGAAACGCATCGCTATCGTTGGAGCTGGTTTTGTCGGACTGCGCGTTGCACGTCTCCTTGCAAAACATGCAGAAAATCGTTTTACCGTTGTACTCATTGATAAGAAGGATCGTTTTCTTTTCACACCGTGGCTCATTGATATGCTTGCCGGCAAAATGCCACTCGAACAAATAACGGCTTCAATTCCCACCATCGCAAAACGTGACGGCTTTATTTTTATCAAAGGTGAAGTCCATGACATTAATCGCAAAGAAAAAACCTTCACGATCCATGCGGAAGGAACACAAAAAATGACCTATGATAAACTCGTGCTCGCCCATGGAGCCGACACATGTTATTACGGCATCCCCGGCGCAAAAGAACACACCTTGCCGCTCAAATCCATTGGCGATGCCAAACGCGCGCAAGAAAGTCTTTTGCATTTAATGCGTGAAGCTGAACAGACAGCTGATTCCAAGGAGCGCGCGCGCCTATTAACTCTGGCTGTGGTTGGCGGCGGTCCTTCTGGAATTGAAGCGATCTTTTCCATAAAAAATTTCATTCAAAAAAAACAGACGGATGGAACAATCGACCCGACTCTTAGCCTGCGCTACCACTTGATCCAAGCTGCCCCGCAAATTCTTCCAGGCTTTTCTCAAACCGCAGTCAATATCGCAAATCGCGAGCTGGATAATCACAGTATTCAAACCTACACCAGCGAGGCGGTTATAAAGATCGAAAAAAACACCATCTACACCGTCTCAGGAAAAATGATTCCAGCTCATTTTATTTTATGGACAGCCGGTATTGAAGCTTGTCCCATCAATATTGATCCGAACGTTGAAATCGTAAAAGGATATCCTACCGTCGACAACTATCTTCGTCTGGACGATTCTATTTTTTGTGCAGGCGACATCAGCAACTTAAAAACAAAAGGAGTCCATGTTCCAAAAACAGCTCAAGTCGCCATGGAGATGGCGGAAGTTGTTGCCGCAAATATTTTAAAAGAAGATGCTGGAGCACGCTTGCGCCCATTCCATGCCGAAACAAAGGGAACGATTATCACACTTGGAAAGACGGGCTTCGTCGATCTCTTTCACACGCTGGCATTTGAAACACCGCTCGCAAACAAACTACGCCGAGCCTTTTATCGTTTTCGTTTTAAACAAATGACAGGACTGGATTCTTAAGGCTTGATACTGCGCTCTTTTGACCAAAGTCGTACAAGAGAAGAAAAGTTTTTTGAGATGCGCTCTATGCACACTTTTTTTGTGATTCTTTTTTCTATATACACTTTCAGTGGTTTTGCAAAAACCGTGCGCCCAACCGCAAAGCCGATGATCTGATCAAAAGAAGCGGCATCTCGAAGCCAGGTACGAACATGTGTCTCATCCTCTCCCCGACCAAGGACGATGACGCGCGCATTCGGCTTCATCGCAGCCA
>PCSZ01000079.1:0-511 GCA_002786495.1 Candidatus Uhrbacteria bacterium CG22_combo_CG10-13_8_21_14_all_47_17 | reverse complement strand
TTTTCTGAATAACGCGAATAGCATTAGCTTCCATTTTTGGCCGAACCTGTTTTTGGAAAGCGGCCACTCCCCCCGCACGTTTTAAATCACGCTCGGTTGGAATGATTAATAATTCAAATAAAAACTCATAGCCGTTCTTGTGACAAAAATCCGAAAGCTTTTTTAAGCGTTTAAGCTGACGCGCATTCAGCGTCTTATTTTTCGGATTCCATCTCACCAATGCTTTCACGTAATGCGGCTTGAACCTGTTTATATGTGCAGCGAAAGCGCTCCCATATTGAAATTGATATTCTTCCTTTCCGCTTTTTTCCGTCGTAAGACAAACTTGAGTGCCCGTTTTCTTTGCTTCACGAAGAATACTTGCCCCATATTCTTCATCGAGAAGAATGCCGAACCAATTGAAATGCGAGTATTTTTTTAGAGAGAGCTGAAAAGCTTCGTAGACGATTTTTTTTAGTTCGGTCACCTCTTTTTTTTGTGCATTCGTGAGCGGCATTTTGAAACCAAGTAG
>PCSZ01000052.1:418-2006 GCA_002786495.1 Candidatus Uhrbacteria bacterium CG22_combo_CG10-13_8_21_14_all_47_17 | reverse complement strand
GAGTGAGTTGTGCATCCGTCGGATCTTGTCCGTCAATGAGCACGCGAAGTTTTTTCAGCCCATCCGCGCTGCCAAGAACAAGGTGCATGGCATTTGCTCCCACATTCATCGAAAAGTGATCATAGGCCTCTGTGGCGAGTGCATATTCATCGGTCAGATTCCAGCTTCCGCCAATGGACCAGGCATCATCTTCGGGATCGCGCAGCGTATAGATTGAGACTTGTGCCGCCTTGAGCTCATCTTCATTCATGAAATGTGCCATGCGCTTGAGGCCGAGATAGGTTTCCGGTGTTTGTGCTGGCAATAAAGTCGGGCTCGTGTCCGCTCCGGTTGGAGCAATGGTGAGAGCGGCGCTGTCTTCTGCGAGCAAACTTCGAATAACTTCTTCTTGTTTATCGTATTCGCCTTCACCTGCGTGAAAGAAGCGCAGGCGCCCTTGTCGATCAAAGAAATAACCGGCGGGCCAATAATGATTGCTATAGGCATTCCAAGTTTGATAGTCCGAGTCGAGCGCAATGGGATATTCAAGCCCGGCTTTTTTGACGGCGTCTGCGACATTTTTTGGAACTTTTTCGAAAGCAAATTCCGGAGTATGAACGCCGACAATAACAAGCCCATCATCTTTATACGCCTTCCACCAGGCGCGAAGAACAGGCTGTGTGCGAATACAGTTGATGCAGGAATAGGTCCAAAAATCGACAAGAATAACTTTTCCCTTGAGATCTTCTTTTGTAAGAGGAGCGCCGTCGGGTATATTAAGCCACTGAGTAATTCCAAGAAAATCCGGCATAAAATCACTCAAAACGGGAAGGGCATCTTTTTCCGTTGGCATGACGACATGCATGGGATTCTGCTCAGCGGCGACTCGATCCATCGGCACCAAATCAATCGGATGTAAGCTCGAAAGAATGAGCGCAACAACAATGAGTGCGCCAAAACCGATAAGAAGCCAGGAGGAAAGACGTAGTTTCATAGAATATTACAAAGAAAAGTTGAGTCCGAAGAAAAGCCACGGAGCATGCCGGAGAAGCCAGACTTGAATTTGCACGTCAGCCTTCGTAACAAGCCCGAGAGCCACAAGAAGAATGAGTGCACCAAAAATGCGTTGAACAAGCGTCGTGTATTTTGAAAGTGAGCGAACGTTTTTCATGGCGGTCTGTCCTCCATACGCAATGAGGAGCATAGGAACGCCGGCTCCAAGAGCGAAAGCAAAGAGAAGCGCGCCGGCCTGCAAAAGATTTTGTTTTGCGGCAATCAAGGTCAAAATGGATCCGAGCACGGGACCGGCGCAAGGCGTCCAAACGGCTCCAAGGGAAAGTCCAAGCAGGAAGCCGCTCCAAAGATTTGTCTGATCGGAAGCCGTTTTAGGCATGACGCGCGCCAATGCCGGCTCAAGCTTCGCAAAGAGGGTGGCTAGTATTTTTGGAAAAAGGAGAACGAGGCCAAATAAGGAAATAACGGCAGTGGCAAGATAGCGCCAGGCGTCCGGATTCAAACCAAGGAAGGAGCCGAACAAAGAAAAAATAAGGGCGAGTCCCGTAAAAGAAAGCGTGAATCCAAAAACGATTGCCACCGGCCGCAGCGGATG
>PCSZ01000052.1:0-368 GCA_002786495.1 Candidatus Uhrbacteria bacterium CG22_combo_CG10-13_8_21_14_all_47_17 | reverse complement strand
CGCAAGGAGCGCGAGAAGAAATTGCGTCATAGTGCTTAGACAAACTGCTCCGGGCAGCCTTTATCAAGATTAAAAATATCTTCTACTGGACGTTTAAAAATGAGCGCAATGCGAAGTGCGAGATCAAGAGACGGAATATATGATCCTTTTTCCATCGCAATAATCGTTTGTCTTGTTACACCAACATTTTCCGCAAGATCGCGTTGCGTGATCTTTGCTTCTTGCCTGACGAATTTGAGACAATTAAATATTTGGCTTTTCATGCGTACACTCATAGCAATAAAAGTATCGCATCAAATTATTCATGCGGTCAAATGAACTTTACATAAGCATCCGCACGAGATGTACCTCCTTTTAGGAGAGTTTCA
>PCSZ01000018.1:8299-11218 GCA_002786495.1 Candidatus Uhrbacteria bacterium CG22_combo_CG10-13_8_21_14_all_47_17 | reverse complement strand
AACAATTCGGGTGGAACCGTCCCAGTACAGTCCTGGGATCCCGAACGAAACAGCTTTGTTTCGTTTTTTATTTACCAATAATCTCTCCTATGAATTATCCTATCGAAACACAACGGCATAGCATCGCGCATGTCATGGCTGCGGCCATCAAGCATCTTTTTCCAGAAGCGAAGTTTGGCGTCGGTCCTTCAATAGAGAATGGCTTCTATTACGATATTGATATCGGACGCCCCGTTATTCCAGAAGACTTGAAGGCGATCGAAAAAGAGATGAAGCGCATCATTTCAAAAAATCCAGCTTTCACTCGAGAAGAAATTGCAATTGAAGAAGCAATAAAACTTTTCCAAGAGCTTGGCCAAACCTACAAAGTAGAGCTTCTTCACGATTTACAGTCAAAAGGAACGACCAAGGTAAGCGCGGAAGAAGCGATGGATATCGATCCGCAAAATGTAGAAACGGTTACGCTTTATAAAATAGAAGACTTTACAGATCTCTGCCGCGGGCCGCATGTGACGGAGGCAAAAGAGATTGGCGCATGGAAGCTCTGGAAAATCGCCGGGGCCTATTGGCGCGGGAAGGCGGAAAATCCGCAAATGCAGCGTATTTACGGTATTTGTTTCGAAACAAAAGATGAACTGGCCGCGTATCAAAACATGCTTAAAGAGGCAGAGAAACGCGATCATAGAAAACTGGGTGCGGAGATGGATTTATTTACCTTCTCACCGCTGGTTGGATCCGGCCTACCGCTTTTTACCCCGAAGGGCGTAGCGATGCGCCAGGCGCTCACGGATTTTATTTGGGAACTTATGCAGCCGTATGGGTATGAGCGGGTACATATCCCACATATTGCAAAAGCTGATTTGTACAAAGTATCGGGACACTGGGACAAATTTGAAGACGACCTCTTTCATGTTTCAAGCAAGAAGACGGATGAACAGTTCGTCTTGAAACCGATGAACTGTCCGCATCACACGCAGATTTACGCAGCGCATCCGCGGAGTTATCGCGACTTGCCAATGCGCTTGAGTGAAGTCACCGCTGTCTATCGTGATGAAAACACTGGTCAGCTTCAGGGGCTTACGCGCGTACGCTCCATTACGCAAGATGATGCGCATGTATTCTGTCTTCCAGAACAGGTAAAAGACGAAGTGTTAAATCTCTATCGCATTGCGGAAAAATTCTATGAAGCATTCGGCATGCGTTTTCATCGCGTACGTCTTTCCATCCGAGATGGAAGTCATCCGGAAAAATATCTCGGCGAGGATGCCGTTTGGGAGACGGCGGAAAAAACCCTTGCCGAAGTTATGCAATCCGTCGGCCAGCCATTTGAGGTAGGGGAGGGAGAGGCGGCTTTTTACGGACCAAAGCTCGACTTTATGGTGAAAGATGCTATTGGACGCGAATGGCAGCTCGCAACGATTCAATTAGACTTCAACTTACCGGAACGGTTTGAGCTTGAATACGTCGATTCCGATGGAACGAAAAAACGCCCAGTAATGATTCATCGCGCTATTCTTGGAGCGGTTGAGCGATTTCTTGGTGTTATGATTGAGCACTTTGAGGGGAATTTTCCTCTTTGGCTGGCACCAGTTCAAGTGGCTATTCTTCCGGTCGCGGATCGTCACAATGATTTTGCAAAAGAACTTATGCAAGAATTAAAGGGGTACAGGTTGCGTGTGCAGACAGACTTTTCTACAGAGTCGGTTGGAAAGAAAATCCGCAATGCCGAAAAAATGAAAATTCCGCGCATGCTCGTAGTGGGAGACAGGGAAATGGAAAGCGGAGAACTCACAATTCGAGTTCATGGTCAGCAAGATCAGATGACCTTGACAAAAGAGGCCTTCCTAACACAGGCGCTCGAAGAAATAGAAAAGAGACTGGTGTAATAAAAGAGCCCCCCGGAAGTTCCAGGGGGCTTTTTCTCATCAACTGCGGCGGCTAGTCGTTGCAATTGATGAGGCGTAGATGCCCGCGTGCACGCGGGGAAGAGGTCTCCTTCTTCAAGGGGAGCTTGCCGCCACCGGCGCACTCAGCAAGGTGAGCGACGAAGTCGTAGTAACGCTTCAAGACATCCTCGTAGGTGTACCAGACGGAGGTCTCGGGCTCGAGTTCGATCTGAGCTTCTACAAGGAGGTCCTTTCCTCGCTCCAGCTCCCCATCGGGAAAACCGAGGAAGCGGCGTCTGAGGAATGTGCGCTCTGCAAGCGGTCTGATGTTCTCATCGAAGTCCTCCTCCTTGTGCGGAGCGAAGGATCTTAGGAATTCATCTGGTGCATACTCGACCAGGTTGCCGAAGGCTTCCATGATCGGCACAAATTCCAGAATGCTCATTTGCTCTACATGGCCAGAGAGACCTTGTATGAGAAGGGGCGAGACTTCGTACACGCCTTTACGGAAGGCGCTGAAGCAACTGAGCTTGATTCTTTTGTAACGTCCAATACTCATTATCTCTCCAAACTTCACTGAAAAGACCTCAACATAAAAATCCCTAATTGTCAATTCCAAGAGGAAGAAAAAATCCCCCAATCGGGGGATTTTTTTTGAGCGGAGGGGCTCTTTAAGCGTCGCGTTTCTTGTGTTTTGTCGCCGCTTTTGACTTTGATTTCTTGGCGGATTTTTTTTCTGGTGCCTCTTCAAGATTCTGTCCAACGCCTTGGCCAAGAATCTCATTGGCACGCATGACGCGCATTTTTGCATTCTCATCCTGATCCATCTGTGCAAAGGCCACATCTAACACATAGGCAGTAGCGATATCTTTTGTACCGAAATGTTTCGAAAGGCGTGTGATATCTTTTGGATCAAGCTTGGCTAACTGACGATTCATTTGATCCCACAAGTGTGCCGCACCCTTAAATTCTTTCATGGCAACATTGATTTCCTGAGCTTTTTCAGCGCGGTAGGCGGATATTTCTTCCTGAG
>PCSZ01000018.1:0-8272 GCA_002786495.1 Candidatus Uhrbacteria bacterium CG22_combo_CG10-13_8_21_14_all_47_17 | reverse complement strand
CAACACGCGCATGCCGCTTCATCGCACTGGTGGTTCCATACGTTCCTTGAGGACTCGAACCTTTTACAGGGACGCGGCTCTTCGGTCGAGCTGCACCTTTTGTAGCTTTGTGCGCTTGTTCTGAAAGGGCTGTATAAATCTCACGATAAACAAGTTCAAAGGAGTGCAAATCTTGCAAAGCTTGTTGCAGTAAAGCGAAAGATACGCGATCCTCCTCTTGGATAAGCTTTTGTTGTTCTCCAAGCTCAGCTCTAAAACTATCGAGTTTTTGTGCGAAATCCGGCTGAAGTTCCAGGAGGCTTTCTGCGGTTAATGTATTTAACTCACGCATAAGCGATTGCATGTCTTCGGAAGCTTCGACAAGCGCCATCTGAACTTCGACGCCTTGTTCTAAGCTACGTGATTCCAACCCTTCCGCTATGTTGACACCAACCGTCTTCGTTACTCCTGTTTTTTGGTATTCGCGAGCAGCTTCTCGTGCGAGAGCCTCCTTTACCTCAGTAGCTTCGTCCGCTCTGGACTGTAAGCCCTGGAGGCGGAGTGCGGTTTCATGACCTCCTCGAGGCGGCTGAATAATATTGGCGAGATTTTCTAATTCGGTACTTACTTCATTCCAATGTTTTAAAAGATCATCTGCTGTCTGTGTACTCTTTTCGGTTCCGGCGAGTCTCCCAAAGAAATTTGTAATACGTCGTCCGAAGCGTGCCGTAGCCCCTCCAAGTGAAGAAGGGTTCATAAAAAGTTCTTCCGCAGATTTGCCCGTGCGCTTCTTCAATTCTTTTTCCACCCAGTCTCGTTGTGAGGCGAGTTCTTTGTAGTCCAAGGCTGCTATGCGCAACTCCGGTTTACTCTCAGCGTCTTTCAGAGATTCCTCGAAGCTCTGATGGTATGTGGCACCTGTCTGTTCTAAAAGATTCGCTTCAAGTGCTTTTTTTGCTCCTTGAAGCTTGAGTAATTCTTCCACGCGTTTTTGCGTCGCTTGGCTTGAAGCATGCATCTCGCGCATGTCATCAAGAGCAACTTCTATTCTTGCGATACGCGTTTCGAGATCACGAAGTTCTTTATGGCCGGCTTCCACATTTTTTTTCTTAGGAGCTTCTGGTTGTTTCTTCAATTCCTTTTTTGAAGCGCCTGATTTTGCGGGGCTGGTTTCGATATTTTTAGCCGCTTTTTGTTCAGGTAAGCCTTCTTCAAGAAAATCTAAATCAGCCATAGCTTCTTCAAGCTCATCTTCGCCAAGCTGTTCGCTCCACTTCTCTTTCTGCGCATCAAGCGCGCGTTTTAGTTGTTCGCGCACGGCCTGTTTTTGCAGGTGCGCTCCTACGGATTCCGTAGGGGATTTTGATTTTTTTGACCGGGGTTTTTCTGCACCGGGCACGCTTGTGGCTCGGCTTGGTTGTTCCGGACTCTCCATTTTGTGATATTTTCTAGGCATAAAGGTTCGTGAAAGTTGAGAATGCCTAGATCATAGCACAATTTTGCGAAGAATAATAAAAACATCCCCATGATGGGGATGTTTTTTATGCTTTGACCAATTTGGCGAAGACCTCGGGATGTTTTACGGCGATCTCGGCAAGAACTTTGCGATCAAGATCGATACCACGCTTCTTCAGATCACCCATGAGCTTTGAATAGGTTGTTCCGTTGATTCGAGCGGCGGCATTGATACGAATTTGCTGAATACCGCGGTTAAAACGCTTCTTCAACTTTCGGCCGACATAGGCATGAGCACCCGCTTTTGTTGCGGCGGTTTTTGCCAGCTTAATTCGATTTTTTCGGCCCCACATCATTCCCTTTGTACGGGCGAGGATGTTCTTTCTTCGTTTTACGTGTTGTGTTCCACGCTTGACTCTTGGCATATAGGTTAGATCTTAGGAAGAAGTGATTTGATATTCTTCACGAACGCTGCTGAGACAGGAAGATCGCTTCGCTTATTGCGTGTGACCTTGCTGGACTCTCGGCTATTGAAATGGCCTTGGCCACCTTTGCGCTTAAGGAGGGTGCCGCTCTTGGTGAGCTTCACGCGTTTCGCAAGTGCCTTGTGTGTTTTTTGCTTCATAGGATTTAGGTTTTACGTCCGACGACGGCTGAAACCGTTCCTCCGGACCTGGTAATAGGTTGTTCAACGACGAGAGGATACTTTTCCTCAAGACTAGTGATGAATTCCTGGATCTTCTCTTTTGCAATATCACCGTGGGCTTTTTCTCGACCGCGGAGGCGAAGCTCGATTTTCAGCTTATCTCCGGACTCAAGGAACCCATAGGCTTGCTCAAGACGCGTATTGAAGTCGTTTTGTCCCATTTTGACGCTGAGACGGACTCCTTTCACCTCGACTTTTTTTGCATGCGCTTTTTGCGCGCGCAGTTCTTTTTCTTTCTGATACTTGAACTGCCCGTAATCAAGAAAGCGACAGACAGGAGGAACCGCTTTCGGAGAAACCTCGACAACATCGAAGCCTCGTTCCTGAGCGAGAGCAATTGCTTCTTCCGTGCGAAGAACGCCGAGTGCTATGCCTACCTCATCGACCACGCGTATTTCCGGAGAACGGATTTGGTCATTAGAGCGGTAGTTAACCGTTTCTTGTTTTTTTTGATAACCGCCTCGGCGGCGTCGATGTATGCGCATTGTTAGGTATTAAGAATTTTCACCTTCCTGGGTGAAAGCTGATTACAGCCTTGTCCGTGAGTCTCACGGAGTTGGGAGAACCAGCTAGCTTATGCGGTATGAGTAATCGGTGGCGAGAATCTTCTAGCCCCCGGCCCAATGCAAGCTTAATCTGCGCTCCGTATACTGCCATAAAATTGGCTTATATGTCAATCATAAGAGCGTGCTTGTCCGGAGCTGTGGATACGGAGGTAAAATAGCTAAATCAAGCCAAAGCCGTGGCACAGGCTCGTTCGCTCTGCTGAACACGGAGAAAACGGCTGCTATATGTTTGTTTTTGAGATCGAGGAAGCCAACAGGAGGCCTAGTAAATACCGGCCAAGGTCGACTCCACACTACTGTATCGCAAACCAAGTTTGTCATGATACACTTTATAGTATTATGCACAACATAATAGTATTATGCACAACATACCCGCCAGGCTACGCACCTTTTTGAGAAAGCAGCCATTCACAACGATTAGCACCTGCTCTCTCAAGCGTCGCATGCCTCATACGGCTATTGTGTGTTTTGTAATGGATCCGGATTTAACCTTCTATTTTGTAACGCATGGATCTAGTCGTAAAGTTCAGGATATTATTGAGAACCCAAATGTCAGCGGTGTTCACTGGGCGATGGGGGGGGAATGAACGTGCAGTGGCAAGGTCATGCTGAAATTGTACCCATGCCTCAAGCAGATGTGATTATGGATCGTGTGATCAAAAAAATGGTTTCTGTACCAGATTTTTGGCCGCCTATTTTTAAGTTTCGAGAGCATGACTACGTTGTGATAAAAATCACGCCAACGTATATGACGATGATGGAAATAAAAGCGCAGACCATCAGTTCTCCGCTTCCTGGTTATGAGGTTGTACTTGATACTTGAATCCAAGACAAAGAAGAAAAGCACGCAGAGTAAGAAGGGTAATAAAAAGAAGACAGGCAACAAGAAACAAAAAAAGAGTTAAGACAGATGTTCCATCGATTCTTTTTGAGCCTCGTAAAATAGGCTCTTTTTTTATACAAAAAAGCCGCCCGTGAGGCGGCGTAAATGTTGGTGGAGATGGGGGGAATCGCACCCCCGTCCGAGCAAACCCTTACATAACATCATTCACAAGCTTGGCCCGTTCTTAGAAAAGTCGCTTCTGCCGCGTATGAACGGGCGACGGACGGAAGTCTATCTACCAAGCCTTGTCATTCTCTGCGGGAAGCGCGTAGAGAACCAAGTCTCAAAGATATGGCGATCGGTTCTTTTCCCTGAGACGGGGAGAAGAGGATCGGCCCATCAGGCTCGCTTACGCGAGGGACGGGGCGAAGGCTGGGGCACGGAACGCCGAAGCGACCGCACTCTTTACCTTGGAAATGACGTTGGCAGTTGTCATGTTGATGGTCTGGATTTACGTGCGCGACCATCCTGCACGGCTTGCTGTTATATAAAAAGTCCGTCGTCGAAGCTGATTCATCCCCGGTTTATTCGCTCTCTCCACGGAGGAAGCGACGGGTGGAACGCAAAAGGTCTCGTTCTTTCAGTTGTTGCCGTTTGTCATGAGCCTTTTTCCCGCGGCACACAGCAAATGAAACTTTAATGCGTCGGCCTAGAGAATAGAATGATAATGGCACGAGTGTCAATCCTCTTTCTTGGCTTTTTGTTGCAAGATGGCGAAGTTCTTTTTTGTGAACGAGCATTTTTCTACGTGCGTCCGGAACATAGTTCTCAGCACTCGCAACCTTGCTATAGGGTCCAATATGCGCTCCAACGAGCCACAGTTCACCGCCCATGATTTTGACATAACTCCCATCCAGTTTTGCTCTTCCCTCGCGGACGGCCTTTGTTTCCGCCCCGGTCAGCACTAAACCGCCTTCGAATTTTTCAAGGATTTCATACTCGTGCCGCGCCTTGCGGTTGTCGGCGTAGATGGGCATAGCGTCTCAGTATCAACTACTTTATAGAATGGGTCAATCCTATGCCAGTATCAGTTTAGACGATACGAAAAACTTTGCTATGCTGGTCCCAAGTCTTATGATAGAGTTGCGGAAAACCATCGCCATTGCTATTGCGGTATCTATGCTGCTTTTTTCCATTGCGCATCAACTCGGGCAAGAAAAAAAGCTGGTGAGCGTACCCCGGGGGGACGTGGGTGCAATAGACATAGACGACCTACGATCCAAGTGGCAGGAAAATGTTTTTCGCATTCTTGCCGAGTACGATCAAAACCTTCAGGCACAAACCACTCGTGACGCTCTCCTGGATTTACAAGTTCCCGCGGACGCACAGGACATTCATCTCGGTCTCGTACTAGCTTTTCAAGCTGCATCTGATACGCGTGTAAATAGTTCCGTGACAGTAGAGAACGCGCGCGCTGCATTTATAAAATACACGACGACACATCCATGAAACGCCTCTTCCTTCGCGGTCTACCAATTCTCATGGCGCTCACCGGAGCACTGTTAGCTTGGTTGCAATGGAGCACGCCACTTTCTTATCCATGGCCTCTTTTAGGTATCCTTGTCACTTTCATTCTCTTCGCCTTCTTCCTTTCTTTTCGTTGCTCGACCACGTTTGTAGAAGCGGTGCACTTATTTCTTCCGACGGTTGTTGTAATTGTCGCTACCGGATTGGGAATGCTCCTCGCGGAGCAGCCGTATGAACGCGTCGTTTTAACACTTATTCTCTCAGGCATTCCGGCATTTGCATTAGAATTATATTATTTAGCGAATTATGACCCAACCAAATATCCGGTAAACGGTCTCTCGCGACTCAATATTGCTCTCGTGCCCGTGATCGCGTTTTTAGGAGCGATTGCCCTGTATGGCATGCAAGTATTTCTTCGATTGAATTCCTGGTATTCCTTGCTCAGTTTTCCTCTCGCCGCCGCTGCGCTTTACTTTGTTACCTCGCATCCAACGGCGGAACAACCACATCGTTTACGCTGGTCTTTGGTCGGGGCAATTGCGGGTCTTCATGCGGCCATTCTTGTTTTACTTCTTCCTGTTTCGCTTGCCGTTCATGGAGCTATCGCGGTTACGATGATTGCAGCACCTTTGCGCGTTCGTCGTTACGCGCATTCACCAGCTCCATCGCGCCGTGTTGCGTATACGGAGGGCATTTCCTCCATCGTTCTCTTTCTTGCGATCCTCCTCACGAGCCGATGGTCGTAATTGCTGGTATACTGTACCTATGGCAAAAAAACGCGAACCTTCATTTCATATTCTCAATTCTCCTATTTTTTGGGCCGCTGTTTTCAGCGTTCTTGTGAGCACGGGAGTTTCCTGGCTCTTTGCTCAGTATCGCTTGGAGCCTCAAATTGAACAGCTTGCACAGCTGATTTTATCGTCTAATACAACAGAAGCGCCACCTGCACAGCCGAGTCAGCCATCGGTTGAAATTGTTCCCTTAGAAACGCGTCCTCTTGAGACGGCCTATCCGGCTGCATTTTCAGAACGTCGAGTTTCGCCGCTTCTCCAACTCGTTCGACTGTCGCCAAAAACAGTGGCCGGAGTTCCGCTTACGGAAGATCACATTCTTGGAGATGTTGTGGCGCTCACTTCAGATGGTTGGGTTGCGACAACGCAAACGGTTATGAAAGATTATCGCTTGGCAGATCTTGGCGTGTTATGGAATGGGGAGGTTAAACCACTCACACTCGGATATCGAGATAAATCAACCGGCCTCGCGTATCTAAAGACAGAAGCAACCGGTCTTTCGATTACGAATTTTGTTCGCGCGGCGGATGTTGTCACCGGTTCCGCTGTTTGGATGGAATCTGCACCATCCGTTCTTCATCCAGAAAGCATTATTCGTCTGCGGTCTCCGCAGGTTGCGACGGTGCTTTCAAGTGAAGTAGCTTCGCGTCGTTTTCTTGTTTCAGGTGCAAGCACAGAAGCGTCTCCAGGAAGTGCTATTTGGGATGGTGCTGGGCGTCTGATTGGTGTGGTTGAAGACTATTCCGACAAAGATGCCGGTTGGCGCATTATTCCCGCCGGAATGATGAGTAGCGATCTCGCGAATCTCTTATCAACCAATCAAATTCAGCGAGCGTCTCTTGGCGTGCGAGCCATAGACTTATCGCAAGTAACATTTGCGGATCGCGCAAACCTTCCTGTGAGAGGAGCTTGGCTTGAACCGGATCGAGTGAAAGGACTTCCGGCAGTGGACAAAAAAGGACCGTCTATAGATCTCCTGCAGGAAGGAGATGTGATTGAACGCATCGAACGTGATATCCTTGATGGGAACGCGGATCTTGGCGAGCATTTGCTCGAGTATCGATCCGGCGCAAGCGTAACCGTTGCGGGAACGCGCGCGGGAAAACCATTTGAAACAAAAGTAACACTCGGTTCCGTTGTTACGACGGAATCAATAAAATAAAAAATATATTGTATGCCTCGACTTACCCCGATCAGCGCCCTTGTACAGGGATGGAGATACATCCTCGGTGCAGCGCTCATTGGCGCGCTGATAGCGCTTGCTTTTTCCTTCACGCAAACGCTTCAGTATTCCTCAACCATTCGATTGCTCATAACGCAGCCTTCTTCAACGAGTCTTGATGCCTACACGGTTCTTAAATCAAATGAACGTATCGCGCAGAGTCTTTCCCAATTGCTCTACACCTCAACATTTTTCGAGAATATCCTTTCTCAAGCGCAGGGGGTGAATACAGCCTACTTTCCTCAGGATGAGCTAAGCCGACGGAAGCTGTGGCAACGTTCGGTTGAAACTGGAGTGGAGGCAAATTCCGGATTAATGACGGTAACCGTCTATCATCCGGACCCGAACCAAGCTCGATCTCTGGTGAATGCCGCAGCGGAAGAACTCACGAAACAGGCCCCAAATTACTTCGGTTTCACTGTGCGTCTGCAGGTCATTGATACGGCTGTTAATTCGCGCTGGTTTGCAAGGCCGAATTTCATTTCAAACACCTTATTTGGCCTTTTCTTAGGCCTTTTGGTCGGAACGGCTTGGATTCTTGTCCGCAAAGCGGATTAGAGGCATTGATTAAAAGAACGCCCCTTCATAAAATGTGGGTGTTTTTTTGTTATCTACTAACTTGACAAAGTTGTATTATTTTGATATAAATAAACGTTCTTTTGAGGATAATAGATTCTAAAAATAGGTTTTTTGGCTAAGAACTGCGGAAAAAATGAAGCAAAGTTCAGCTCTTTTCTCTATAGCTTGCAATGGGTAGCCACCCCCTTGACAAAAAGGGAAAGAGCTGCTATATTTCCATGTTCTTTTAATGGTAAAAACCACATGGTAATTGAAGCCGTTCCGCTCTGTCTGGCAGGCAACCTCCTCCGCCACAGGTATAGCGGGACGGCTTCAGGGACCGTGTAGCGGTCTCCTGACTCATGATCCGAACAGATCGGTTCGGCATGGGCAAGACCGCACAAAGTTCCTCGCAATTTCCAAACAATTCTCACTACGGTGGGGAGAAAGATGAAGAAGACGATGACCAAGACGTTCCTGATCCTTTGCTGTGCCTTCGTGGCACTTAGCAACATCGCAACGGCGCAGGATGCGCCACCGCCGGTCGTGACGCCCAACGGGGCAACCCCTTGTCAGGCGTCCTTCCAGCGCGAGCTGGCGGCCCTCAGCGAGACCTCCGGGTCTTGCGACCAGGGTAACGTCGCA
>PCSZ01000003.1:1370-3139 GCA_002786495.1 Candidatus Uhrbacteria bacterium CG22_combo_CG10-13_8_21_14_all_47_17 | reverse complement strand
ATACGCTGTGATTTGAAGATCGTCCAGCAAAAAAGCCTACAGGAACGCAGGCTTTTCAGACATCCAAACGTGAAACAGCTCGAGAGCCGGCCCCGTGAGGAATAAAAATTCTTCTCCAGACTTCATTTGGAAGGATCACCAGGCACCGTCCGTTCCCACAAAATAGAACCGTCCGGCGCAAGAATCAAGTCAGGACGCTCGTCGTCCGGATACACAAGGGGTTCACCTTTCGCATAGAGTAGCTCATGAACCGCAAGCAGAAATTCGTGCTCACTCACCTGTTCAACATCCTTGCCGTAGCGAATAAGCATGCGCGTAGCCTGATCCGAGAGAAACCGATGGCAACCTCTATATTCCATGGCGATCATGTGCAAGACGATGCGCCGCTGACGATCAAGAACGGGCGAAAAAGCTTTAATGAAGATAATGAGCTTGTGAGCAGCAGAGGCGGAATCCGGCTGCAAATCGTTCTCCGACATAACACCTCCCTTCTGAAAAGGACAGATTTTGACCCTAGCAGGACTCATGCGCATTGTCTATAGTCTCGCCATATGCAAAAGCCGCTTCACACCGTGGACCCCATTCTCTTTGAGCTTATTCAGGAAGAAACCCGACGCCAAGAAGAAGGTCTCGAACTCATCGCCTCCGAAAACTACGTTTCAAAAGCCGTTTTGGAAGCCGTTGGGACGCCACTCACAAACAAATATGCAGAGGGCTACCCCGGAAAACGTTATTACGGCGGAAATCAAATCATCGATAAAATTGAGTCGCTTGCCATTGAACGCGCAAAAGTTCTCTTTCAAGCCGAACACGCGAACGTTCAACCACATGCCGGAGCACAAGCAAATTTCGCAATCTATCTTGCCTTGTGCAAACCCGGCGACACGGTTCTTGCGATGGACCTCGCCCATGGCGGACATCTTACGCATGGATCAAAAGCGAACTTCAGCGGAAAATGGTTTAACGTTATTCCCTATGGCGTAAACAAAGAAGATGAGCGCGTAGACATGGACGAAGTCCGCGAGCTTGCTCGCCTGCACAAACCGCGCATGATCATCGCCGGATTTAGCGCGTATCCTCGCAAACTAGATTTTAAAGCTTTCGCGGATATCGCGGCGGAAGTCGGTGCGTATCTCATGGTTGATATGGCACATGTTGCGGGCCTCGTTGCGACAAAGCTCTACCCTGATCCAATCCCCCATGCCGATGTTGTGACGTCAACAACACACAAAACCCTGCGCGGTCCACGCGGCGCGCTCATTCTTTGTAAAAAAGAGGATCGGCTTGATCCGGATGGAAAGAAAACGCTCGCCCAAAAAATAGATGGCGCCGTCTTTCCGGGAACGCAAGGCGGACCGTTGGAACATGTTATTGCCGGAAAAGCGGTCGCATTTGAGGAAGCGCTTCAACCTTCATTCATCACGTACCAAGAACAGGTTTTAAAAAACGCGCAAGCCATGGCGGAAGTTTTTCTTGAAGAAGGCGGTCGGCTTGTAACCGGCGGGACAGATAATCATTTATTATTACTCGACGTAACAACTTGGGACGTAACCGGAAAACAAGCGGAGACGTGGCTTGAGCAAGTGGAAATAAGCGTAAACAAAAACATGATTCCATTTGATACAAGAAAGCCGATGGATCCTTCCGGTCTTCGCCTCGGCACGCCCGCCATTACCACGCGTGGATTTGATGAAGCGGCCACGCGCGAGCTGGCGCGCCTCATCGTGCAATTACTGAAAGCAAAAAATCAAGAAAGTGAGGCAGACAAA
>PCSZ01000003.1:984-1355 GCA_002786495.1 Candidatus Uhrbacteria bacterium CG22_combo_CG10-13_8_21_14_all_47_17 | reverse complement strand
TGAAAGCAAAAAATCAAGAAAGTGAGGCAGACAAAATCCGCAGCAAAGTAAGAGAGCTGGCCGCCGCGCATCCGCTCTACACATAATAAAAAAACCGCAGAACATACTCTGCGGTTTTTTTATTTGGAAAGACTAGCCGTGATAATCCAAGGGAACATCCGGAACCCAGAGCGGATATGTTCCGCCGGTTCGCGGATGGATGAAGGCGTTGAAAACCGGCTCTGTAGAATCCGCTTGATCAATAACGGATTCGACGGAAATGCCGGAGTCGGTGCGCCGAATAACAATGGAAACAATCTCCTGACCCGACAGACTGTCATAATAAGCTATGAGCGACTGTACGACATTCGCATCGATACTTGCAAGCTCCG
>PCSZ01000003.1:673-961 GCA_002786495.1 Candidatus Uhrbacteria bacterium CG22_combo_CG10-13_8_21_14_all_47_17 | reverse complement strand
TAAAATAATAAACTTGCGGCGTCTGCGGACAAACCGGCGCAGGAGGCGTTGGAAGAGCCGGGGTTGGTGTTGCCGTTTCCGCAGGAACGGGCGCTTCCGCAACAGGAACAGCTGCAGCGGGTGTAGGTGCAGGAGTAGTCGCGGGCGGTGTTGTGATCGTGATGCATCCGGCACCAAAAAGCGCCAAACTAAATGCAAAAGCTGTATATTGTATGATTCGTTTTGACATAAGCGGTGAGGTTAAACGTATGAGGGCATACGTATGACATAATTAATCTACTCTACTTT
>PCSZ01000003.1:0-634 GCA_002786495.1 Candidatus Uhrbacteria bacterium CG22_combo_CG10-13_8_21_14_all_47_17 | reverse complement strand
AAGTTATTCTTGTAAAACTTTCCTCGCAAGAGCAAGAGCAAAAAAGAGCCGATCCATGGCCTGACCGAGCGAACGATCACGATCGCCATAAAGCAATGCTACTGGTTTTAATGTTCGAGGATCGAATCCTGTCTCCGAAACCATCTGACGAATGACTTCCTCGCGTATCCCGCGACGCCAACCGGCCCGTAGTCTTCCGATCTCGCGAAAAAGACTTTTCCTTGCAACAAGATCAAAACCAGAAAAGTCTGGACAGTCCGGGTGCAAAATAGCGCTGAGTAATGCTTGCTCGCACTTTCTGCGACTCGACAACTTGTGATGGATATCTAAAGGGACTTCTTGAAGGATTGCCCGATAAAGCAGGTCGTGAGCCGAATCAAGCGATTCGACTTTTGGCCACACCCAAGTGCAATCTATGACCTTTTCCGTCATGTGAGCCTCTCTATTCGCGGAAGATACCTGAACATGTTCTGGTCATATCGTCAAGGGAAACGGGAAAATAGAGTTGCCTTGATCTGTCCATTAATTTACGCTATGCTCCGCAAACAAATGAGCTACCTAGGGGCGTCGTTCAATGGTAGGACGAAGGTCTCCAAAACCTTAGACGCGGGTTCGATTCCCTCCGCCCCTGCCA
>PCSZ01000069.1:8444-11440 GCA_002786495.1 Candidatus Uhrbacteria bacterium CG22_combo_CG10-13_8_21_14_all_47_17 | reverse complement strand
ATTAGATTAACAGATAGGCTTTCCTCATTAAAGATAAATTTGATTTTTTCCTATTTGAAAAATGAAAGAGGGGTTAGGGGTGAATTGGAAAAAGGAAAACTCCTTATTGTTTTTTAAAATTCAGAATTCTTTTATTTGCAATATCAACATATTTCTGTTCTCTTTCTATTCCAATCCAATTTCTATCAAGTGCTTTAGCAACAATTCCAGTTGTACCTGTTCCAAAAAATGGATCTAAAACCAAATCGCCTTTATTTGTTGCAGTAAGTAAAACTTGTTGTATCAATTTTAAAGGTTTTTGTGTGGGGTGTGCTTTTATTCCATTTTCATCTTTTAGCCTTTCATTTCCTCTACATAATCCAAAAATCCAATCAGTATCTTTCATCTGTTTTCCGCCATTTATTTTTTTCATTTGCTCATAATTGAAAGTATAATTTTTGCAAGTTTTATCTTTTACAGCCCAAATCAAAGTTTCGTGATTATTTGTAAATCTTCTTCCGTTTAAATTTGGAAGAGCATCTGTTTTTATCCAAATAACATCATTCAAAAACCAAATTCCTAAATCTTGCATTATAGTGCCAACTCTAAAAATATTATGATACATTCCAATTACCCAAATTGACCCTGTTGGTTTTATTATTCTTTGACATTCAGAAAGCCAAGATTTTGTGAAATTATCATAATCTTCATAACTTTCAAATTTATCCCATTCATCATCAACTGGAATAACCTCTGTTCCATTTGCTCTTTTTAACCTCTTTCCTTTAGGTAATTGTAAATAATATGGAGGATCTGCAAAAATTAAATCTATTGAATTATCAGGGATTTTTTTTAATTCCTCTATACAATTTCCATGAATAATTTTATTTATTTCTTTCATATTTAAAAATTGTAGATAATTAAATGTTCTACATCTCTATCATTTCTACCTTTCACATTATATAAATAGCATTTTTCAAAACTATCAATTTTAATATTCTTTTTATTATTATAAAGGTCATAAATAAAATCCGTTTTTTTAATTATCAAAATAAAATTAGCTTTTGTTTTGTATAAACATTTTGCCAATCTTTCTTGATCTTTTTTATCAAAAGATTTTTTTTCATAATCGCTAAAGTCTGTATCATAAGGAGGGTCAAGGAAAATAAAATCTTTTTTAGAAAACTCAAATTCATTAAAAAAATCTTCAAAATCTTTATTTTTTATAATTGTATTTTGGAATATTTTTTTTACTTCATCACTGAAAATGTAATCAACTTTTTTTCTAAAATCTTTAGTATTATATCCTATTCCTCCATAAGGAATATTAAAATGTCCATTTGAATTAAAACGAAACATTGAACCATAACAAAACTCTCTTACAAAATAATAGTTTGCTATTTTCTTCGGTAAACTTATTTTATATTTACTTCCGTTAAAATTCATAACATCACGAAAGTGCATGTAAAATCCACTTCTAAAAGCAGTTTCAATATTTTTATGCAAGTCTCCTGCTGGTAAAGTTCCTCTTTCTTGTTCGATTTTTTTTGTTCTTTGAATTTTTGAAATTAAATTTTTTATAATTTGTTTTAATAGATTTTTTTCGTCTAAGCAGAATTTTTTTAAAAACAAACCATTAAATTGATCTTCTTTATTCAGTAAGATAGTGTTTATATTTTTTTCAAGTTCTTTTTTTGTGATTTTATTTTCCTTAAAATCCCTATACAAATCAATTAGTTCGTTTTCAAAAATTTTAATATATTTAGGTATTTTCTCCCAGTTATTAGCGTATTCATATAATTCTTTTTTAAAATCTTCTCTTTCATTCTCTTCTTTTAACAAAGAATAAAAGTCAGTTAATTCTTCACAAATATCATTAATTATTGCATTTTTAGGTTCTAACTGAAAAAATATTCCTCCACCACCAAAAAAAGGTTCAATATACCTTTCAAAAGAGGGAATTAAGTCTTTAATATAGACAAATTCTTTTGTTTTACCACCTGGCCATTTTATGAGTGTTTGCATTGTCATTTGATTACCTTAATCTAAATAAGTTTTTTTGATTTCTTCTAAAGCAGTTGTAATTAAGTGTGCATTTTCTTTGTAAGTTTCTAATACTAATTCATATCCTTTTTCTGATTTACAAACAAAATTCCAAAAATCTCTTCCAATTAAAAGTTCATCTTTTGAAAAAAATTGCAAAACTCTTCCTTGTTTCCATTCGTTATCTTCTCCGAATCTATTATAAGCAGTAGCAAAGTGTGCTTTTATTGTTGCATCTTTTCCTAAAGAATTTGCTAGAATTGCAAATTGTTCAAAAATTGCTTCTTTTTCAGAACGAGCTTTTTTATTATCTAAATCTCCACCAATTTTTAATTCTATTAAATGGTGAGTATTGGTTTCTTTATCAATCAAATAATAATCACTAACATGAACTTTTGATTTAATTTTAGAATTCGGATTTGGTTTTATACTTCTAATTTCTTTAAAATGTTCTATTGAAGGTTTAAGAGGATTTTTACTATTTTTGTATGCTTCTAAAAATTCAGCTATTTTTGATGTTTGTTCAGGATACAATTCTCCTTCAACACTTTTATTTACTTCATAAAATAATTTCGCAATATTTATTGCCATTCCTTCAAGCATATTTCCAAGAGAACTATCAAGAGAACGAACTAAAGCAGAATAGTATTGTATATCTTTTCCAAGTGCGGCAATAAATACATTATGAATTTTCATATTTATTACTCCATTGGGATTATCAACTTCTCCCTCATGACGAGCTCTAAAACCAGTTGCATAAGCTTCAACTGCTGTTCTGACAATAGATTGAATTGCCTCTTTTTTCTCAAGTGTGTTTTTTATCATATTAGTCCTCAATTATAAATTAAAATTATATACATTATAAAGATTTCCTTTATAAATTAAATAGTTTTCGGAACGAAGTGGAGAAAACACCATATTATCCCCCTCTTTTTTTAGAAAAAATCAAATTTATTCCCCTTTGAAAGCCTATC
>PCSZ01000069.1:0-8403 GCA_002786495.1 Candidatus Uhrbacteria bacterium CG22_combo_CG10-13_8_21_14_all_47_17 | reverse complement strand
AGGATTTGGTATGTTTATGCGTAATTGACGCAGGGAAAACTGATTAAGACCGCCGGCGCGTATAACTTGCTTTCATAGGTTGTTTTAACACATTTGCATAAAAATCAAGAATATGGAACGGGGTGTAAGGTATGAATATCGCAGAAGACAAAATAAAACAGTCGATGCAAAAAATGAGTGAAACACTTTGTTTAAGAAATTACAGTCGCAAAACGCGTGAAGCCTATATTCGATGCGTCCGTATTTTTCTTGAGAAAAACCCGAGTGAGCTTGAGACACCAAACAACGAACTGATCAATCAATTTTTATTGGAACTTTTTTACCATAACAAAGCATCGCAAACCGTCTCTCAATATTTCCATGCGCTTCGTTTTTATTATGATGTCGTTTTATGTACGCCGATGACTTTGAATTGGCGTACGCCGAAACGCCGGCAAAGATTGCCAACCGTTTTGTCACATGACGAAATCAAGCGGGTTTTGTGTGCGGTAACTAACCGAAAGCATCGTACGATGATCGCATTGGCATACGGCGCCGGACTTCGCGTGAGTGAGGTCGTGTCTTTGCGTGTTTATGATTGTGATTTTGATTCCGGCTTTATTCATCTAAAATCAGCCAAGGGGAACAAGGATCGCTTAACGCTTTTGCCTGAGAAATTGTCGGAGGATCTGCATCGTCTGGCTCATGGAAAACCCGGGTCGGCATTCCTGTTTGAGAGCGAAAGAGGGGGCAGGTTGACAACAACCACAATCCAAAAAGTCTTCACGCGCGCGTTACGAAAAGTTACTGTCGTCAAACCGGCGACGTTCCACTCTTTGCGTCATTCATTTGCGACGCATCTGCTTGAAAGGGGAACGGATATTCGTTACGTGCAAGAACTGCTCGGACATGCGAATATAAGGACGACACAACTGTATACGCACGTGACGAATCCCACGTTGAAAAATATTCGCAGCCCTCTATGATCCCCGCCAAAATCAAGATCAAAAATAATGAGCTTCCGGATATGCCGGGGGTGTATTTGATGAAGGATAAGAAGGGGACAGTGATTTATGTTGGGAAGGCGGTGTCGTTGAAACGTCGCGTGAAGCAGCATTTCGATCGTCCGCATGGACCGCATATTCCGGAAATGACGCGGAACGTCGCGGAGATTGACTATATTGTAAAACCGACGGCGCTTGAGGCGCTCATTCTTGAAGCGAATCTCATAAAACATTATTGGCCGAAGTACAACATTCTTCAGAAGGACAATAAGAGTTTTATGTACCTCGCGATTACGAAAGAGGCATATCCGCGACCTCTTCTCGTGCGCGGAACGGATTTGGATGAAGATTCCGCGAAAAAATACAAAATTGTTTTCGGACCATATACCTCTTCGCATGCGCTCAAGTCCGCGCTTGATCTTGTCCGAAAAGCGTTTCCTTGGTCGCAATGTAAACCAGGGCAAAAGCGCGCGTGTTTTAATGTTGGATTAAAACTTTGTCCGGGTGTCTGCATTGATGCGGTTGATAAAAAAGAATATCAAAAAACCATTCGCGATCTCATAAAATTCTTCGAAGGAAAAAAAGAAGATATTTTGAAACGCTATACGCGCGCCATGAAAAAAGCTTCTCAAGAAGAGCGCTATGAAGAAGCGGCGGATTATCGCAATAAAATTTATTTTCTGGAACATATCCAAGATGTTGCCGTCTTGCGGCGCGATGACGATCAAATTGATCAAATGAAAGATGGAAAAACTCCCGTTGATCTTTTTGGACGCATTGAGGGCTATGACATTTCCCATATTTCCGGCACAGCTACCGTTGCTTCCATGGTTGTCTTTGAAAATGGCGCGCCGGCGAAAGCGGAATATCGCAAATTCAAAATCAAGACCGTGGTTGGTTCAAATGATATTGCGTCCATTCGGGAAACAGTAACGCGACGCCTTCGACATCGGGAATGGAAAAAACCGGACTTGATTTTGATTGACGGAGGACTTCCTCAAGTTCACGCAGCAGAAGATGTACTTCAATTTTTTCATGTCTCCATTCCCGTTATTGGCATCGCGAAAGGTTCAAAGCGAAAGAAGAATGAACTCATTTGTTCAAAAATATCCGCCGAGCTTTGTGAGCTCTGCGAGAAATATGTTGATTTGTTATCGCGCGTGCGAGACGAAGCACATCGGTTTGCCATCGGCTATCATCGGAAGCTTCGCGCAGAACCATTTAAAGGAAAGAAGTCTAAAAAATAAAACGGCCGATTGGCCGTTTTATTTTACGGATCTGGCGATCTCGCTCCGCGTCCATTGCACAAGCTCGGAATGATGTTCGGCTAATTTGTCGTCCAAATAGCCTTTTGTTACCATGGTGGTTTTAAATTTATTGAATGCAAAACTTAATTCGGTTTTGGTAACCATTTCGGATTCGATTTTATCAAAACGCTTATCAACCGAATTAAATCGTTTATCAACTGAGTCAGCGAATAAGTGCATGGCATCGGTCATGTCATCAAAACGAGCGGCAAGCGAATTTACCGCATGAACAACCTGTTCAATAACTTCATAATTGGAAGCGTCGTTTGGATGCGTTTTCATATTCATATAATACACCCCGTTCCATAAGCCGTGTAGCTTGTCAATATTGTGAATCGTTTTAAGAGAGGCTTTTTACTGGAATCTTCGCAGACTTCGGCAAAAACTGCTAGGATGATGAGTCATATGAACCCAGAAAAAATACAGAATCTATTTATTGGTTTGCTTGCTGCGGGCATCATCCTGCTTGGAGCGGGTGTGTACGTGCTGAGTAATCAGCTTGCGGAAGTTTCCAGCGGTGTTTCTAAGATCGAAGGTGGGATAATGGATCAGACGGCTCCTGCGTCGGAGGCGGCAACGTCTACGCAGGACGAGGCTATGATGAATACGGAAGAAACAATGATGAGGAGCTTAGACAGGGTTGATCTCACCATGACGGGAGCGGAAAAGATTTATAATAATCTCCTTTCTCGGGCGGATGGCTGGAATGAAGATGCAGATTTAGCCTCTGCAAAAACGGTACGCGTTATGAGCCAGGGGGCGATTCTCACCGTGCCTTATCATGATGAGTGGGGCGATAATATGTATCGCGTAACCCCTTACGAAACGGATAGCAAAGGAGAGCTTCTCTTTGGCCCGCTGAGTATTTGGAGCGAGCTTCTTGGTCCGCATCGTTATGGGAGCTTTCTTTCTATGGATAAGCGCTCGCAGGCAGACGCGCTGGCTGATCCGGAATACACGACTACAAACTGTTCAGCCGAGCCGAATCCAGCTCCGGAAGTTGTTACGATTGGAACCTATTCGGCAGTGAAGTTTCAGGGGGTGACCTGCGAAGGCTCCTGGGTTGGTTATGAGGTTTTGGGGGATCAAGCGAATTACAAATTCGTAAGCGCTCCTGAGACGAATGATGCTTTGCTTCGTTACGTTATCGAGAGAGCCGTGCTAATGTAAAATACATATGAATCAAGACAAAATACAAAACCTATTTATCGCGCTTCTTGGAGTGGGTGTCATCCTACTCGGAGTGGGCGTGTTCGTTGTGAGCGCACAGCTCGCAAGTGTTTCAACTTCTGTTCACAATATTGAGCAGGGGACGGCGGATGCAGCAAAAAAAGTTGATGATGCCATGATGAAGGTGGATGAGATGGGACAGAAAGCGGACGAGCAGGCGATGAAGGCGGGATCGGACGCTACGGCGAGTCAAACAGATTGGACGCTTTATAATAGCCCGGAATTACATTTCCAAATGTCTAGACCTTCGGTTGGCGAAGTTAACCTTGGGGCTGCAGATTATGGTATTACTAATCAGCTAGGAAGAATTGGTAGAGTCTTCATCTGGCAGACACGTCAAAATGAGTTGACTAATCCCGACGTGGTTGTGTATGTTTATTCAACAAAGGCTCAGCTAGAAGAGGATTTTACAAGTGGAGGCTCTGTCTTGGGTGGCCAGGGGTTACAAAAGTCGACCTTAACGTTAAACGGCGCAACGTTCCAAATTTATTATGGTGACCATTACTGTGACGGCATAGGCTGTACAGACCAATCATATGTCGCGGCGGAGATAGAGGGGGCGACTTATTCGTACATGATCGAGTTTTACGGCGATGTCGCTCAAGATCAAGCCACGAAATTAGCAGATCCGAGAAATGGCGCTATAACTCAGTATCTATCATCGTTCAAGTCTAGCTAGGCTATAGTGGGGTATGATGTTGTCCGCATAAGAACAAAAACATCGCTCCTGTGAGTGGTGTTTTTGTATTATTCATATATTCACGCGTTAAGTAGCGGGTGAAGTGCATCAAGCACAATTCTTTTTTTGCTTTCTGGCAGTGTAGACATCATATGAATAAAGAACTTTTACAAAATGTTTTACTTGGGGTTTTTGCTGTAATCATCATTCTGCTTTGGTGGATGGTATATAGCCAGAATCGCACGATGGTTGAATTCAATAGTCGTCTTAATGGATTGTCTCAATCCATAATGGAAGCTTCTACGCAAGCGAATAGTGCGGCGACGAAGGTAGATGAGCTGGGACAGCAACAAGCAGGTACGCAGGTGACAACGAGTGGCACCTCTATGAATACCTATTCTAGCCCTAGCCATGGATACACGGTGACGTATCCGACCACTGCAGGTATTCGGAATATTGCATTAACTGATAGTCCGGATGCTTTACTAAATCAGGTTGAGATTGATGATCCAATGTTAGTTGATAATGCGACGCCTAATGTGATTGTACATATTTCCGTTTGGTCGGATGCTTCATGGATTCCAACGCAAGGAGTTGTTCAACAAGTGCAACGATCTGTGAATGGAAATGCTTTTACTTTATATAGCGTGAATCAGGCTTCAGATGTTGGCGCAGGAACAAACGCTTCGGTACAAGCCTGGATGTTAGCGAATGGACGATACTACGAACTTGATTTCCCGGGCGTGTCTGATCTGAATAGTACAGTTGTTACAAACTACCTCGGTGCATTCTCATTGAAATAGGACTAAAGTGGGAAATTAGTTATCAACATTAGAACAGAATAAGAACAAAAACATCGCTAAGGTTAGCGATGTTTTTTAATATTCCACTTATTTGCTCATTTGTATACAAGTGGGGTAAAATGGAAGTAAGTGGCATGAAGTGGCAGATTAATGTCTGTCATACCCGACAGGATCGGGGATCCAGTTTTCAAAACTGGACTAGATTCCCGCCTTCGCGGGAATGACAAAAGGCCGCTTCCCATTCGCTCTTATGTTCATCGGTGAATACCACCATACAGTTGATGACAAAGGCCGGATGGCAGTTCCGGTCAAGTTTCGCGCTGCACTGGCCGAAGGGGCCGTTGTTACGCGAGGTCTTGATCGATCCTTGTTCCTTTACCCGAAAACCGAGTGGCAAACACTTGCCGAAAAGCTTGCCGCTCTTCCGATGGGTCAAGCGGATACCCGCGCATTTGCGCGTCTTATGCTTGCGGGCGCGATGGAAGTCGAGCTCGATAAGTCCGGACGCGTCAATGTTCCCGAATATCTTCGTTCCTATGCCGGCCTCAAAAAACAGGTGGTCGTCGCAGGTCTCTATAACAGACTTGAACTCTGGGATGAAGATGCTTGGAACGCGTATGCCGCAAAGACCGAATCGGAGGGAAATGATATAGCCGAACGACTAACCGACTTAGGCGTATGACGGAAAAAACCGTACATAACGCCGTCATGGTCGAGGAAACCATGCTTGTCCTCGATGTGAAGTCCGGAGGTCACTATCTCGATGGAACGCTCGGCGGGGGAACGCATACGGAAGAACTCCTGAAGCGCTCCAAGCCCGACGGCCACGTGATATCGCTCGATGTCGACCGATCAGCCCTCGCGCGCGCAACAGAACGATTTGCCACTTATGGCGATCGTTGGAAGGGCGTGGAAGCAAATTTCCGACATCTTGCTTCCGTAGCCGAGCAGGAAAACCTTGCTCTGTTGGATGGAATTCTCCTCGATGTTGGACTTTCTTCCGATGAGCTTGAGAATTCTTCACTCGGAATCTCGTTCCAGAAAGATGGACCTCTCGATATGCGGCTTGGTCCGAAATCAAATGATGACGGGCTGACAGCTGCCGAGGTCATCAACTCCTGGACACAACAGGATTTGGAAACCGTCATTCGCACCTTCGGGGAAGAACGGTATGCCCGTCGCATTGCCGCTCAAATCGTCAAAGCGAGAAAGTCTGCACGCATTATTCGCACACTGGAACTTGTTTCCGTCATACGATCCGTTGTTCCACACACGTATGAAGGGGGACGCATTCATTTCGCAACACGAACTTTTCAAGCGCTTCGCATCGTCGTTAATGACGAATTACAGGCTCTCAAAGACGCCATCCGCGGAGCACAGACGGTTTTAAAACCGGGAGGACACTTAGCCATTCTTACGTTTCATTCGCTCGAAGATCGCATTGTAAAGCTTGCCTTTACTGGAACGGAAGCTTGGGAGCCGATCACCAAGAAGCCAATGATGGCTTCCGAAGAAGAAACAAAAGAGAATCCGCGCTCTCGAACCGCAAAACTGAGAGCAGCCATCAAAAAATAAAAAAACACGCAACTTTTATGTCACGAGCCTATTCCATCGCAATGAAAAGTCCGCGTGCCGCGCTCGGCTTGCCCATCCCCGTTGGGCGGAAGCTTGAGAACGCTGCGAAACGGACTTGGCTCTTTGTGATGTTTGGACTCACTATTTTCTTTATTGGGATGTATCTCTTTCAGGTAAATCGATCCGCTTCCAAGAGCTACGCCTTGCGTAATTTGGACACACAGCGCCAAGAGTTGGAACGAAGCGTGGCGGAATTGGAAAATAAGTCCGCAAGCATTCAGTCTATGGCGACGCTTGAGGATCGCTTGCAGGACAAAGGCTATGTCGCCGTTGATAAAATGGAGTTCCTTGATGTCACGAGAAATGCGTACGCATTCGCTCAATAATGTTTCATCGCGAACTTCGAAGAGATCTCTTTTGCAAGCGCGAACGGGGTCTTTTTTTGTGATATACTTCTCTTATGTCCAGAACGGCGGGCTTCTACTTTAAATTTATTGTTGTTGATACGGCAGGAAGTCTGCTTCGATTTCCTGTGTGGTGGTACAACGAAGGGCTGTTTCAGATTTTGAAATGGGTTAAACAAAAGCTCGTGTATCGCTTGCGCGCATATGGATTTGGCATTTGGCTTCGGAACTTCTTTGTGCCGATGTACGGTCAATATGATCTTGCGGGCCGTGTGGTTAGCATTTTTATGCGCTTCTTCGTTCTTATTGGAAGGTTCATCGCCTTTTTTACTGAGGCGCTGGGATATACTTTGCTTGTTCTTCTGTTTGCGGCTCTTCCGGTGCTTGCCCTTCTCTTTTTCTTATCCAACCTCTTTCAAGTAGGGGTTCCCACGTCTTATGTTAGCTGATCTTTCCTTCCGAGCCTGTGCGGTTTGCGGAGGCGATCCGCGAGCAAGTGCGCGCTGTTCCGCTTGTAAAGGCGCCGGTATTACGCTCGCTTCGCCCGACGGGCCGCTTGTGTGGGCGCCAGTTATTGAAGATGGTTTTTTTGGATTTCGGTCCTTTCGTACAAAAGCAAATGCCATCATTCATCTGTTTCTTGCGGTTTGTGTCTTTATTCTCTTGGCTACAGCCGGATATCTGTATGCTTTTGATACAAGAGTGCCTTCTTTATTAATGGCGCATTTTTGGGTGAGTGGCCATCCTTCCGCTATGCTGGCCTGGTTTGCGGTTTTTATCGGCTGTTTCCTTGTCTTCCGTCTTTCGGCGTATTCCGATCAGGTAAAAGCTTTGCCTACTTGGGGAAAAACGGAAATGCAGATCCACGCTTGGGAAGCGACCGTTTCTACGCGAACAAGTCCGCACGATGTTTCCATATATTTCCGTCCGGCGGCTTGGCATGTAATTGAGAGCGCATATACATTGGCAAAGCGCGCCAACATGCTTGAAATAGCGCCGATTCATCTTTTTGGTGCGGCGCTGGCAAGTTCATCCGGCGGAATATTTCTTACGCGGCTTGGGCTGGATTTTGAAAAAATACGCGAACCGCTTTCAAAGCTTGTCCATGAAGGAGAAACGGGAAATCCGACGAGTCTTTCTTTGGAAGGAAAAAAGATTTTGCTCGCTTCGTATATGGGAGCGCGTGAAGCACGCCGAAAAGCCGTTGGATCAATGGAGATTTTTCTGAGTGCATTTGAAGCGGATGAACGCATACAAGATATTCTTGATGCGGCTGGTTATTCCGCAAAACAAGTGCGGCATGTGAGCGAATGGATTCGTCTTCAAGAGGGCTTAAAAGAACAGCATGATCGTTTTGTTGCGCTCGCTGCTCTGAAACCTTCCACCGTAATGAATCGTAGTATGACGGCGCGGCAAACACCG
>PCSZ01000010.1:1932-2126 GCA_002786495.1 Candidatus Uhrbacteria bacterium CG22_combo_CG10-13_8_21_14_all_47_17 | reverse complement strand
TGCATGCGTGTGTATGTATGCATTTCGATTGTCTTGATTAAAGATGCTCATATGCCCATACGCGTTGACCCAGGGGTCCACACCGTTAAATGCCTTCCCATCTTTCGTTAAACGAAATGCGAGCGGAAATTCTTGTGTCGCTTTCGGCGGCTCGGAAATCAATTCTAAACGGAAGGGATTAAGAAAAACTCCAG
>PCSZ01000010.1:0-1863 GCA_002786495.1 Candidatus Uhrbacteria bacterium CG22_combo_CG10-13_8_21_14_all_47_17 | reverse complement strand
CGATCGGAGCGATGTCGATATATGCATAATAGATACCGCTTTCGACAATGTCTGCCTCTGCCGTCCAAAGACCGTTTTGTTCCTGTGGATGCAGATAATAGAAGTCCGTCAAATCATCGCGTACAAGTGTAAAACGAACTTGTTGGTCAAATTGAATTCCTAAATCCTCTGCGGTGAGTGGTTGTCCGTCCTTAGTAAATATATGGAAAGAAATATTCGTCTTGCCCGTATAGTGATGTAATGGGTCCTTAACAAATTCAACTCTCCCATCAAGTACTTTGAACAGGGCAGTGCGGAGTGAGGCTTCAACAGTAGCTGTAATTGGCCACAAATCATCAATTGTGGCTACGGTGCTTGTTTCCGACAGCGCCGCAAGCTCAGAACTGGATGTTATCTGCGCTCCGAAAAAATAGTTTGTGACCAATGCGGCGCTTATCTCATGCACCACGGTTCCCCAGTTAAATCCATAAAGTGCATCCAAGAGAGAATTCGTAACGAATGAACGAAGTTGAGCGTTTGTATCCACTATAAAGACTTCGGGTTGATTTGCTATACATGCTAAAGACCCTGGACGAAGTGTTACATTGTTGCCCAATGGAATATTGGCGAGCTGATAGGAAGCGAATGTTTCCACGGAAGCACTTTCCGAATACCAGCTATCAAACACATCTTTGTTTGGAAAAACATGGCGCTGCAAATCCTTACCGTAATAATAGATGCTTGAAGAGGGGGCCCGAAATAGATCCCCCAGATGCGGATGAGGTACTGCCCAAGACTCGCATAATTCCGGATAGCCTCCAAGATAAAATTCTTGATCCCGTGAAGAAACTTCCCGACTCCAGAGGAGTCGATCATCCACTACTCCACGGTCTGCTGCTTTTATGCGCAGCCTTACTTCCTGAAGATCATTTTTTGTGAGTGCATTCATCACATCAACATGCGCGCTGATATCTTTATCTATACGCTCCACATGAACGACAACGTCTCCATAGGTAAAGTTATTCCCTGTTTCAAAACTGTATTCCGTGCTGGTTGCAGATATTGTTTTTATTTGTCCATATAAACTACTGACATCGCGCTCCGTCCCATCTTCCTCGATGACATAAGGCTCTACAACGGTATGATCATAATCAGAAAGACAGGCGGGATCCGTTTCTGTAGTTGTTATTTTCCCCTCTATATCAACACTATGCGTATGTTCTGCTGCCGTCTGGCATAACATCGTCTCATCAAGCTGAATGATGGCCGTCTGTACATCTGAAACGACATCAAGAAAAGGCGCTTTAAACATGACATATACCATTTTTTCACCGTCGCCTTCGGATAAAGTCCAGTCTATGAGCTGTGTCCGATCAATGCCAGGTTCAAAAAGTTGCCACTCCCCATCAGAGAGATCTGGAAGATTACTTATCTTTATTTCAGCTGTGTCAACAGCATGAATTAAAAGTTTTACATTCGGATGCGTGGTACAACCCGCTCCCGACAAAATAGTTACTTCAAGTTCTTTTGGTTTGACTTCGTTTTGTCTGATAGACGGGTTCGATTCATCTACCGAGGGTGGTGGGGGGGGGCGGCGTACTTGGAGTTCGAAAGCTTGCAATTTGTCCGATCCAGTTACCATTTTTGCCTGCCGCTATAATGGTCACACCTTGTGTCCCTGTGGAGTTTGCGAGACTATCTCCAGCGCCATATGTTCCGTTATGTTCACCACCTGATGTCTGGAAATCATTTCGTTCCGTAAAACCTTCTTCAGCATCATTCCAAGAAGCATCCTTGAATTGTGACTTTACATCTGTCGTAAAAGCTGCAAAAAGGAGCTCGTTATTCTCTGAAGACACAAAAGAACCAGATGAGGGTGTTGCA
>PCSZ01000036.1:2900-3055 GCA_002786495.1 Candidatus Uhrbacteria bacterium CG22_combo_CG10-13_8_21_14_all_47_17 | reverse complement strand
AAAAGCTCCGATTGATCCCGCGAAGGCTCCTAGCCAAAAACTTCGAGAAAAGGAAATGAGGATAACCGCCGTACAGAGCATTAACGATATCTTCGCCCAAGATGCTTTTAAGCGTCCCACCATACCAGCCCAAACAAAGCTGACAAAAGCGAGTA
>PCSZ01000036.1:1018-2872 GCA_002786495.1 Candidatus Uhrbacteria bacterium CG22_combo_CG10-13_8_21_14_all_47_17 | reverse complement strand
ATTCTCGTCACTTCTCCGACGCCGGTTCGCCGCACCCAAAAATAAACTGGCTCCCAGAGAGCGCCAAAGTCATGTGAGAAAAAGTAGAAGAGCCCGATGGTTTTTAGGCTGACGTAGAACAGCGCCGCAAGAACAAGCGGCGGGAGAAATCGCTGCAACTCCTGGCTTTTTCTTTGAACAAGATCTAGCGTTGGTAGGAGTAGCAAGAGAAATCCCCAAGCATTTGCATCTGCGAAAACAAAGGATGAGCCTTGAACAAGGCCTCTGACAAAGGCGGATGCTAAAAGCGCGGCAAGGGCGAGATACATTTTTCTCCCTTTCAAAAATCCTGACCAGTGCCGATACGCTTTGTCCAAAAGAACTCTCAGACCCCACGCGAGAAAAAAAGCTGCAAAAAGAATCATGCGCAGCGAAATCCCGCCATCGTTTACCGCATTACCTCCCCACTTGAAGAGAGCGCCCTTTGAACCGATGACAAGCTCAACCGCTAAAAAAGAAAGAGCTAAGGCCGGATTTTTCCAAGCTATAATGAGCATGAACGCCCCGATAACCAATGCGAAGGCGCTGTTTATCCCCGGATGAAAAATAACAAGAAATGAAAGAAGTTCAATGAGAAGCACTCCCATGAACGCAGAACGGAATAAGGCCCAAAACGCGCCCTGATATGCAACGGAAATCCCATTTTTTTCCTGGACGATTCTCTTTGCCTCCCGATATTCTCGAACCGTTTTCGGCATCCAGCCGATCAGTTCCCAAGGAAGGTGCTGCACAAAACTTGGCAGCCATTTACTCATTCCGTTACAACGCGGTTTTATGCGATAAAGCGCTTGGGAAATCCATGCGCCTTTTTGCCCGGAATGCGCCAGACGCAAGAAAAGATCCCAGTCTTGAAATTTGGTGAGCGTTTCGTCGAAGCCCGGAAAGGCCTCTCGACGGATGAGCGCACTCGTATGAATATAATTCTCCTCCTTCAGCGTTTCCAAATCGAATGGTTTTCCTTTGAACAACTTTTGTCCCCAATAAAACGATGGATAAACGAAGCCGATATCTTGGTTTGACGCAAGCGTTTTTACCATGATTGAAAGCGCGTCGGACTCGAGAACGGCATCCGCATCCAGAAAAATAACAAGCTCTCCTTTTGAAATTCGAAAGCCTTCGTTTCTTGCATGAGGCGCTCCCCTATTTTTTTTAAAACGAATAAACTGAATCGGTGGGTTACATTGCTCAACAACTTCTTTTGCAGCCTCCAGATCCTTTGAAGCGTCATCGATAACGATTATCTCAAAATTTTTTAGATTTTGTTCGCGTAAAGAAGCGAGACAGAGCTTGAGCTCGTCCGCGTGATTATAAACGGGAATGATGACAGAAATTGTTGGCATACTATTTGAGTAATGCAAGAAGACGCTCGGTTCGCGTTTCCCAGCGAAACTCTGCGCGCACACGTTCTCGCCCAAGACGCCCCATGGCAATGCGGCGATTCGGATCTTCAAATAATGTTTGAATAGCATTGGCGATTTCGCCTGCATGGTTAGGATCAACGAGCATGCCTGTTTTCCCATTCAGAATCGCTTCCGGAACGCCACCGCTGTTTCCACCGATACAAGCAAGCCCATGCGCAGCTGCTTCTAAATAAACAATGCCGAATCCTTCGACATCAGCTCCCTCATCGCGCGCGGGAAGCGCGAAGACATCGGCGGCTGAGAGCCACATATTTCGCTGTTCGTCATCCGCGTCTGTTACAAAACGCACGCGCTCCTTATTGTTTTTTGCAAGCCCTCGGAGACGATTTTCATCATTTCCTCTTCCAATAATAACGAGTTTTATGTCAGCCGATAGAAGCGCTATTGCCTCTAT
>PCSZ01000036.1:0-979 GCA_002786495.1 Candidatus Uhrbacteria bacterium CG22_combo_CG10-13_8_21_14_all_47_17 | reverse complement strand
TCCGTGAGACCAGACGCCCTATTGAAATAACGAGCTTATCCCCTTCTCTAATCTGAAGCTTTTGGCGAGCTTCACTTTGCACCGTTGCGTGAACAGCCTCCACGCCGGGCGTCAGAACTTCCGGCTGCAAGCTCGGATTAAGTTGGCGGATTTCCTTTGCGACGGCTTCGGAGTTCGCAATCACAATATGCGCTCTTCGAAGTACCTGTTTTGTTAACCAAGTTTTTCTTGAAGACATGCGAGCCAGACGAAGATCGAGTCCGTGTACGATCACCGAATAATTCAAGCCGCCCAGCATCCGCGCAATCCATGCGGCACTTCCAATCGGAAGAACATGACTTACAAGAATATGCCGATAGCCTCGCTTCTTGAGTAAATGCATCAGACCAATGATTGGCCGCCATGCGATCGGACCGCGTGAGAACATCCATACCGGTTCAACTTTCCCGGGCCCCTCCGCGGGATGCGTTTCATTTACGAATACATCCATTTCTCCGTTTGCGTGTCGAACCAAACTTCCAAGGTATCGCGCAACACCACCAGTCTCAGGCGGATAATCAAGCGTGACGAGAGCGATGTTCTTCTTCATGGTTTTTCGTGGAAGTCTTCTTCCGTTTTATCCGGCATCACCGCTTTACGCTGAAGCCAACCAACAACTCTTTGGAAATCTTCCTTTTGGAATAATCTCAAAAGATACAAAACAAGAAGCGCATAGAACGGTGCAGCAACAAGCGTATAGCCCCAAGGCGCGCTTGAAAGGGCAAAGCGAATGGAGAACCAAATCAGCGCAGCTGCCAACAGACCGCGAACAAGTAATGTACTCATCCACATCCACTCCCCTTGAAGATCTTTTCTAATGAACCAGAAACCGATAAGAGGAAGGATACTAAAGCTGATAACACCCGCCCAAGCCGCTCCCATCGCGCCATAAGGCGGTACGAGAAGAATATTTGCCGTTACATTTACCACCATGGCAATG
>PCSZ01000037.1 GCA_002786495.1 Candidatus Uhrbacteria bacterium CG22_combo_CG10-13_8_21_14_all_47_17 | reverse complement strand
AATTTTTTCCGCCAATGATTTTATTTCGTAAAAATCATTGGACAAAGCAAGTTTTTCGGCGTGGTGAGCGGTATTTATCCAATTTCGCAAAGGTTTAATCCAATTGTTTCCCTTTCGCCCAAAATCAGACTTTCTTTTGTTGAGGTCTATTTTGTTTTGATGAATTCGTCTTTTTTTACAAGGTAAGTTTCTTTTTCAATTGAGCCGTCCAGAAAAGCGTTAACCAGTTTATCAAGGTTCATTTCAGCTCCTTTTATCTCTTCGTTAATATTTTGGGTGAAAGATTGCGATGACAAAATATTCTCTGCGCAAATATCGCTGGCTACATTTCCCCAGTTTTTTCGTGCAACGGTAATAGGTATGACTCTAACGAGCTTCCCTACAAAAACGACAAAGCGTGGAACGCGCTACGGCTTGCCGGCGAATTATTGGATCAAGATGTAAAAGTTAAAATTTTCTCTTGGAAGACGGCATGGATGTCGGCAAAGAAAATCAAGAGACGAAAGAAAAAGAATATAATTTGGAAGAGCTAACAAAAAAGTTGCTCGTAAAAGATGTTCCTCGCTCTACTTGTCTCAAGATTTGCGGCATCAGCAAAGAAAAACTGATTGATGGAGTTGTTGATGGACACATGAGCGATTTGGTAAACTTGGTGAAGGAAAGCGATAAAGTTTTAACATTTTAACAAAAAAATATGGAATTCGATTACACCACAACTACAACAAAAACTTTCGACGCGGCGGTTTTAAGCGTGCAAGACGAAATTGCCAAAGCCGGTATGCGGGTTTTGTATGTTCACGATGTGCAGAAAACTTTAGCAGAGAAAGGTTTTGAAAGAGAACCGTTTAAAATTATTGAGTTTTGCAATGCAAAATTTGCCAATGAGTTTCTGAATAAGGATATTAAAATCGGGCTTTGTTTGCCTTGTAAAATAAATGTTTATGTCAAAGACGGACAAACTTTTATCTCTGGCATGCAGCCGATTATTCTGCCACAGTTTTTTCCACAAGTAGATTTAGGCGAGCGGCCAAAAGAAATTGATGAAATCATTCAAAACATTATCAATAACGCGAAATAACTTATGAAAAAATTCTTTCTTATCACAACTTTTATTTTTGTTTTCGGTTTTGCTTTACTCCCTAGTTTTTCTTTCGCCCAAGGAATGATGGGCTTTCCAAGTTCATCTTCCGATAATGCCGCTATACAAAGCCAACAACAGGAAGAGCAAGAAGGCAAACAGTTTTTGGACAACCTAAACAGCAAAACAGTTACTTGTTCACAGATTCAAGATGCAGACTTTGAGAAAATTGGCGAATATTTTATGGGCCAATCTATCGGAGATACTTCAAGGCACATTGCCATGAACGAAATGATGAAATCAATGATGGGAGAACAAGGAGAAGAACAAATGCATGCCGCTTGGGGCAAGCGAGGCAGTGGTTGCGACATGTCCGCCGCGTTTCCGTCGCAAGGTGTCGGCTTTATGCCAATGATGCAAATGATGATGGGAGGGTGGTCGTCTCCCTCGGGACTTAATCAAGGAAATAATTCTATGATGAACTTTGGATTTACGCCTTTTGGCGGTTTCGGTTGGATTTTTATGATTCTTTGGTGGGTTTTAATAATCGCTGGCATTTTCGCACTTATCAAGTGGCTCACGAGCCAATCTCGCAACATCAACAATCGTGAGAAATCCGCGCTTGAAATTTTGCAGGGGCGATACGCCAAAGGTGAGATAGATAAAAAGGAATTTGAGGACAAGAAAAAAGATTTAACCTAAATATTCTTTTCCTTTAATCCTCAATTAGCGCTAAAATAGCGATATGGAAAATTCTAAAAAAATTGAATGGGTTCTACGCATTGCCGTTGCCAGCGAGTTTGTTGGTCATAGCGTTTTCGCGCTCCAAGGCAAGAAAGCATGGATTGATTGGATTCACCAACTTACGAACACAGAAATCGGTACAGCGGCGACCATTCTGACGCTCATTGGTCTATTGGATTTGCTCGTTGCACTGATTATTTTGGTGCGCCCGATCCGCGCGGTTGTTTTGTGGGCGGCGTTTTGGGGATTTTGGACCGCTCTTGTGCGTCCGATTGTGGGAGAGCCAATTTGGGACTTTGTGGAGCGTGGGGCAAATTGGGGCGCGCCACTTGCCTTGTTGTTACTTCTTGGCTGGCCGAAAAACTGGAGAGAATGGTTTAGTAGATAAAATGACAGTGCGGTGCGCCAGTTTTGCTGGCACGAAATTCGGCGACGGCGGGAAAATCGGAATTGGAAAGCGAGGGTGGACAAAAAGGAAGGGTGTTGAGGGGAAGGAATTTTTGCCCGCCTGCTCACCGCGCCGAAGGCGCGGCCGGGGTGGAAGCGGCTCCGCTCTCTTGCTCCGCCAAGAGAAGAAAAACAAAACATTTTTCAATTCCTTTTAGAAGAAAAAGGGTCGCGCGCCAAAATTGAAAAAAGAGAAAAATGTTTTGCTTTGCGCCGTCGTCAGGCGGGTGGAGCCGCCGCGGGGCGGGTCAATTCCGTTCAAAGTAGGTTCGCACTGCGTTCAGTAATTGCGACCAAAATTTTGTTTTTGATTTAAATAAAGGGTTTGGGACAAGTTGTTTCTGAGCTTACAGGCATGAGTCAAATACCTTAAAAGGTAAAAAGAATGAGTGATCAAAATTGGGAGAAAACTCTCATCTGAGATCGTCTTTCAAAAATATGGAATATCTATCGAAAAAAAGATTTCCGAATGCCAAGTGGGGAAGTCTCCGATTTTCATATTTTAAAAACAGGGTGCCCTGTATGTGTATTAGCCTTAACCGAGGACAATGAAGTCATACTGGCAAGATAATTTCGCGTCGGTCCAGAGGAGGTTTTAATGGAATTACCAGGAGGAGCAAAAAATGAAGGAGAATCTCCTGAGGATACTATAAGGCGTGAATTATTAGAAAAAACTGGATATACTGCAGAGTTTTACTTTGTTACTAGGTGTTTGGAATGCGGGTATAGCAATACTGATAGACATTGTTTCGTTGCAACTCATTGCAAAAAAGTGTCGGAGCAACAGTTGGATGAAAATGAATATGTGGAAGTAATCACAATGACGTTAGATGATTTTAGAAAGCATTTAAGGACAGCTCTCGACTGATGTAGAAGTTGCATATCTCGGATTAGATTTTTTGGGACTTTTGTCATTATTCAATGGTCTTTTAGATTTAACATAGCTTTATTTATACTTACTTCGAACCTTGCGTCCGTTGTTTAATTCGTGGTCAACACGACCGACTGAAAACAAGAGTCGGTTTGCCCCCTTGACGGAATCCCCTTATTTGCTTGTATTTTTATCACCCAACCTTCATAATGAGGGGGCTAATCCATAAATCCTCTTAATTTTTAAGGAGTTTTCATTATTTGCCTTATGGCCAAACTGACCAAATCTCAGCTCATGCAGGAGCTCGCCGCTAAATGCGGAGTTACGAAAAAGGACGCAGCTATGTTCATGGACATGCTGGTCGAACTTGCCTATCAGCAGGTGAAAAAGAATGGAGAATTTGTTGTTCCGGGAATCGGAAAACTTGTAAAGGTTGACCGCAAAGCCCGCATGGGACGTAACCCAGCCACGGGTGAGCAGATCCACATTCCTGCCAAAACAGTTGTGAAGTTCCGCGTCGCAAAAGCGGCAAAGGACGCTGTGCTCTAAACCGGCACAGAACGAAAAAAGACCGCCCTCTGAAACAGGGCGGTCTTTTTTTTGTTCGCCTCCGGCGGTATGCTTAAAGCAATATATGCGTTCAGAGAAAAAATCGGGAGAGAGAGCTCATGCACGTCTTGTTTCCTTGGGGGGGCTGATTTTGGCGGGGCTTATTATTTTGTTCGCCTTTCTTACATATGACGCTTTCGTTGATCCGGCGCCGAATCATTGGGTACAGCTTCTTCTTGCAAGTTTTTTGGGAATAGTGTTGCTTTACGGGTTGGATGCCTGGTCTGAATCCCTGTCTCTTCAAGGAACGGATGTTGTGTTCAATTCGTTGTTTAAGCAAAAACGCGTGCTGGATCTTTGTCGATATTCAGAAATCAGTATCATCCACGAAGGTTTGAATCAGGAAAAAGGTGTTATTTCACTTTTGTTTCGAGGTCCGGAGAGGGAAGAGCGTTTTTCTTTAGGTCCACTCTGGCGGCATCGTGAGCTTGAAAATTTTTTTGTTGAGACAGAGTCAATCACGAAAGCGTGTAAACTTGTTTCAAGCGTACGTTAAAAGTGTTCTATGTTATCATGAAAGTATATGGCGACAAAAACTCCATCTAAAAAGAAACGTTCTTCCAAAAAAGGAAGCAAAACAGCGGACGTGAAAAAGAAACGAGAGGCAAAGGCCACCCTTCATATTTCAAGTATACAACCTACTTGGACCGGGCATGGAAGCGAGGCGCAAAGCGCATCTCATCATCGCGCATATCGTTGGTTGTGTAACCAGAACGACCAATGTGTTCCTTATGTTGAAGATGATTTTACGGAAAATATTAATTGGAGAATCTTTCGTATCATGGCGGAATTTGTGGAAGGTTTTGAATTTCTTTCACAGCTTCAACGAGAAGTTACCGTTTTTGGAAGCGCGCGTTTAAAGTCGACAAATCGCTACTATAAAGAAGCCCGAAAACTCACACGCCTTTGTGCGAAAGGCGAATACACGGTGATTACCGGCGGGGGGCCGGGTATTATGGAAGCAGCAAATCGCGGTGCTTTTGAATCGGGCGGGGACTCAATTGGGTTAGATATCAGCCTTCCTCTTGAGCAGCGTCGAAATAAATATGTGAACAAGTCAAAAGGCTTTCACTATTTTTTTACAAGAAAAGTCATGCTCTCCGCTTCCGCCCAGGCCTATGTTTTTTTCCCCGGAGGTTTTGGAACGCTCGATGAGCTTTTTGAGATGGCAACGCTTATAGAAACCGGGAAAATGTCGAGTGAGGTTCCTATTATTTTAGTCGGAAAAGATTTTTGGAATCCGATGCTTGATTGGATTAAGACACAATTCGTAAAAGAATTAAAAACAATCGATCTGAAACACTTTGAGCTTCTTCGTTTGGTGGATTCTGCAGAAGACGCCTATGAAATTATTGCGCAGACGCCAGAACGCGTTCTCTAGGAGAAAATAAAAAAACAGACCCGCAATGGCCTGTTTTTTTTATTTTGTTTGATTCTGTTTCTCTCGATCAATCCTTCTTGCTTCTTTTTTGTCAGCTCTTGAGGGAAGCTCGCCTGCAAATTCTTTCGCTAATTTACGTAGCGTCCGTGCTGTTCGTGCGGCCACGCGAAACTTACGTCCATCAATACGAATCGTTTGCAGATTCACATTCTGACGACGTTTTGTGGCAACGTTGGAGTGGCTTCGGGAGTTGACGACTTTATGTTTTTTCCCGGTGAGTTCGCACATTCGAGACATAACAGTAGAGTTTAAGATCTCAGGCAAGCGCCTTGATGATTGGCATGAGTGTAATGAATGTATGGAATTTTGACAAGGGGGAGCCTGGACGCAGGCCCTGTATCAGGGCACAATAGCGTTATGAATCTCATCGGTCTGCTTTTTCAAGAACCCCTTCTTTTTGTTGTTATTGTTGGCGCATTACTGTTTACCTTATCTATTCATGAATTCGCACATGCTTATGTGGGGTATCGCCTTGGCGATCCGACCGCAAAGAATATGGGGCGTCTTACGGTGAATCCGCTTGCGCACATTGATCCGTTCGGTTTTTTAATGATTCTCATTGTCGGGTTTGGGTATGCGCGTCCGGTGCCCTTCAATCCTTTTCTCCTTAAGTATCCGAAATGGGGTCCGGCTCTCGTCGCGGCGGCTGGGCCCGCCTCTAACCTAGTTTTGGGTATTTTTTGTTCGCTTATCTACGGACTTCTTGTGCCACAGCTTGGCGTAAATAATCTGCTGATTGTCGCACTCTTCTTTTTAGGGCAGATCAATTTTGCCTTGATGTTTTTTAACTTGATTCCTTTGCCGCCGCTTGATGGTTCGAAGGCGCTTCTTGCAGTTTCATCAGGTTCGAAATATGCACAAGCGCGTCGTCTACTTGAGACGCAGGGACCGACGCTTCTTATTGGATTAATTCTGCTTGATATCGTATTTAATATTGGTGTTTTTTCTTGGATCTTTGGTTTAACTTCAGGTTTTTTTACCTTTTTCTCTCGTTTATTCTCTTGAAAAATCTCTCATTCTTGATGGGCTTGGATCGCCCAGGATCCGGCCCCCTTGACGAACACGCGCGATCGCTGGTAGATTAGGCGCACATTTTCAGTATCCTAAAGGGATTTTTGCAACAACATGCCTACCACAAACCAGTTGATCCGCCACGGACGCAAGGCGGCCAAAACCAAGTCCAAGAGCCCAGCGCTCCAATTCGCTTTGGATACGCTGCATCGCAAGCGCACCCCGCTTAAAGGGGGAGCGCCGTATAAGCGTGGCGTTTGTATTAAGGTGACGACCATGACACCGAAAAAGCCGAACTCGGCCAGTCGAAAGATTGCGCGTATTCGTCTTTCTAACGGACAGGAAGTTACGGCATACATTCCAGGAGAAGGTCATAACTTACAGGAACACTCTATTGTCATGATCCGCGGTGGTCGCGTGAAAGATCTTCCAGGTGTTCGCTATCACATTGTGCGTGGCGTTTATGATACGCAGGGCATCCCAACGCGTAGACGTAGTCGCTCCTTGTACGGAACTCGTAAACCAAAAGGAGAAAGTAAATAGCCTCTATATATATGCGTGGAAAAAAAGCCCCCCGTCGTAAAATCATAAACGATCCGAAATACGGATTGCCTCTTGTTGGAAAATTTATTAATTACGTCATGAATTCCGGAAAGAAGCAGACGGCTCAGCGCGTGGTTTACCAGGCCTTCGATATTATCGAGGAAAAGACCAAGAAACCACCGATGGAAATTTTTGATGAAGCCATAAAAAACGTCTCGCCTCTCCTTGAGGTAAAATCCAAGCGTGTCGGTGGCGCGAACTATCAGGTTCCGCTTCAGGTTCGCGCGGAACGTCGCGTTCAGCTCGCATTTCGCTGGATCATTGCCGCAACGCGTGCCAAAAAGGGCCGCTCTACGGCAGAAAAACTTGCACAAGAACTCATGCTCGCGGCAGACAATGAAGGTGACGCCGTAAAGAAAAAACAGGACGTTCAGCGTATGGCAGAAGCAAACCGCGCGTTTGCTCACTTCGCTCGATAGATCGTGCCTCATGATGTAATCCGCAAAAACGTCTGAACGATTTTCAGGCGTTTTGCATTCAAAAATACTTTTTACCTATATGCCTAGAGAATACAGCCTTCAAGACACCCGGAACTTCGGGATCATTGCTCATATTGATGCGGGAAAGACTACCGTTTCCGAGCGTATTTTGTTTTACACCGGTCGCAAGCATAAGATCGGTGAAGTTCATGAAGGGGAGGCAACCATGGACTGGATGGCACAAGAACGTGAGCGTGGCATTACGATTACTTCCGCAGCCACAACCTGTTTTTGGAAAGGAAAGAACTTGAACTTGATTGATACTCCGGGACACATTGACTTCACGATTGAAGTTCAGCGCTCTTTGCGCGTTCTTGATGGCGCCGTTACCGTTTTCGATGGTGTGGCTGGCGTAGAGCCACAATCAGAAACGGTTTGGAGACAAGCGGACAAGCACGATGTTCCGCGCATTTGTTTCGTTAACAAGCTCGATCGTATGGGGGCGGATTTCTATCAAGATATCGAGTCCATTCATAAGCGTTTAACAAAAAAAGCTTATCCAATTCAATTACCTATCGGTATTGAAGATAAGTACGAAGGTATTGTTGACCTCATTGAGATGAAGGCGTTTTATTATCGCGATGAACTTGGTCAGAATATTGAAGAAGGAGAAATCCCTGAAGATTTGAAGGAAAAGGCGAAGACCTATCGATCAGAGCTTGTCGAAGCGATTGCAGAAAATGAGGAAAGTTTGATGAACAAATATCTCGCAGGTGAGGAGCTTTCTGTTGAAGAATTGAAAGCTGGTCTTCGCAAAGCGGTTATACATAATGAGATTTACCCGGTTCTTTGTGGAACGGCGCTTAAGAATAAGGGCGTGCAGTTCTTGCTTGATGCTATTGTTGACTACCTTCCGTCGCCGCTCGACATTCCGCCGACCAAGGCACATGAAGTTGATGATGAAACAAAACTTCTAGAAGTTCACTCGGATGATAAGGAGCCTTTTTCCGCACTCGCGTTTAAAGTGATGTCCGATCCGTTTGTTGGTAAGTTAATTTTCTTTCGTGTTTACTCTGGAACACTTGCCGCGGGCTCTTATGTTGTAAATGCGCGTACGGGTAGCCGAGAACGCATCGGCCGTATTTTGCGCATGCACTCCAATGATCGTGAAGATCTAAAAGAAGTCTATGCCGGCGATATCGCCGCCGCCGTTGGATTGAAAGATACTTTTACCGGGGACACGCTCTACACGGAAGATCGTCCGTTGGTCCTTGAATCCATCACGATTCCAGAGCCGGTTATCTCTGTCGCTATTGAACCGCTTACAAAAGCTGATCAAGAAAAGATGGGTGTTGCGCTTCAAAAGCTTGCGGAAGAAGATCCTTCCTTCCGTGTTCGAACCGATGAAGAAACGCTTCAGACTATCATCGCTGGCATGGGCGAGCTTCACCTCGACATTATTGTCGACCGCATGAAACGTGAGTTCAAAGTAGAGGCGAATGTCGGTAAGCCACAGGTTGCGTATCGCGAAGCTATTCGTAACGCCGCTTTGGATGTTGAAGGAAAGTACATCCGTCAGTCGGGTGGTCGCGGTCAATACGGTCATGTTGTTATTGACGTTGAACCGCTTGAGCAGGGGAAGGGATATGAATTTGA
>PCSZ01000014.1 GCA_002786495.1 Candidatus Uhrbacteria bacterium CG22_combo_CG10-13_8_21_14_all_47_17 | reverse complement strand
AAGATACGCTTGATCGGCTTGGATTTAGTTTAAAGACAGACAGTAAAAAACTTACAGCCACCGTTCCTTGGTGGCGGGATCATGATATTGAATCTGGACGCGACCTTGTTGAAGAAATCGCTCGTGTCTATGGATATGCAAATATTCCGAGCGTCTTTCCCGCAGGAAGATCGACGGAACCGCAAGATAAGGAGCTTCAACTGGAAAAGAAGCTTCGCCATATTTTAAAGGGTTCGGGCCTGACGGAAACGGTTACGTATTCATTCACATCCGGAGAAATACAGAAACTCGCAGGATATGATCCGAGCAAAATGCTACGCGTACAAAATCCGCTGAGCTCGGATTTTGAATTCATGCGCACGTCTCTTATTCCATCTCTCTTGCAAGTCGTTTCACAAAATCAAGAACGCTATCGTCAACAATCGCTGTTTGAAATTGCGCATATCTACTACGCAACAGAACGAGGCTGGAAAACGCTCCCGGAAGAGCGTCTTATGCTCGGACTGGCGATGCTCGCCCCGGAAGCCGCTGCCGGAGAAAAAACACAAGAAGGCGGAAACCATTGGAAAAAAATGAAGGGCACTGTCGAACATATTTTTTACGAACTTGGCATTGAGCACGTTCAATGGAAACGTGTTGAAAATGAATCACTCTGGCACCCCGGAAGAAGCGCTCAGGCTTTTGATGGAGAACATCTCCTGGCTACATTAGGCGAAATTCATCCGAGTGTTGCTTCAAGATATAAATTTGAAGGTCGCGTCGCTCTGGCGGAACTTTCACTGAAAGAGCTTGTTGAACGCGCACGCGACACGAAACGCTATACGCCGCTTGCGTCTTTTCCAGAAGCAAAGCGCGATCTCGCTATCGTTGTTCCAAAAGATGTTTATGTTCACGACATCATTCAAAGCGCTTTAAAGAGCGCGGATGCCTTACAAACAATGGAATGGTTTGACACCTATACAGGGAAGGAAGCCGGTAAAGGAATGAAATCAGTTGCCTTTCATCTCAGCTTCGGAGCCACAAATCGAACACTTGAAACGGAAGAAGTTGATGCCGCCATGCAAACGATTATCGAAACCTTGGAGAAGCATTACAAAGCACACGTGCGCGAGTAGTTCACGCATACACGGCTTCGTGATATGATGTTGGATGTAAAATCATCCTATGTTAATCGCTACGTCTCAGGACCTTTTTTATCTTGTCGCCGCCATCTCGCTTTTGTGGGTGACTTTTTTTCTGTGTTGGGCGCTATATGAAGTTGCGCGTCTGTTCCGCAGAGGGAATGCGCTTGTTGATGACGCGGAAGAAAAAATTCAAATCGTAGAAGATGCCGTTACCGGCGTCGTCGAAAAGGTGACGAATGCTTCCAATTATTTTTCGATTCTTGGCGAAGTTGCAAAAAGCGGAATTGCGATGATTCAATCCAAATTACAAGATGGGGGAGAAGATGAAGACGAGCTTCCGGAAATGAAAGAGGAAAAAAGCTCAAAACGAAAAAAGAAATAATCTACAAAAAACACCAAAAAAGCCCCGATGATATCGGGGCTTTGCTTTGCTCGGGTTCATTCGCTACTCTGTGAACAACTATCGTCTCTGCAGGCCTTGCGCCGTCAGCAGAACATCCCTATGCCAGAATCCACAGACCAAAATCCTTCGGTTCCTAAGAGTCCGTTCGTGCATTTGCACGTGCACTCCATGTTTTCTTTGTATGACGCTATCGGGCATCCGGAAGACATTGTTGAAACAGCAAAAGAACTTGGCTATGACGCCTTGGCGCTTACCGATCACGCCGGACTGTATGGTGCTATAGAATTTTATGAAGCCGCAACGAAAGCGGGAATTAAGCCGATCATCGGTGTGGAGGCATATGTTGCCGCAAACAAACACACGGACAAGCGAGCGGGAATTGATGCGCATTCTTCGCATATCACGCTGCTCGTGGAAACGAATGAAGGGTATCGAAATCTTTTAAAGCTTGTTTCCGTTTCCTTTTTAGAAGGATTTTATTATAAGCCACGTATTGACCGCGATCTCATGCGGGAATATGGGAAGGGACTTATTTGTCTTTCCGGATGTTCAAAAAGTGAAATCGCAAAAGCGGCGCAGGGAAATGATTTGGAACGCGCAAAAACATTAATTGCGGAATATCAAGCTATTTTTGGGAAAGATAGTTTTTTTCTTGAGCTTGTTCATCGTCCCGAGTCTCCGACGCAAATTGAGATTAATGACACGCTCATCGAACTTGCAAAAGTTACCGGAGCCCAGGTTGTTGCGACAAAGAATGTTCACTATCTCGATCCGGAAGATCGTGAAGCACAAGATGTTCTCGTCTGTATTCATGATGGAAAAATGTTGGATGATACAAATCGCATGTCTCAGTCCGGTGTAGATATGTCGCTCGTTGCGCCGGAAGTCATGGTGGAAGCTTTTAAGGATGTTCCTGAGGCGATTGAAAACACGCGAAAGATTGCCGATCGTTGCCACGTAGAAATTGAACTCGGTATCAACCACCTTCCGGTTTTTAAGCTTCCGGGAACGGAAACGGCGGACACGTTTTTACGGAAGCTTTGTGAAGAAGGTTTGAAAGATCGTTATCCTGAAGAAGCGATGCAACAGGCCGCGATTGAACGACTTGATTTTGAACTCGCCACAATTGAACGCATGGGGTTTGCGGCATACTTCTTGATTGTGTCCGATTATATTAACTGGGCAAAAAATCATGGCGTCGTTGTCGGTCCTGGACGCGGTTCTGCCGCGGGGTCCGTCGTGGCTTACAGTTTGAAAATTACCAACCTTGATCCGCTTCGCTACGGTTTGCTTTTTGAACGTTTTCTGAATCCAGATCGTATTTCCATGCCAGATATCGATACGGACTTTGATGATGTGAAACGCAAAGATGTCATTCAATACGTTTCTGAAAAATACGGCGCAAATCGCGTAGCGGGCATCATTACATTTGGAACCATGGCTGCGCGCGCTGCGGTGCGCGATGTGGGACGCGTGCTCAATATGAGTTATGCCGATGTTGATCGCATTGCAAAAGCGATTCCGCCGCCGGTGCAAGGAAGACATATTCCTTTAACAAAATCAAAAGGGGAAGCGCCAGAATTACGCGCTATGTATCAGGGCGATCCAAAAGTTCGTCGCTTGATTGATTTAGCCATTCGTCTTGAAGGAACAACCCGACACGCTTCTCAGCATGCCTGTGGCATTGTTATTTCTCCAAAGCCGCTTCAAGACTTTGCCCCGCTTCAAAAAGCGCAAGGCGGCGATGTGGAACAAGTTGTTCAATACTCCCTTCACTCAAGCGAAGCAATCGGGCTGCTTAAAATGGACTTTCTCGGACTCTCTAACCTTTCCGTCATTCGAGATTGTCTTGATATTGTAAAAGCCGTTTACGGCGATGAAATCAACATCGATACTATCCCGCTTGATGATAAACCAACGTATGAATTACTCGGAAGAGGGGAGACGACGGGCGTGTTTCAGTTGGAGTCGGAAGGAATGAAGAAACATATTCGCGAACTAAGACCGACAAAAATTGAAGACATCATCGCCATGGTGGCTCTGTATCGTCCGGGGCCTATGCAATTTATCGAGTCCTTTATCGCCAGAAAAAAAGGGCGGGAAAAAGTCAGTTTCATGCATAAGCTCACAGAAAGTGCGCTGAAAGAAACCTACGGTATTCCGGTGTATCAAGAGCAGGTGATGCAAGTGGCAAAAGACATGGCGGGGTTTACCCCTGGTCAAGCTGACACGCTTCGCAAAGCCATGGGAAAGAAAAACGCAAAACTCATGCGAGAGCTGCGGTTGAAATTTATCAATGGTTCTGTAGGAAACGGCGTGGCGCAAGAAACTGCCGAGAAAATTTTCCAGCAGTTTGAAGAATTCGCCGCATACGGTTTCAATAAATCGCATGCAGCCTGCTACGCAATGATTGCGTATCAAACCGCGTTTCTGAAAGCGCATTATCCGGATGCGTTTATGGCAGCGCTCCTCAACTCGGATGCACAAAATATTGATCGCGTAACGATTGAGGTTGAAGAATGCCGGCGTATTCACCTTGAAGTACTTCCGCCGGATGTGAATGAATCGTTTAAACTTTTTTCCGTCGTAAAAGGAACGAACAAGATCCGCTTTGGACTTCTTGCGACGAAAGGCTTGGGAGAAGATGTGGCTGACGCGGTGTATCGCGAACGAAAAGAAAGCGGGCCATACAAAGACCTTGCGGATTTTGCAAAACGCACCTCGCATCTCAAATCATTCAATCGGCGTTCATTGGAAGCTTTAATTAAAACCGGTGCGCTTGATGCATTCGGGGATCGAAATGTTTTATATTTTAATGTTGATACCATTCTTGATTATCAAAGAAGAATCGCGCAAGAAGCCGCTTCCGGACAAACTAATCTCTTCGCTGCTATCAGTCCCGATGCGCAAGGAGATGAAACATTACCGTTACATCTTAAGCCGGGACCGCCTGCAACGACGCGTGATATTCTCGCTTGGGAAAAAGAGCTTCTTGGATTGTATGTTTCCGCGCATCCATTTACAGAATATGCGGAACAGATCGGTAATTTAGTTACACGTATTGAAAATCTCGGCGCAAAAAAAGCGGACAAGAGCGTACGCACCGCCGGTATTCTAACCGCCGCAAAGCAAATCCTCACAAAGAAAGGAGATCCGATGCTGTTTGCCAAGCTGGAAGACGAATCGGGCGATATTGAGGTTGTTGTCTTTCCACGCGTGTATCGCGAAAAACCGGAACTCTGGGAAATGGATACGATTGTTGTCGTCACGGGACGCGTTCAAGAAAAGGATGGGGAGCTCAAATTCCTCGCGGAAACGGCCTATGAAGTTAATCCGGATAATGTGGATGAAGTCAGAAAATATCTCGGACAGCATGCAAATAACGGAATACCTTCTCAGGAAGATGCTGAACGAGCAAAAGCTCCGCAACAGGCCGTTACCTTGCGTTTACGCGCGCAGCTTTCGGAAAGTATTCTCCACAAACTGCGAAACATTTTCGATGAACATCCCGGACGATATATTGTTTATTTCGAAGTTGAAAATGCGCGTGGCAAACAGAAAGTTCTTTCTGCCTATCGAGTCGCGTTCAATGAATTACTCTCCAAAGAACTGGAAACCATTCTCGGTCCCGACACCGTACGCGTAGAGACGTGAGTGCAGGCAATGCTATACTCCAAGATATAAATCCAGAAAAAACAGGGTAAGCATAGAACTCTAAACTCGTTTCATGCTATAATCTTATCGTAGATTTTATGGCAAAAGCAAAAACAAAATCGTACGTTAAGAAAGAAAGAAAACAAGATCCCGGACATGAACCAGATTTTTGGGCTTTCTTAACCATTGCCGCTTTTCCGATTGCAATGCTTATCGCATCCACATTTGGCGCGACGCCTATTTCTTCTTTTCTTTTTGGCATGTACGGCACATTTGCAATCTTGGTTGCGAATGCCATTACCGAAGGACGTCTTTGGATGTTCGCTCCCCACTGGAGAGCGCGCTTTGAACATCCGGAATTCAGTTTTCGTCTTGCGGTTGTTTCCGGTGCCATTCTTTTATTGCTTGAAACGGTATTAATTGTTTTGCTTTTTACGGGCGGCGGATTTGATCGAACGCTCCTTCAGTTAGTTTTTGGAAGACAGTGTCATATTCCAACGCAAGCTTTGTCCGGTTTTTGCCAAACACTCCGAGAAACGCTCCGCTAGAGCGGGCTAAAATATGAATAAGCCTATTCCTTGCCAAATGACTGGCAAATATTCGGTTTACCCTTTACGATAGATGCATGAAAATCACCTTTTTTGGAGCGACGAGAGAAGTAACCGGCTCCTGTAATTTACTGGAGGGCAAACAGACGCGAATCCTTGTTGATTGCGGAATGTTTCAGGGCTGTAACCTCTGTGATGTAAAAAATTTCGTTACGTTTCCCTTTGATCCTTCGACGGTTGATGCGCTTATTATTACGCATGCGCACCTGGATCACGTTGGGCGTATTCCAAAGCTGGTGAAAGAAGGCTTTCGAGGAAAAATCTATGCAACACCGCCAACGGTTGAACTCGCAAAGATTGTTCTTCAAGACGCGTTTCATATCATGAAGGAAGACAATGAGCGCGAACAACGTCCGCTTCTTTATGAAGAGAAAGATATTGACCTTGCCTTTGAAAACTTTGTTCCGCTAGATTATAGCCATGATCTGGAGGTCGGGGAGTTTACGATTCGTTTACGCGACGCGGGTCATATCTTTGGAAGTAGTTTTGTAGAGATACATTCCAGCAATGGGAAAAGCGTTGCGTTTTCCGGCGATCTTGGAAATGACGGAGCGCGCGTCTTAAGACAAACAGCGCAGCTCTCCGCGGTGGATACGCTTGTTATTGAATCGACGTATGGAAACCGCATTCACGAAGATGAAAGTGCGCGCGCATCGAAGCTGAAGGAAATTATTCTACGCACAGTTAAACATAAAGGCGTTCTTGTCATTCCGGCTTTCGCTATTGAGCGCACGCAACAAATTCTCTACGAAATGAATGCCATGGTGGAACATGGCGTTCTTCCGCCTATCGACACGTACCTTGATAGCCCTATGGCTATTAAAGCGACGCGCGTCATGAAAAAATATCCGCAGTATTATGACGCAGAAGCACTTCGAACTATTTCCACGGGAGATGACTTGTTTGATTTTCCCGGATTGCGTCTTACTGAAACGCGTAGTGAGTCTATTCTTATTAACGATGCTCCACAGCCAAAAATCATTATAGCCGGATCTGGTATGATGAATGGCGGACGTATTCAACACCACTTGCGCCGCTATCTAAGTAGTAAAAATAATTCCTTGTTGATTATCGGTTATCAAGCGGAAGGAACACTTGGACACGATCTGTACGAAGGGAAAAAAGTGGTAACCGTTTTACGAGACAGGATTCATGTAAAAGCGCATGTTGAAAGTATCGGAGCTTATAGCGCCCACGCCGACCAAAGAAAGCTTCTTCGGTGGGTGGAAACGGCTCAAGCAAAACCGAAACAAATCTACTGTACACATGGAGACGAAGGAGCAGCCGTTGCGCTCGCTACAAATTTTAAGGAGCAGCTAGACATTCCAGCCGAAGCTCCGAAATTCGGACAAACGGTAGAGCTATGATTCAAACCTGGCTCTGGATAGCCGTGATGGGGCACCTGTTCAATGCCACGGCGTTTATTATTGACAAAACCCTTCTTGCGACCGCGTTCAAACATAGCTCCACCTATGCAGCACTTATTGGTTTGCTTTCCGGGATTCTTATCTTTGCGACACCTTGGATAACGCATTGGCCGCAGATTCACACGCTTCTATTTGTTGCTCTTTTCGGCATCGCGCAGGTTCTCGCCCTTTGGGCCTTTTTTACAGCGTTGAGCCGCGGAGAAGCGAGTCGGGTTGTTCCCATTGTCGGAGTATTGGTTGCGCTTCTCACCTTGATCGGAACGCGGATTACACTTGGAGAAACGTTAGAACCGCGCCGCATCATGGGATTTGCCGTTCTTGTTCTCGCGACGGCCGTTTTGGCCTGGGGAGGAAAAGTAAAAGACCGGCTTGCACCCATTGCTCTTGGAAGCGCTGTGTTTGCAGCCTTTCTTTTTGCCGTTTCCACCGTGAGCGGGAAAATCGCTTTTCAGCAAGAAGGATTTTTCGGCGTCTTTGTTCTTTCGCGTTATTTTACCGTTTCCACCGCTTTGCTTTTGCTTCTTCTGTATAAACCGGGACGCACAGAGCTTGGGCAGCTCTTTTTTCCAAAGCGATCCAAGAAAATCGTTTCTAAGAAAGCCGTCAGTTTAACCATCGTCGCGCAAGTTTCTGGGGCGATCGGTTTTATTTTTGTGAACTATGCCATTTCCCTTGGAAGCGCTCCGCTTGTACAAGCGCTTCAATCGGTTCAGTATGGCGCCATTGTTCTCCTGGCTTGGTTTGGTGGAAAGAAACTGCAGCACATTCTTAAAGAGCAGCGGACGCCACTTATTGTCGCCTTAAAATCTTTTGCCATTATTCTTGTCGGCACCGGACTTTATCTTGTTTCCCATTTATAGACATTTGCTATGAAGTTTAATTTTCTCCCCAAAAAAACCTGGCAATGGATTCTTCTTGCCGTTATTGGCATTCCTTTGCTGTATTTCTTTTCCGGTTGGCCGACCAAGGATCCGAATACAGCCTATGGAATTACCTGGAGCAAACCTTATGCGGAAGAACTTGGGTTGAATTCGGACGTGGGACTCAGCGCTACGATGCAAGACCTTGGCGTAAAACGCGTGCGCCTTCCGGCATACTGGGCCCTCATTGAGCCGCAGAAGGGGAGTTATGATTTTTCGTGGCTGGATTCACAGTTTAATATCGTTGAACAACAGGGCGGGAAAATTACACTTGCTATTGGTTCGCGTCTTCCGCGCTGGCCGGAGTGCTGGGAGCCGGATTGGGTAAAGAATCTTTCTCCGTCTGATCGCGAGGCAGCACAACTCGCGTATATACAAGCAGTTTACAAACGCTATGCCGGTCGTTCATCGATCATGGCTTGGCAAGTTGAGAATGAAATGAGCTTCACTTTTTTTGCCGATTGTCAGGGCCTGACAAAAGATCTAGTGACAAAGGAGCTTGATTATGTTCGAGGTCAAGAACAGATGCTTGGAGCAAACAAACGCCCCGTCATGACAACAGATTCCGGAGAACTTTCCACCTGGCTTTCGCTGGCAGGACACGTAGATGGAAAAGGCGTTAGCATTTATCGCATTGTCACAAATCCATTTCTTGGCGTTATTCGCTATTGGTTTGTTCCGCCCTGGACCTATGCGCGCAAAGCGCTTCTTGCGAGTCCTTTTGTCGGACCTATTCATATAAGTGAATTCCAAATGGAGCCTTGGTCAAATGCACCGCTCGAGCGGCTGTCGAATTCAGATCTCTTTGTTACATTTGATGCAAAA
>PCSZ01000050.1:16389-55283 GCA_002786495.1 Candidatus Uhrbacteria bacterium CG22_combo_CG10-13_8_21_14_all_47_17 | reverse complement strand
AAGCCTGAATACTGGCACAATCCTCTCATGGCCTATTCGGTTAAGATTGAACAATTTGAAGGCCCGTTAGACCTTCTCTTAAAATTAGTTGAATCAGAAAAGCTTGAAATTACTCAAGTGTCTCTTTTGGAAGTAACAGAACCTTTTTTAACACATGTACGCGAGCATCAAGGCCAGATTCCTCCGCAGGACTTGGCGGACTTCCTTATCGTTGCTGCGAAGCTTGTTTATCTGAAATCAAAGGCGCTGATGCCGGATCTCTATGATGAAGAGCTGGAAGAAGGTCCGGATCTTGAAGAACAGCTACGCTTATACAGAGTGTTTGCCAAGGCCGCGGAACGCATTGACGCGCTTGTAAAAAATGGGAGAGTTTCTTTCAGCCGAAGCAAGAGGCGCCTTGTAAAACGAGAACCTCTTTTTTCTCCGCCGGAAGGAATTACGAGTGATGATTTGCGCATTGCCTTTTTACGCGTCGCGAAACGGCTTGAGCCGATTCTTAGACTGCCGAAGGTTGCCGTTGCGCGCAGTATTACCATTGAAGATAAAATAGATCAGCTTACGCAGCGCGTGCGCTCAATGATGCGCGTCAGTTTTCACAAAATCCTGGCGGAGTCGAAAGATCGATATGAAATGGTTGTATCCTTCCTGGCTCTTCTTGAGTTGGTAAAACAACGCATTGTGCAATATGACCAGCCTGAATTATTTAAGGAGATAACCCTTCAGCATACAAAAGAGTGATTATGAATCTCGACGCCATACTTGAAGCCGTTCTTTTTGCGGCCGCACAGCCTCTTTCAATAAAGAAGCTCGTTTCTATTACGGAGCAGGACAAAACAGCCATCTCTGAAGCGCTTCAGGTCCTTCATGAGCGTCTTAATGTAGGCGCTTCTGGTGTCAGGCTCGTCTTTCAAGGAGAAAACGCGGAGCTGGTAACAAGCCCGGATGCGGCTGACTTTGTACAAAAAACGGTGAGCCAAGAAGTGCAAGGCGAGCTCACAAAACCGCAGCTTGAAGCTTTATCTATTTTGGCTTATCGCGGTCCGCTCACGCGTCCTGAACTTGAACAAATTCGCGGAGTGCAGTCTTCGATGATTTTGCGGAATTTGATGTTGCGCGGACTTGTTGAAATGCATGAAGAAACGCGCCTTGGACAACCGATTTATGCTGTTACCATTGATTTCTTGAAGTTTTTGGGCGCAACGGATCCAAGCGAGCTTCCGGATTATGAAACCTTGCGATCTCAGAACGCCGTTGTTCAGGTTTTAAATGAACTCCAACCGAAAAATCCGGCCGCGGAGGATACGGAATCTGCTCCATTAGACATCTAATATGTTTGCACAAACTCTCATTGCTCTCATTAGCATCTTTGGTTTACAGGCTCTGAGCGTTGCTCAGCAGCCGGAGCAGCCTGTTTTGCGCAATCATCTTCCCGTTGCAAAATATGTTGGTCCTGCGCGTTATGCGCCAAAGAAGAAAAATGCAGAAACCTTTGGCGTGGAAGTTTCTGCGAAAGCGGCTGTAGTCATGGACGTGCAGAGCGGGCAAGTTCTTTTTGAAAAAAACGCAGATCAAGCAATGCCGATTGCAAGCCTCACAAAGCTTATTACTGCCATGACCTTGCTGGATATGCATCCGGACCTTCAATCGGACGTTCAATATAGTCCCGCGGATCGTGGCCGTGTCGGACGCGTTTACGTGGATTTGAATGATCGTTTTACAACACAAAAAGCACTTGAGCTTATGTTGGTTGGATCTTCAAATGAATCTGCGCATGCTCTGGCGCGCACGTATGGTGGTGATGATTTTATTGCGGCGATGAATGCAAAAGCAAAAACGCTCGGTATGACGCATGCGGTTTTTTATGATCCCTCCGGTTTGAATCCAAATAATGAAGCTTCTGCGAAGGATGTTGCTATTGCGCTTCGAGCTGCTCTTTCGTATCCGGAAATACGCAAGATAACGGAAATGTCGCGTGTAGAGGCAACGGGAGAGGCAACGGGCAGAAGTTATCTCTTGCATAGCACGAATCTGTTGCTCGCGAGCAGCTTGAACAAGGAACCATATCATGTCATCGCCGGAAAGACTGGGTCGCTTGATGAGGCTGGGTTCTGTTTCGCGCAGGGAACTATTAATCAAGATGGCAATGAAGTGATTGCGGTTGTTTTAAATTCAAATAATCATTTCGCGCGCTTTCAAGATGTGAAGGCGCTTACATATTGGGCTTTTTCAAATTTTGAGTGGCCAAAGAGCATCGTGAAAGCCGCGGATCGTCCATGAAAACGCTTGGTATCGATTTAAGAATTTTACCGACGGATGGAAGCCTCGGAGCGGGTGTAGCGCATGCCGCGCGCGAGCTTACGGAAGTGCTTTTTCTACGCGCAGGAAAATTTGATACAGATCTTTACGCGCTTACGCCCAAAGGAGCGCAAACTTCTTTTTCAGAAGAAAATACCATCGAGCTCGAAGACGCTTCGGGTAAGAGTTTACGAAGTGCGTTAAAAAAACATTCCCTTGATCAGCTTTTTGTTCCCGGCGGTTCTATCGCGCCTTTTCTCTCAATTCCTTCCATTCCCTGGGTTCATGATCTTGCGATTTTTACGCATCCGGAATGTTTTTCTCAAAGTACACTCAAGCGTTTTTTTACGACGCGCGCTTTCATTCGAGGTCTTCGAAAAGCCCCACGTATTTTTTCCGTAAGCGAGGATACAAAACGTTCTCTTGTTCAACAGCTTGGGATTCCCGAAGAAAAGATTATTGTTACGTATGAAGGCGTTTCTGTTCCGGAGAATATAAAATCTCTTCCAAGGATTTTGGAGCCGGATCAACGTTTTTTCTTATCGCTTGGTACCTTGGAACCAAGAAAAAATATTACCTTCGCCGCGAATGTTTTTCTGGAAGCGGGGATTGAGGCAAAGTATGTGATCGCCGGAAAAACCGGCTGGGGAAATGTTGTCCTGCCGCAGGATCCGCGCATTATTCGTATAGAAGGGGTAAGCGAGGTGAAAAAATGGGCGCTGCTTCGCGATGCAGACGCTTTACTCCTTCCTTCACTACATGAGGGCTTCGGGCGAACAGCGCTTGAAGCCATGGCAGTAGGAACGCCGGTTGTCGCTTCCCGCGTTGGCGCCATTCCGGAGGTCCTTGGTGAGCAGGGGATTTTGCTGGCACCAAGTGATTCTGCAGCCTGGAAACAGGCTCTTCGGTCCGTATGGGAGCGCAAAGGTGCTTTCGAGGCGGAACGAGCTCGGGCGAAGATTCGGGCGAATTCATTTGACTGGGAACGGGTTGCTGAGACGATTCTTGCCAGTATCTAGGTATCTTGCTAGGATGCCGTCGCCGAAAAAAACGTGGCGGGGTAGCTCAGTTGGTTAGAGCGTGGGACTCATAAGCCCGAGGTCGTGGGTTCGAATCCCACCCCCGCTACCATGTCCGTAGGATGCGTAATCCGCATCCACGGGATTGTGTCTCATATGCTATAATGGGACGCAGCCTCGTGGAACAGTTATGTTTATTACCACTCATGCAGCCATTGGCGCGTTCATTGGCGAACAATTACCGACGCATCCCTATATTGCGTTTGCTTTTGGCGCTATCTCCCATTTTCTTGTTGATATTATCCCTCATGGCGATACGCAGCTCTACAAGGATTACACGGCCGGAAAAAAGGTTCGAAGCAGTATAGCCTACACGGTGATTGATGCGGTTTTGGCTATTTTTCTTATTTTGTTTTTTCTCAACACGGTTACATCGGATGCAAAGTTTGCCGTAACCATGGGCATTGTCGGAAGTATTTTACCGGACCTTATCGTTGGCGTGTATGAAGTTTCTCGCGTGACTTGGCTCAAATGGTTTCACCGATTGCATTTCTTTTTTCATAATATGATTAGCGATACGCGGGACATTTCTTTTGCTTCCGGTCTCGGTATGCAGCTTGTATTTCTCGCTGTTCTTCTTTCTTTTTTAACGTAAAAAACTTCAGAAAACAAAAAACCTTCGTTTGAACGAAGGTTTTTTGTTGGTTGCGGGGGTGGGATTCGAACCCACGACCTCCAGGTTATGGGCCTGGCGAGCTGCCGCTGCTCTACCCCGCGATGAAATTTGTAACGATGATGCTACCAGTTTTTCATTAAATCGTCAAACCTGCAGAGCGCTTGACGTTTGATCGGGTCATCCGTATTGTAGGCAGGCAAAACCTTAGATGCAATATGCGTAGGTGATGGGCGAGTGGCGGAATTGGTAGACGCACAGGACTCAAAATCCTGCGGGAGCAATCCCATGAGGGTTCGATTCCCTCCTTGCCCACCACCTGCACATATCGCAACAGGGAAAATCCGCTTTATCGTAAAGCGGATTTTTGGTATCATACGTTCGTTGGAATCAAAAATAAAAAAATGGAAACGTTCATTGAAGTTAGCGTCATCCTTGGTATCGCAACGCTTATTGCATGGGTCATGCAACTTCTGCGTCAGCCGCTTATCCTTGGTCATATTCTCACGGGCATTATCGCCGGGCCGCTTTTGTTTAATGTTGTGAAGTCTTCGGACCTTCTGGATATTTTTTCAAAAATCGGCATCACGGCGCTTTTGTTTATTGTTGGACTTAGCTTGAACCCAAGAATGCTTCGGGAAGTCGGAAAAGTTTCTGTATATGCGGGTATCGGCCAAGTTGTGTTTACGGTTTTATTTGGTTTTCTCATTACCTATAGTTTTGGATTTAGCTGGGTTGCTTCGTTATATATCGCGGTTGCGCTTACCTTTAGCAGTACGATTATTGTCATGAAGCTTCTCTCGGATCGAGGCGATCTTGGGAAGCTCTATGGAAAGATTTCAGTCGGATTTCTGCTCGTACAAGATCTTATCGCTACGGCCATTTTGATCGGAATTGCAACCATGGGAAAGGGGACGAATGCCGGTGTTGAAGTCATGTGGACGCTCGAAAAGGGAACTATTATCATCGCGATTCTGTATGTCGTTGCTCGCTATGTTCTTCCCGCGCTCACAAAAAGCTTCGCACAGTCTCAGGAATTCCTTTTATTGTTTTCGATCGCTTGGGGCATGGGTTTAGCCGCGCTCTTTCAGTGGTTTGGTTTTTCGATCGAAGTTGGCGCACTTGCTGCCGGCGTGACACTCGCTTCCTCTCCGTATCATTATGAAATTAGCGCAAAGATGAAATTGCTGCGCGATTTTTTTATTGTGATTTTCTTTATCTTGCTGGGCGCAAGACTTTCTTTTGTAAACATTTCACATCTCCTCCTTCCAACGATCGTTCTTTCGCTTTTTGTTCTTATTGGAAACCCGCTTATCCTTCTCTTTATTCTCGGACGCCTTGGATACAGTCGACGTACGGCGTTCATGGCGGGATTGACAGTGGCGCAAATCAGCGAGTTCTCTCTTGTGCTTATCATTCTTGCGGGCGAGCTCGGGCATGTTGGCCCAGATGTTGTTTCGCTTGTTATATTCGTCGGTCTGATCACGATTTCCATTTCAAGTTATATGATGATAGGCGCGGATGCTCTCTATGCGCCCTTGAAAGATGTTCTTGGAATTTTTGAGAAGAAAAAAACGCATCCGGAACGGGGGCGCAAAGAAATTTACGATGTGTTGCTATTCGGCTGTCATAGGCTCGGACAAGATTTTCTCCCTTACTTACGCAAATCAAAAAACCGCTATCTTGTTATCGACTTTGATCCGGCTGTGATTGATGCGCTTGAAACGCGAGGCTATGCTTGTCGCTACGGCGATGCCGAAGATAATGAGTTTATTGATGATTTTAATTTGAAAAAATTAAAACTTGTCGTTTCCACGTTGCCGGATGAAGCAACGAATGAGTTTTTGCTGCATAAAATAAAGAAAGCAAATTCAAAATGTGTTGTGGTTGTAACGGCACAGAGCGTGGAGCGTGCGCTGTACCTGTATGGAATTAAAGCCGACTATGTCATCATGCCGCATTATCTCGGAGGAAATTACGCGTCTCTTCTTGTGAGTAAATATGGCCTCAAGAGCAGTCTCTTCAAGCGAGAACGCGAGAAACATCTTAAACACCTTCAAGAACGGCATCTTCCACTAGACCTCAAAAAAGCGCTCAGAAATGGCACTGTTTAGCAAATGCTTTGACCTTGTCAGTTACGCTAAAACTGCCTATACTGGACAGGAACCCTATGGCGCGAATCATCTCTATTGTGAATCAAAAAGGCGGTGTTGGAAAAACGACGACAGCCGTTAATTTAGGCGCTTATCTGGCCGAAAAAGGAAAATTTGTTTTGATTGTCGACCTTGATCCGCAAGCAAATGCGACCTCGGGTATCGGAGTTGACCATCAAAATCTTGAGCATGGCGTATATGAAGCAGTACTGGGCACGGTAGCCATGCGTGACATCGTACAGCCAACGGCGCATCAAGGGCTGCATCTCGCGCCCGCAACAACGGCGCTGGCGGGATTAAATATCGAATTGGTTGAAATGGAGAATAGGGAATTCAAGCTTCGTGAATCCATGATGGAGATTCGGAATGATTATGATTTTATTCTTATCGACTGTCCGCCAACACTTGGCTTGATTACGCTAAACGGTATCGTCGCGGCTGATGAGATTTTGATTCCGGTTCAGGCGGAATATTATGCGCTGGAAGGCCTCGGACAGCTTCTTGAAACGGTTCAGCTGGTGAAAGAGCGCATTCGTCCGGAAGTGGATGTTCTTGGTGCGGTTATCACGATGTACGATTCTCGCACAAAACTTTCTGATGATGTTTTACATGAATTGTATAAATATTTTCCGAATAATATTTTCCGCTCTGTTATTCCGCGGAACGTGCGCTTGGCCGAAGCACCTTCATTCGGACGCAGTATTGCGCATTTCGACGCTTCTTCAAAAGGGGCGAAGGCGTATGAACGACTCGCGCAGGAAGTTCTGGAACGAGAGAGTCACGATTATCACATTCGAACGGTTTAATATTCACGACGGCGCTTTACTATGATCATTCAAAAACAATCAGGACTTGGACGCGGACTCGGAGCTCTTATTCCGCCAAAACCCGCACAGACACCGGTTCCACAGCATGCGGTGGAAGAGCAGCCTACAGAAGCTGTTTCTTCTGATAAAAACAGCATTCTTCAGATTCCCATTGAACAGATTGAACCAAACCCGCATCAGCCGAGGCATCATTTTGATCATGCGCAACTCGAGGATCTTATTTCAAGCATTAAAGAGCATGGCGTTATTCAGCCGCTTGTCGTTTCTCCAAAAGATGACGGCACGTATCAGCTTATTGCGGGTGAGCGTCGCTTTCGCGCTTCTACGCTTGCCGGATTAAAAACAGTTCCGGCGATTCTTCGTAATGCGACGGAACAAGAGAAGCTTGAACTTGCTATCATTGAAAATGTTCAGCGACAGGATTTGAATGCCATTGAGGAAGCCAAGGCATATATCCGGCTCATGGATGAGTTCAATCTCACGCAAGACGAGGTTTCCACCAAGGTCGGCAAGAGTCGACCGCAGGTCGCAAATACCGTCCGCTTGCTTCAGTTGCCTGAGGAAATTCAACAGGCGATTGTTGAGCAAAAGATTAGCGCGTCAAATGCCAGAACCTTGCTCAGCCTTCCTACGGAGAGCGAGCGGTTGGCAATGTTTCATTCCATGTTGCAAGGGAACTTTACGGTCAGACAAACGGAAGAACGCGTTCAAAGAGCGCGCGGAACGGTAACCGCCGATCCAAATATTGTTGCTGCAGAAAATAAACTGCGCGGTCTCTTGAAAGCGCGCGTGAGTATTAAACGTAATCAACAAGGAGCCGGAGAAATTAAAATAAAGTTCCATTCGGATGAAGAGTTTGAACACCTCGTTCAGGCATTGTCCGAGAAAGAAGAAGAATAGAAGAACTTATTTTCCTGTTCCGGGAATGATCCCGCTGATCCAAGAGGAGATGCGGGATTTTGCGTATTGTTTTATTTTTGATCGCGCGTGACGGGTTTTTGCAAACTTGAGCCAGCCTGGGTTCGGTCCTTTTCGGCTTTTGTCGACAAAAACTTCAACCATGTCTCCATTTTTTAATACGCGATCAAGTGATTTGTTTTCTTCATTTACTTTTGCGGCGGTGCAGGTATTTCCGATGTCGGTATGAATGGCATAGGCGAAGTCGATAATGGTACTTTCTTCCGGAAGATCGATAACATCGCCTTTTGGCGTGAAAACGAAAATACGATCCTTAAAAATATCAATCTTTAAATCTTCAAGGGATTTCAGATACGTTCTTTTGTCCGCGAGCTCTCGATGAATATCGGCAAGCTCATGCATCCATTCCGGTTGACGATTTTTCTGTGTTGGATTTGTACTGATTTTTCCATCCTCATCATACGCCCAATGCGCCGCGATACCGTATTCGTCAATCACGTGCATGTCTTTTGTTCGAATTTGGAATTCCACAATTTCGCCATCTTCACAAAAAACGGTGGTATGAAGCGAACGATACCCGTTTGGTTTCGGCTGAGCGATGTAGTCTTTGATGCGCCCCTTGAGCGGAGTCCATTTATTATGAATGATGCCAAGCGCGCCATAACAATCAGCGACCGAATCTACAATGACGCGAATAGCGATCAAGTCATACACGCGCGCGATATTACGATCGTGGCGCACTAATTTTCGATACAGCGAGTAAAGATGTTTTGCTCTTCCGTGAACCTGAGCATCATTAAGGTCTGCGCTGTGCAGCGTTTCTTTTGTTAAGCGCATGACGCGCTCTAGATAGTCCTGTTTTCCTTCGCGGCTGGATTTGGAAAGCTCTTTTACCCATTCAAATTCTTTCGGATAAATGTATTTAAAAGATGCGTCTTCAAGACGTCCCTTGATTTCACCCATTCCGAGGCGATTGGCAATAGGCGCAAAAATTTCCAGAGACTCAAGCGCGATGCGATATTGTTTTTTTGGAGGAATGGCCTCAAGTGTTTCGAGGTTGTGGAGTCGATCAGCAAATTTGATAAACACCACACGGACATCGGCTGCCATGGAGAGAAACATCTTACGAAGATTCTCTATGTATCTTTCCATGCCTCGATATTTAATTTTTCCAAGTTTCGTAATTCCGGCAACCATGGCGGCAATGTCACTGCCAAACCGTTCTTCAATTTCGTCCAGAGTTCGATCCGTGTCTTCCGGAACATCATGCAATAAGCCCGCAATAATAATCGGAGGCGGAAGTTTCATTTCTGCCAGCGTAAAGCTCGTTGCAAGCGGATGCGTGATATAGGGCTCGCCTGTTGCGCGTTTTTGGCTCCTATGCGCCTCTTTTGCAAATGTATAGGCTTCTTTGATCTTTTCCTCATCTGCATTCGGATCGTATGACAAAACAAGAGCGCAAAGCGCTTCTATCGAATGAGGGGCCGTTGACACCGTTTGCATTCCTTATTTCTAGCACAGAAATTTTGGCTTCGTCCAGGGCTTTGTGATACGCTTTGGCTCATATGATGGCTCCAGCAACAGATCTTGAGACACCTGCTTCGCAGGCGGAAGCGGCTCAGCTTTTTGAGGGAACTTCCGAGAATGATCTGGAGAAGCTTTTCACGGAGAAAGGATTCGAGGGTTTACAGACGCTGGCCTCTGCAGAGACGCAAACGCTTTTAGGGCAGTTTGATGCACTTTCAACGCCCGAACCTGAAGCGGCGACTTTCGCTCCAGCGGAGAGTGCAGAACTGACGGAGGCCGCGGGGAAGGCAAAACAGGACCTTCAAACAGCGCTTCAGTCTTTTGAAGCGAGTGGGAAACCGGTAGCAGAAACAATGGAAGTTTCTCAGGAGGTTTTAGAGCCTACTGAGGAGGAAGAAGCGGAGCCTGTTCCTCTTGTAAAGTTGAAGCCCGTGGAAAGCACACCCGCCCCGCAAGAAGAAATCGAGGCTTCGGCAGAGGAAGCTTTATCCGAAAAGTTTGATTGGAAAGAGCTTAAAGAAGAAGAAGCATCTAAGTTGGAAACGGCAAAAGCGGACTATGAACAGGTCAACCAAACTTTGCAGGCATTTAAAGATGCTCATCAAGGAGCGATGACGCCTATTGAAAAAAAGTACCTGAATGCATTGGAAACGCAGATCGAAATGGACTACATCTCTTTACAGCATGCGGAAAATCAAATTGATTTATACGCCGTCAATGAGAAAATAGAAATCTTGTCACATGATGAAAACATGGAGGGTTCTCAAGTAGATGCATTGATCGAGCAGCGCAATGTAAAAGACGCGCTCTCGAAAGAGTTCGCAGAAGAATTTCTCGCCGCGGAGACAGCTCACGATACGGCGTTGGCTGACTATATGAAGGCGTACGAAGGTTTACGGACCGCTCCTGGAGCTTCGGCAAAAGAAAAGGGAACAAGCCCGGAAGAAGAAAAAGCTTCATCGAATGCCGAACAGATAAAAACGGCTGGAGCAAGTTCGAAAGAAGTTCCTTCTGCCGATAAGAAAAAGTTCAAGCCAAAGAAGGTGGAAAAACTTTTGAATGCCTTTGGCGGTAGCGGCACCGGGGAAGCAAAAGAAACGGCATCTAAAAAACAGAAACCCGGTTTAGCAAAGCGTCTATTTGGATCTTGGTGGAATTGGGTGAAGAAATAAAAAAAGAAGGCTTTAAGCCTTCTTTTTTGTTGTCTTTGTTTTTGGAGCTTTGTTGGCGATAAGTTCAACCGCTTTTTCCAAAGTCACGTCTTCCGGTTTGAGTTCTTTTGGAATTGTGGCATTTATTTTTCCGTGTTTGACGTAGGGACCGTATTTTCCATCATGGAGGGTAACGGGCTTCCCATCGTCCGGATGTTTGCCGAGATCTTTTCCTGTAGAGCCTCCGCGGCCGCGTTTTGGCTGAGCGAGCAATTCCAATGCGCGTTCAAGTGTGACGGTGAGAACATCATCTTCTTTCTTTAAGCTGCGGAAGTCGCCATCATGCACAATGTAAGGTCCAAAGCGTCCATTGCTAGCACGAATTTCTTTTCCTGTTTCCGGATGCATTCCTAAAAGACGCGGAAGAGCGAGAAGTTTTAATGCCATTCCTAAATCAACAGATTCCATTGAAACGTCTTTAGGGATGCTCGCGCGTTTTGGTTTCTTTTTCGCACCTTCCTCCTCCTCGCCTAATTGAACATAGGGACCATAAGCTCCCGTGCGCAAATAGATGAATTGTTCCGTTTCCGGATCTTGTCCCAAACTTGTCGGACCTTGTTGCGCTTTTTGCAATAATTCGTCGAAGGCTTCTTTATTTGCGTCCGATGGCGACATGTCGATTGGAACATTCGTTTTTACGATTGCGCCGGTTCGCGGAAGCTTTGCTTCTACATAAGGACCAAACTTTCCGACTTTTACGCGATAATCTTCCAGGTTCGGCAGTTCAACCGTTTTTGCATTCTCCGGCTCAATACTTTCTGTTTTTTCGTCGACACGCGCTTGAAGACCTTTTGCTCCAAGATAGAAGTGTTTTAAATAGGGAAGCCATTCTTCTTCGCCTGAAGCGATGCGATCCAGAGCCTCTTCCATATTGGAAGTGAATTGTGCGTCCACAAGATCGTCAAAATGGCGTTCTAAGAGCTGTGTTACCGCCATACCTGTGAATGTTGGTACGAGGGCGTTTCCCGCCTTGTAGACGTATTTTCGGTCTAGGAGAGTACTGATAGTACTGGCATAGGTACTCGGACGTCCGATACCAACTTTTTCCATATATTGAACCAGCGAGGCTTCCGTGAATCGGGCGGGCGGTTTCGTCTCATGTGACAAGGGTTTTACCTGATCGCATTCAAGAGCGTCATCTGCTTTCAAGTCCGGTAAAAGATTTTCTTTTTCTTCCAAGACTTGTTCTACATCATCCGCTCCTTCAATATAGGCGCGCAAAAATCCAGGGAAGAGGATTTTCATTCCATTGGCTTGGAACTCGTAATTTTTTACCTGAAGAACGACCGTCATTTGAAGCTGCTTACTGTCCGGCATTTGAGAAGCGAGCGTTCGCATCCAAATAAGTTCATACAAATCACGCTCCGCACCTGAAAGACCTATTTCATCGGGAGAGGAAAAGGTTAAACTTGGACGAATGGCTTCATGCGCTTCCTGTGCGCCTTTTGACTTTGCTGTGTGTTTACGAGCGCTCTCGGGAACATATTCATTTCCAAATCGGAATTGAACCGCTTTTCGAATCGCTACGAGCGCTTCTTCGGAAAGCGTAGTCGAATCCGTACGCATGTACGTAATGTGACCTTTTTCATAAAGCGACTGGGCGGTGCGCATGGCATCGCGAGAAGAGAGACTGAGTTTACGGTTAGCCTCCTGTTGGAGTGTTGAAGTTGTGAATGGTGCCGGCGCTTTTCGTGAAAAGGGTTTTTCCGTAACGGAAGAAACTTGCCAGTCCGCGCCGACAACTTCTTCGGCGATTTTATTTGCCCGCGTTTCATCAATTAAATCAAGATCCTCCTTCTTTAATTTTCCGGTAGCTTCGTCAAAGTCTTTACTGGTTGCGATGCGCTTTCCGTCTGTTCGAATAAGCTTTGCTTCAAAAGAAGACTGCTCTTTCTTAACGGAAGCTTCTACGCTCCAGTAAGCGGCGCGCATAAAGCGCATGCGTTCGCGTTCACGATCAACAATCGCTTTCAGCGAAGGCGATTGTACGCGACCGGCGGAAAGTCCAAAGGCGATCTTTTTCCAGAGAACAGGGGATACCTTGTATCCGACAAGACGATCTAAAATGCGTCGCGTTTCTTGTGCGCGGACAAGGCGTTCATCAATATCGCGCGGATGCGCAAGAGCGGCCTCTACAGCCTTTTTGGTGATTTCATGAAAAACCATGCGCTTCACCGGAACTTTGGGTTTCAAAATTTCCAACAGCCCTTCGCTGATGCTTTCTCCCTCGCGGTCTTCATCAGTTGCCAGATAAATGTCTTCCGCGTCTTTTAACTTTTGTTTCAGCTCTCGGATGATTTTGCTTTTTTTGCTTGGGATCACATACAGCGGTTTAAAATCATGTTCAACGTCTACGCCGAGTTTTGCCCAAGCTTCATCTTTTACCGCAGCAGGAATTTCACTTGCGGAAGACGGTAAATCTCGAATATGCCCCATGGATGCGACGACATCATAATCCGACCCGAGAAATTTTCGGATGGTTTTTGCCTTTGTTGGAGACTCTACAATTACGAGATGCTTTGCCATAGTTTAAGGTTATATCATCAAGCTGGAGCAGATCGCAAACCACTGCAAGAAACCCAGTGCTGTCCGCCCGTCTGAGAGACATAGCCTTTTAGCTCAAGAAGGCTTAAGGCGGTGGCCGCTTCTGCCGGGCTCATTTGCTCGGTTCGAGTAAGGTCATCAATATGCATTGGGGCGGATAATAGGTCTAAAATACGCCGTTCTAGCGGCCCAAGCGGAAGAGCGGCTCGTGCTTCCGCGGCGAGAGTTGGGTGGTCCAGTGCTATGGCGTCTAACACAGATTGTGCGGAAACGCAAGGCCGTGCTCCTGACTCGATAAGATGATGACAGCCCTCAGAGCTTCGACTCCATATAGATCCGGGAACGGCCAGAACCTCGCGGTTTGAGTCGAGAGCCAGCCTCGCTGTGATTAAAGAACCACTTTTTTTGCGCGCTTCAATAACGACCGTCGCAAGAGAGAGTCCGGCGATGATGCGATTCCGCATAGGAAAGTATTCTTTACGTGTACGCGTCCCCGGAGGAAATTCACTCATAAGAACACCGCCTGCTTCAACAATGTCGGCAGCTAAGTGTGTGTGTTCGCGCGGATAAATGGATTCCGCATCTACACCCGAGCCAAGAACCGCGATGGTATTTGCTTTCGATTGAAGCGCTGCGCGATGAGCGAGTCCATCAATGCCAAGCGCAAGACCGGAGACGATTGTTAGACCTTGTGCGCCCAAGTCTTGCACTAATCGTTCAACAACACTTTTTCCGTACAATGTATGTTTTCGACTTCCGATAAGAGCAATGGCTGGCGCGGCGCTTAAATTACCTCGAATAAAAAGGACTTCCGGCGGATCGGAAATTTGCCCAAGGAGAGGCGGGTAATCTAAATCATGAAGAAACAGGGGAGCGATTTGATTGCTCGCAAGGCGATAAATCGCTTTTTGTAAATCAAATGTTTTTTTCCAAAGCTGAAAAGACGCTTGTTTCTTTTCGCTTAAACCTATGTATGAGAGCTTTTTTGTGCTTGCAGACCAGGCGCAACCTATGTCGCCAAATGTTTCACGGATCTTTTTTAAAGATCGTGAGCCGAAACCGGGGAAGTGGATAACAGCGAGGCGCTGTAAGTCGATATCATTTTGAGGAAGGGATTGCATCCCTATACCCCGTTCCACATATTCATGGCCTTTGTCAAGCCTTGTTTCGCCCAATCATAGGCCGCTTCGGAAGTGCGTTCCTTCACAAGCTCCATTGTAGGAACTTCTTCCATATCAAAAGGTTGTAAAACGTAATCTTCTTTCTTTAAAGGCGGCTTTGGTCTATCGATGCCAACGCGCAAACGCGCAAAAACGTCGGAACCGAGCGCGTCAATAATAGAGCGAATACCGTTATGACCCGCATCGCCGCCATCTTTCGCAAAGGCAAATTTTCCGACCGCAAAATCCATTTCATCGTGAACAACGAGAACATCTTCAAGTTCAATCTTGTAAAAATGTTTCAATGCAGCCACCGCTTTTCCTGAAGCGTTCATAAATGTAAGCGGCTCCGCAAACAAAATCTTTTCTCCGCCAAGCTTTGCTTCGCTGATCGCTGCGGAAAATTTCTCATTCTTCACAAGCTCTCCCGCGTCAAGATGCAGGGAAAGATGCTCAACGACGCGCCAGCCAATATTGTGGCGTGTGTTTTCATGTTTTTTACCTGGATTACCTAAGCCAACAATGAGTTTCATAGACGTATCGTACTGGATTTCCGCCTCCGCGGGAATGACAATATTAATATCTGCGTCCGCCTTGTTTCTGACGTCGGCGCGTTTGGTTAACGCGAGGTTTCTTTTCTTTTGCTGATCCGGCCACGGCTTCCATTCCGGGTCCCATGGTCGTTTTGGATCTATTTGATTTGGATGAAGGAAGATGGCGAACACGAACACTAATTGGCGTTCCTTCAAATCCAAATTTTTCACGAAGACGTTTTGTGAAGAATTTCAACCAGTTTGGATGAAGATTTTGTTTATCTCCATGAACGGTAATAAGAAAAGTCGGTGGCGCATGACCGAGTTGAGCCACATCGTAGATTCTTGGCGACTTTGGGCCATAACTTTGTAACGGCCGTTTCGTTTGAATAGTTGCCTTCAAAACTCTGTTCACCGCATTGTAATCAATGTGGCGCATGCGTTCTTCTTGGATTTTTAGCGCCTCATCAAGAAGCTTCGTTGTACGCTGTCCCTTTTTTGCGCTCACGAACATCATTGGCGCCCATGTAATAAAAGGAAAGGAACGTCGAAGCGTATCTTCGTAGCGTTTTGAGGTTACGGTATTTTTGTCTTTAACAAGGTCCCATTTATTCGCCACAAGAAGAACACCTTTATTTGTTTCTTCAACGAGACCGGCAAGGCGTTTATCCTGTGCGCGCGGATCTTCCGTTGCATCAAATACAAGCAGAGCGATATCTGACTGTCTCAGAGCTGCTTGGTTGCGCGCAACCGCGTCTTCTTCCAATCCCTTCTCCACTTTGGCGCGGCGACGCATTCCCGCGGTATCAACAATCACAATATCGTGACCTTTGTATTGAATGAGCGTGTCCTGCGGTTCGCGTGTCGTATGTGCCTTTGGAGAAACGATCACGCGATCTTCTCCCAACATAGAGTTTACAATGGAAGACTTTCCAACATTCGGACGTCCAATAAGAACAATGCGGAGCGGATGCTTTTCATTCAAAGGAGCGGGAGGCTTTCCGATGCGCTCAAGTTCTACGTGGATGGCGTCAAGAAGATCGCCGATACCCAAGCTCGTGTTCGCGCTGACGGGATAGGCTTCTCCAAGACCGAGCTTAAAAAAATCTTTTTCCAATGCGAGAGGAAGAACTCTGGCCGTGTCCACTTTGTTCGCGACAAGCCAAACATGTTTTGCAATGCTGCGTACTTTTTGAGCGAGTTCCAAGTCCTGCGGAAGAATACCGGTTCTTGTATCAACAACAAACAGAACAATGTCTGCATCACGGATAGCATTTTCCGCCTGCGCCTTAATACCTTCTCCAATAACATCTTTCTCCGTATCCATTCCGCCGGTATCAATGATTTCAAAAAGAGACCCCTTCCAGAGGACGGGTCCGTATTTTCTATCTCGCGTCGTATGTGGTTTTTCACTGACTAATGCTTGACCGAGTTCTGTCAGGCGATTCCAGAGAGTGGACTTTCCAACATTGGTTCTTCCAATGAGTGCTACGCGCGGAAGGGAGGATTCTCGCTTAATGGACATAGGCCGTTGTGGCGAATGAATAGGATGTTTCTCCTAAAATCACCAAAAAGTCAATATCTGAGGTGACCTTTTCGACGCTCATTTCTTCGCCATAGACGATTTTAGCGCCGTCATCTTGAAGCGTTGCAACCGAAAGAGAGACATTTGCCTTCAATAACGCCTTTAATTTCGCAAGTTCTTCCGGTTTCGCGCCATTCGTTAAATCAAAAATAATAGAGTCGGCATAGCCTCGTCTCACAGCATTCCCAAGCTTCACCGTTTCAAAACCGGAGAATTCGAGCTTATCACTTACAAGGGAAGCGAGCCCGGTGCGAAAGGTGCCGTTTCTGAGCTCCACATGTGCCATCGGCTGTGTTGCGGCTGCGACTTCAGCCTTTACATCGGCGGAACTTTGGAATGGATTTTGCGCAAGCGACTTAATAGTGGACCAGTCATTGTTTTTTGGAAAAAGCATGTACGCACCATTAATAAGTGCCGAGTTCAGCTGTCCATTATTACCGGTTGTTAAAACATGATTCGTAATATTTTTTGAAGAGAATTGTTCTGCGAGCGGTGCAAGTCGGATAACATCCCACGGAGACATGTCGCTTTGGATATTATTTGTAATGGTGCTGTAGAGCTTTGCAAGCTTTCCCGGATCCGCGAGCGTGTTGAGAGAAATGAGTTTATCGCGAATGGCTTCAATCACGAGCTGCTGACGGCGGCTGCGCGCAAAGTCAGAACCTTCGCCGTTATTTCCGTGTCGCGAACGCGTATATTTAAGAGCGCGTGCACCATCGATTTGTTGCAATCCTTTTTTAAAAGAAACAACCTGCCATTCATTGTCACCGGCGGGATAAGAACTGTCCGTGAAAGAATTCTCGACGTTAACTTTGATACCTCCGATCGTGTCAACAAGCGCTTCGAATCCTCGAAAGTCGATGCGAATAACATGGTCGATTGGAACATCAAGGAATGCAGACAGTTTTTCCGCGGTTCGGATGGAACCTTCTCCCGGATGATCTTGTTCTTCATAAGCATGCACTACATTAATCTTTTCGTACTGATTATTTCCGATCGGATATGCAAGATCGCGCGGGATGGAAAGCATGCCGACTTTCTTTTCTTTCATGTCCACGGACGCGAGAATGATTGTATCTGTGAGAAGCGACCCGTCATGACCGGCGCCACCAATGCCGAGAATAAGGATGTTTAAGTATTGATCGTTCTTACTTGTAGACAATCCTGCCGCAACCGCGTCTTCTCCAAAAACCATGCGACGCATGTCGGCGATTACCGGTAATTGTTCAAATTCTGAAATCAAACTCGTTCCATGCTGAACCGATCGATAGGAAGCGGCTGCGCCGGCTGTGGCGATTAAGGCGACACATAAAGCAAAAACAGCGGCGAGAACTACTGTTTTCCGCCGCGCTTGTGTATCGTGGTCTGACTTTAAAAAGTTTACGCTCAACATGGGGTCGGGTATCGGCTCAAATCAGTTGTGACTCTAGCATTTTTTTTCGTACTTCGCAATCGCAGAAGGGGAGGCTTATTTTCCGATTTCCTGTGGATGTTTTTTCAAAATAAGGAAAGGTTCGTTTCCTTATTTTGTGGTATACTGAATTTCGTAAGTATGTCTGAACCTAAAGACACACGTCCGGTCCTTCATCGTCCATGGCTGAAGAAAAGCTTTGCCGTGATTTTTTTATTGTTTTTAGGCATTAGTTTTCTCGCGCCACTTCCAACGCTGGCTCAGTTTACTCCCCCCGAGTCGGCGCCGGTCCCGTCCACCCCCACAACTCTGCCTGCAGGCGCAACTCCGTCCGCGGCCGCACCTGCAGCAACAGCGCCAACGACTAACATCGTTTGTAACAATGTTAGCTTTTCGTCTAGTAGCATTGGCGACTATGCGAAGTGTATTATTTTTCAATCCATTGTAACCATTCTTCAGATTACGTTGTGGTTCATGACGATTGTGTTCACAATTGTGACGCAGGTCTTGGTTGCTTTTGCGAGCTACAATGGTTTTGCGCATGCAACCATCGTTGAGACGGGATGGAAGATTATACGTGATCTCGTGAACATGTTTTTTATTGTCGTTCTTTTGGTATCGGCATTTGCAACTATCATTGGATACGATTCCAGTAGTTTTAATTATAAAAACGTTCTTCCGAAGCTCCTTTTAATGGCGGTTTTGATTAACTTTTCAAAAACGCTTATTCAGTTATTGATCGACTTTTCCCAGGTCGTCATGCTGACCTTTGTGAACGCGTTTCAAGCTGCAGCCGCAGGAAACTTCATTAATGCATTCCGACTGACGGAATTAACGCATTTAGCGGAAGGCGGGCAGGCATCAAGCATGTCACTGGTGCAGATCATTGTATCTTATATGTTAGCTAACTTCATGATGGCCATCATTCTCGGCCTCATGATTATTCTGACGGCCTATCTTGCTTTCCGCATCGTTGGTCTTTGGCTCGCTTTGATTTTCAGCCCATTTGCTCTTTTTGCATCTGCTCTTCCGGGTCGCATTAAAAAATCCTTAGCTGTTTTTGCTGATCAGTATTGGACGCGGCTTACATCCTTGCTTGCCGGAGGACCGATTTTAGCCTTCTTTCTTTGGTTGACATTGGCAACGGTTCAATCAAGCGCGGCAAGCGGAGGCCTTGCGCCGGCAATGAACTTTGGTACATCAAGCGTTCCTCAAGGACTAACGGCTTTCTTTACAAGTGATCAAATTGCATCCTTTATTGTTGCTACGGCTATCTTGCTTATGGGTTTGGAAGCTGCCGTTTCTCAAGCGGGAGCCATTTCGAGTACATTAGGAGCTTTTGGAGGTAAGATCGCCGGACTGGCAAAGAGCGCCGGAAAAGCGGTCGCCACATCTCCTTTTCTTGCAGCTGGTGCTGCCGGATATGGAGCCTATCGAGCTGGTCGTGCCGGTGCCGGGGCGGTTGATCGACGGCTTGATGTTACCGGAACCCTTTCTCGTGGTGCGCTTCAGAAAATCACTCAAGCTCAACAAAGAGGAGGCGTTATTGGCGCCGCCGCTGGTGCTGCAGGACGTTTTGCTCGACCTACTCTTGTACGAGGAGCGACTTTGCGTAAACGCGAAGCAGAGACGCAGGGGAAGGCAGCAGCGGAACAATTTAGCGAACTCCGCAAATACGGAGGAGCGGAACTCGCGCAGCAAGTGGCGAAGACTTACAACTCTGACACTGGTCCGCTTCGAACGCTTGGAGAGCGGCGTGCTTCTGAAATGATCACCGGTTTAGCCGCCTCGGAGGACGTGCGTAAGGAAATCGCAAAAACACATAAATCAGATCATGTTCCGGAACTTAAAAAACAAGGTCTTAACGATGAAGATGCAAAGGCGTCGAGCGGTATTCTCGCAAATCAAGACGCTCTTGCTCAACAGCGCGATTTCCAGCAAAAGCAATATGATCTGGCAAAGAATCGGGGCGACAAGCAGGAAATCGAACGTCTTGATCAGCTTCTCACCTCAAATCCGCAGTTAGCCGCTCCGGGAGCTCAGCGTGAGGAGGCTATTAAGAAACTTTCATATCTTGATCCAGACGCCATTAAAGGCGTGGATGATTTTAACGCCAATAACGGAGAAGTTTTGAGCGGTCTCATGGAAAACAATGGTTGGGAAGAAAATAAAGCCACCGGCGCCATGGAACTAAAAGATGACGCGGCTTGGGATCGTGCGAAACGCAGCGTAAAACAAGCAGGTAACAATACACTTCTTAATGGCATGGAGGCACATGAACAGCTTATCTTGTCATCGCCGAGCCAAGCCGCGGATACTTTTAAAAATGTGGAGCATCGCAAAAATCCAAAAGACGGAAGCATGCAAGCTTTTACGCTTAAGGCTACGAAAATCACAACCGGAAAAGATGCTCAGGGGAATGCTATTCAGAAAGAGATTGGGCGCGGAAGCCGCTTCCGTAATGATACGCAGCGAAACTCGTTTGAGAGTTTGAAGACAGCTGGAGAACAACGCGCCTCAGGAGGAACGGTTGATGCACTCCAGATGAAGAACTTTGTCGACAGTGGCGGTTCGCTTAGCGATCTTCCGGATCTTGTAAATGCAAAGTTGGATCGAGTTCCGCTTGATGATTTTGCGAAACAAGTTGTTGGCGTTGATAGCGGAGATGCAGCAGAAGCCATAAAGCAGGGCGATTCGTCACAGTTCAACAAGAAGATGTCGACTGTTGCACGCGTATTTTCGAACTTGGATCAGTCAGGCGTTGACGCTCATTTCCAAACGCAAATTCTGTCTTCGTTCGCACAAAATGGTGGAGCAGAAATTATTTCAAATTACGATAAGCTCGCAAAAGATCTAAGGCCGAAGGTTCTGAAAGCGCTTGAAGTTGCCATGGATCGCGTGAACCACATTAAAGTAAACAAAGCCCCGGCAGAACAAACTCCGACAGACAAGGCCTTGATCGGTATGATTGACACGCTTTCAAGTGAAGCGGAAAAGAAACGAAAAGAATCTGAACTTCCAGCAGCGGTACGCACCATGATCAGAAAGGCATAGTCTATGACGCGTGAAAAGTGGCTTGAATTTTTCAACCAGTTGCCTCCTGCGGCACAGGACTATCTTCTTGATCCGTCTTCGGGTGTTAATGAAGACACGGCAGAGACAAATCTTGCTTATGATAATGATGCTTGGGAACGTGTCATGGATATTGTATGGGAACTCCTTGCTCAAAAGCAGGACATACAGACATTTGAAGAGGAGCTTAAAAAAGTAGCAGGGGACCGCAAGCCGGAAGAAGTTGAACGCGAATTGCTTTTGTATATTGTTCTTCCACTAGCGGATCTCATTCCTTGGGATGTTGAGGTGCGCTTACAAGAGCTCGGAACGTCTCTCTCCTTAATACAAAGCATTCACAGGGTGTCACTGCGGCCGGTTTCTTATGGTGCAGCCGTGAGACGAATCGCTTCGGAAGCAAAAATCAGCATTCTTTCAGAGGAAACGATTCGAAAACTTCGAGAAATTCTTGTTTCTTATATAAAAGGCGTGAGAACGGACGCGCAGGTTCTTGAAATTTTACAGCGATCACAAGAAGGCGGCGGCCTTGGACTCGAAAACTCGCAAGCGGAACGCTATCTTCAAACCATGACGGATTTCCTCGTTTCAACACAGGTCATGTCCGAAGAAGACTATGCGAGATGGTATCAAGAATATCTACTGGATGCAGAGAGCGCCTCGCAAGCAGGCGCGGAGGAAACGGCTGTGAAAAAAACAGGGGAACAATCCGGAGGAGCAGATTTCGATGTTGCTGGCATGCGGGTTCGTCGGAGTAATAATACAGCACTCGAAGAAGCTATCGATGCCGCCATTACCCGCATTGGGGAACTGAAAGGAGACGGATATCTTCTGAAACGTCTGCACAATCTCATTTCTACGCGACTGCGCGATGTTCGTAATTCCGCTCAGACAAAAGAGGCGCTTCTGCGCGATGAAAAAGTTGGTGGCCTTGGGCTGCTTACAGAAGAAGCGGAACGCATTTCGGGGATTATTGAAGAAGCGTATAAAACACATCATGTTGCGATTGAAGATTTTCAACGTCAACGCATTCAACAGACAGTTGATGAACAAAAACAGAAAATCGCTACGCGAAAACAACGCGATAGCGAAGAACATGCCGAATGGTATCGCGAGAAAGTGCAGACCGGTTCTTCCGATGATTTATCCGCGCAGCTTCGCAGTATGATGGCGTCCGCAAAATCCGCGGGGGGTGTAACATCGGCTCCAAGCACAAGCATGCAAGACGTGCGCTCTCCTTTGCGTCTCACGGGATTAAGTGAAGAACTTGGAACCATGACTATCGAAGCATTCCGTAGACAGTCTAAAGATCCAAATCAAGCGGCAAATACTATTCTGCAAAAATTAGACCTTCTAAAAAAGGAATCTTTCGAAGGTTGGACAGAGGGCATACAGGCTTGGCGTCGCTCTCCTTTGCAACAGCAATATTTGAATCTTGTAACGGAAAGTTTTAAGCAAGGTCTTCCCGTTGCGGAGCTTGTGGAAAAGAAACGCGCGCAAGATCCCTCCACTGCTTTACCGACCTCAGAAGAACTGGGTGCCATTGTTGCGCTTAACAGTAAATTACAACTTTAGCAGGGGAGATCGTTATCTTGGCTTCGAAAAAAGAATACACAGAATACACTGACTGCTTTTTCCTATCTGTGATATACTGAGGACATGCCGGAGAAGTTTGTCGTTCCCCAATTCATTGATAAAGAAGACAAGATTCTCGGACCGATCACAGTCCGACAGTTTCTCATTACGCTCGGAGCAACTTTTGTTCTCTTCATCGAATTCCGCCTGTTGACTCTCCCGTATTTCATTCTTTTCGCCATCCCAACAGCCGGTCTTGCAGGCGTCTTCGCTTTCCTAAAGGTTAATGGACAGCCCTTTCATATTTTTTTCATTAACTTTTTACAGACAACAACGCGTCCGAAGCTGCGCGTTTGGCAAAAGGGATTGTCAGATGCGGAGCTAAAAGTTCTCATCGCGAAGCCTCCTGCGCCACCAGCCGCACCGGCGAAAAGCAAAGCTCGTCCGGAATCAACCAGGCTTCGCGATCTTGCTCTTACCGTAAACACCGGAGGGGTCTTCAATCCCGATAATGACGACGATTCACTCTAAGTATGCAAAGCAAAAAGCTTACGGGAAAAAAACCCGGCGTTCCTGCGCAAAAATTTCTGGATATCGCGGAAATCCGTGAGAATCTTGTCATTCTGAAAGATGGAACCTTACGTTCCGTCTTGCTTGTTTCCAGCATCAACTTTTCTCTGAAATCGCTTGATGAACAGAATGCCATTGTTCAGGCATACATGCAGTTTCTTAATAGCCTTGATTTTCCAATTCAAATTGTTATTCAATCGCGCCGGATGAATATCGATAATTATATGGCGCAATTGGATGAGCAGAGAAAAACGATTGAGAACGATCTTTTGAAACGACAGATCAACGATTATCAGGATTTCATTAAGCAGCTTGTGAAACTGGGTGACATTATGCAGAAGCGTTTTTATGTGGTTGTACCGCTTGACCCCGCAACGGATCAGGGGACAACACAAAAAGGCTTTTTTCAGCGCCTGGGTGAAATTCTCTCTCCGACGGTTGCCGGAAAACTTTCTGAGAAGAAATTTGAAAAACAGAAGTTTGATCTCAGCTTACGCGTGAATCAGATTATCGGCGGGCTTTCTTCCATGTCGCTCAACGCTATTCAGCTTGATACGCAGAGTCTTATTGAGCTTTTTTACACTGTTTATAATCCGGATTTGTATGAAACCCAACGGCTTCAGGATGTAAACGAACTTCAACTTGAAGGCTAATCTTATGGCATTTGAAACACATTCGGAGAAAAAACTTGAGGTCTCCGCACTCACAAAAGGGGGCGTAAAGCTAAAAAGAGGCCCATCCAAGGCCGAGCAAAAACGCGTCCAGGAGGAAGAGCATATTGCGCTTGAAGAAGAACGTATTTATCGCCGCGGTGTTGCTTCGATTAAAGATTTGATTGCTCCTTCTGCCATGCTTGTTGAGCCGTCTTTTGTGCGCCTTGGTAATGTCTTTTGCCGATCATTATTTGTCGTCACGTATCCGCGCTATGTTTCCGTTGGCTGGGCTTCGCCGATTATCAATCTTTCCGCACAGCTTGATATCGCCATGTTCTTTTATCCGGTGAAAGCGGAAATCGTTTTGAAGCAGCTTAAAAAGAAAGTCGGTTATCTTGAAGCACAGATTTCTTCAGATGCGGAATCCGGAAAGCCGCGCGATCCTATTTCAGAAACCGCTTTACGCGATGTTGAACAGCTTCGTGATGATCTCACGCAAGGCGTTGAGCATTTCTTTCAATTCGCTTTTTATTGCACATTCTATTCCACGGATAAAGAAGAGTTGGAACGCGTAACGTCACAAGTGGAAGGAACATTTGCTTCGCAGTTGATTTACACGCGCCGCGCGTATTTTCAAGCAGAGCAGGGTTTTAATTCGACCTTGCCGGTTGGAAATGACGAGCTTCAGATTACGTTTAACATGAGCACGTCGCCAATTGCTTCTTCTTTTCCATTCACTTCGGCGGAACTTACAAGCGACAACGGTATTTTGTATGGCGTGAATCGTCATAATAACTCCTTGATTATCTTTGATCGTTTTAGCCTTCAAAATGCGAATGCGGTTATCTTTGCTACCTCCGGTGCCGGAAAAAGCTATACGGTGAAACTCGAAATTATTCGTTCCATGATGCTTGGCACCGATGTCATCGTCATTGATCCGGAAATGGAATACAAACATCTTTCCGATGCCGTTGGAGGAACATACATTAACATTTCGCTTTCGAGCCGCTCCAAAATCAATCCATTCGACTTGCCAAGACCTGTTGGAGAAACGTTTAGCGTAGAAGATATCATTCGAAGCGCTGTTATCACTCTGAAGGGGCTTTTGAGGCTCATGCTGGGCAAGATTACAACTACGGAAGATTCTATTCTTGACCGAGCTTTGCTGGAAACCTACGCAAAAAAGGATATCGTCCCAGGTTCTGATCTTTTGAACGTCGAAGTGCCTACGCTGAAGGATTTTCAAGACATTCTTGAAGGCATGGAAGGAACGGCGGAATTAATTGTGAAGTTAAAGAAATTTACGGAAGGAACATTTTCGGGTTTGTTTAACTCGCAGACAACGGTGCAGATGAATAATCAGCTCGTTACCTTTTCCGTTCGCGATCTTGAAGACGAGCTTCGCCCGATGGCGATTTACACCATCATTAACTACATTTGGAATGTTGTGCGTAGCGAACGCAAAAAACGTATTCTCGTTATTGATGAAGCTTGGTGGTTGATGCAATCGGAAGATTCGGCGAAGTTCATTTTTGCTCTCGTAAAACGTTGTCGTAAATACTATCTCGGTATCACAACCATTACACAGGATGTGAATGACTTCTTAACCTCTCCGTATGGGCAGGCGATTGTAACAAACAGCTCCATTCAGATGCTTTTGAAACAATCACCGGCTTCCATCGATCTTATTGCGCGTACATTTCTTCTTACGCAATCCGAAAAGTATCTTTTACTGGAATCCGCCGTTGGAGAAGGTATTTTCTTCGCAGGCGCAAAACATGCTGCCATTCAAGTCGTTGCGTCTTATACGGAAGATCAAATCGTTACAACAAATCCGCAACAACTTCTTAAGATCGAAGAAAAGAAAAAAGAATTCGAAGCGGAAGGCGAGGCGCGTGCAGGCGGAATAGCCACCATATAATTTAAAACATATTCTGTATGAAAAATAAGCGTCTTCTTCTCTTTCTTCTCGTCGGTGGCGGTATTCTCGCTATAGCCGCGATTCTGTTTTTTGTCTTTAAACCATTTCAACAAGGTTCCCAAACGCCGGCACAGCCGAATGTTCCGGAGCAGCAGGTTTTTAATCCTCAAGGAGCTGTTCCGAAGCTCCCAGAAGCCACAGGAACGCCTCCAAGCGCAAGTGATCCCGCAGAGGCTGAACGACAAGCTCAGGAAGCACTCAAGCGGCAGGCAACGGAATATGCCGCTCGCCAAGGAACGTATTCCAGCGTTGATGGCTTTGCAGCCGTAAAAACGGTTTATGATCAGAGCACGCAGGCGGTGCAGGACTTCTTGAAAGCGCGCTCTGATAAGCTCATAGCTCAATATCCTTCTTACGGCCCATCCTATGGCCGTACAACGCGTGCTCTTTCCGCAACGATTGTGAGCGGAACGCCTATTCTTTCCGGTACGGAGGCGCATGTTGATGTTCAGACGCAAGTTATTCTCAATGATGTGCAAGCGCAGGAAACCGTTTCCTATGAACTTGTGGGACTGAACTTAAAAAAAGAAGCGGGTGTCTGGCTTGTTTCGGATATCACCGTTGAACCATTGAATCTCTAAACATGTTCGCTCGAGCGCAGGAGCGAATATTGAATGCCATTTATCCTCCAACCTGTATTGAATGTGCTTCCGCGGATTCTTGGCTTTGTGAATCCTGTTTTACAGACATTGCTCCCGGAGATGCTTTAACACTTTCTCCCTTTCGACGCGCTTGGGCGCTGAGCGCGTATAAAGATCGACGCATTCAGCGTTTAATCAAATCCTACAAATATCGTGCGGCAACTTGTTTGGAGCCGGTTTTTCAACGACTTCTATCACGCATGCTCAATCATCCGACGGATTTAGATATTGTGACCTGGGTCCCCGGAGATCCGGATCGTGCGCGAGATAGGGGAATAGATCACGGAAAACGTTTAGCGGAACTTGTTGCAAACGCGCTCGGACATGGACTTCAAGCGGACGCTCTTTTACTACGCAGTGCATCGGCGCTTCCAAATGCAACTCTACCGGATAATGAAGCTCGAGAGGGGAATATAAAAAACGCGTTTTCCTGTATTCAAGATTTATCGGGAAAGCGCGTACTTCTTGTTGATGATGTTTGTACAACGGGCGCAACGGCTCAGGCTTGCGCCAATCTTTTTATAGAAGCCGGTGCGGAAAACGTTGATTTATTGGTATTTGCGAAGGGGTGATTCTAAGCCTTTGGATGGGAAATGGCTTGACAAAAGCCTCTTTTTCTGCTATCTTACAACGTTCTCAGTTTTTATACGGAGAACCTCGCAACACGTTGTTGCAAGCACCTTTACGAGGTTTACATGGCGAAGAATACCGACAACTTCGACGCGCGCGATTCCGGATGTCCCTACTGCTTCGGCACGCGGCGTCACAGCAAGAAGGGTCGCAAGACCTGCAAGCAGCACAGCGGAAAGAAGGACTCCACCAAGAAGCGCTCGTAGAACGAACATTCCCAAAAACCCCTAACCGAAACCGCCCTCCCACTCTGGAGAGGCGGTTTTCTATTTTCTGTTACTTCTTGCGTCCTATAGGATTTTTAGGCACACTATTTCTATGAAAAACACCATTACTGAGGCGCTGAATTGGCGCTATGCGACAAAAGAATTTGATACGCAAAAAAAGGTTTCTGACGATGATTTGAAAACGATTTTAGAAAGCGCTCGTCTCGCACCAAGTTCATTCGGTATTGAACCATGGAAATTTCTTGTTGTTACGAATCCTGAACTACGCGAGAAGATTCGTAAGGTAAGCTATGATCAATCAAAAGTAACAGATGCTTCGCATCTCATTATTCTTACGCGACGCACCGACGCTTCAGCGCTTGTTGATGAGTTTGTACAACGCGCTTCAACGATTGAAGGTGCTTCTTTGGAAGATTTAAATAGCTTGAAGCAAAATATTTCCGGAGCAATAGGACGTTTTTCTCCGGAACAATACACACTCTGGAGCGCAAAACAAACCTATATTGCTCTTGGAATGATGGTGGAAACAGCCGCGCTTTTGAAGATTGACGCTTGTCCGATGGAGGGCTTTGACGCGACAGCCGTAAACGAAATACTTGGCCTTTCTGAAAAGAATCTTGCCACCGTTTCAATGTTACCGGTCGGTTTTCGAGGAGAGGACCTGGGGGCTACGCGCAAAAAAGTTCGCCGCAGTTTTGAGGACGTTGTTGAGTTTATCGGCTAAGGAATACCACAAAAAAGAAATATCAAAAAAGAGGCCATCCGCTTGTCATAGCGGATGGCCTCTTGGAGAGCTTCAGTCGTCGCTGAGAAGCAGCGCGGAAGCAGGGGCATGATATGAACTGGCGAACTCCCTTCGGCTGGCGCTGAAGTGAAGGACACCTTTTTCGAGGAAGAAGAGGGGAGCGCATGAGAAGACTTCATCACCCAGCTCGGAGAACTCGTCACCCGAGCAGTCCAGGTTCAGCTTCCTCCGACGAACGAAACGCTTCGGATGGACCAAGAGCATGCAGCCGGCGGCGAATGTCCCAAGGCCGAACTCATTATGCTTGAAAACTTCACGCGCACGACGGACGCTTCGTCCGGAGTGCCGCAGACCGAGCTGAGCGGCGACAATCAGAATGTCGTGGCCCTTCTGCTCATGAGCGAGCTCCTGGAAGCCTTCCACAGCCTCGACACGCTGTCTGAGATGCGCCGAACCGAACTTCCCCTCACGATCATTGGAAAAATCACGCTTGCGCGAGAGCGTCTCGAGCACCTTTTCGACAGCCGCACCGTAGGCCGGTGCGAGCACTTCGTACCTCGGAACGGCGAACCATCCCTCGGCACCGAAAGGAAGTCGCTACTTCGCGATGCCTCCATCGAATGTCGCCTGTCTGATCTCCGGAAAGATCTGTTGCAGAATAGTTACCTGATGTTCGATGGGCTTGATTTTGTACCTTTTCGCGTAGCGAAAGTCGGAGCTGACTTCCTCGTTGAAGTACTGCTCATGTCTAGCCAACCCTGCGAGTCCTGACATCCTTGTCTCCTTCTTCTCTCTGTAAAGGAACCGATTTGAGGCTTAGCTGTAACAAATCCAGGATTTTTGTCAAGTATTTTTTTGTTTATCTTGGGTATTTTGTATACGTTTTTTCTCCTTATCGTGAGTCTGTCGATAAGAACTTTTCCTAACAGCGTCTGTTGGACGAAGCTCGAATATTCCTGGAAAACAAAACCGCTCTTTCGAGCGGTTTTTATATATGGCGGAGAGGGTGGGATTCGAACCCACGGTACGCTTTCACGTACGACGGATTTCAAGTCCGTTGCCTTCGACCACTCAGCCACCTCTCCACATGGTCTATTCTTGTATGCCTGAGAATATGCGAAAAAAAGGATTCTGTCGAGAGCCTTGCTCAAATCACATCTTATTTGTAAGATACAGCCGCCTTACGGATTCAAGGAGAGGTACCCAAGAGGCTGAAGGGGGGAGATTGCTAATCTCCTAGGGGTGTAAAAGCCCGCGAGGGTTCGAATCCCTCCCTCTCCGCCATGACAATTAAGTATCGGCAGACCCGAGTGCCCCAAGGTGTTTGCGATCTGTGCATTACAATTAACCGCCCGAAAGGGCGGTTTTGTCATAGACGAGAGAAGGAGCTAAGCTATAGGCAAAATATGCGATCAAAATCTCTCAAAGTCGTCTTGCTCGACGGCACTCCTTATGGCGTTAAAACCGCCGAGCTTTCGAACTGGAACGGAAAGGCGATCATCACGCCAAGAGCGGGGCTAAAAAACTAAAAGAACTACCCGAAGCAGAAATGCCAGCTGTGTATTTTTTGCTAGGCGATGAGAACCATGTCTACGTAGGCGAAACAGACTCACTCGGGCAGAGACTTGCTCATCATGCGATTACAAAACCGAATTGGAGCGATTTGATCGCATTCACATCGCCAAAGCTTACAAAAACCGAGGTGAAATACTTGGAGCATGCTTTTACGAAACGGCTCGCATCCGACGGATTAGTAGTTTTAGAAAACGGTACATCACCAAAGAGCCCAACGATCTCCACTGAGGATCAGGATGTCATGGAAAAATTTGTTGACCGCGCCTCTGATATCCTTTTAAGTTTGGGCTACTCGTTGCTTGGTGCTAGTCATGAAGTTACAGCTGAAGCGAAACAATCGGGCGTATTAGTGACCTGCGTTGGTCCTGACGCGAATGCACAAGGTGTTTACGGTGAAAGCGGTTTGCTAGTGCTCAAGGGAAGCCTCGCCAGAAAAAAGCACGCACCGGCTTTTGAAGTTCACAACTACTTCAAAAAGCGCACGCAGATGATCGAAAGCGGCATTCTGTCGTCTTTCGATGATCGTCATTATTCCTTCGCCCAAGACTATCTTTTTTCGTCTCCGAGTGCAGCGGCTGCAATCGTTCGTGGAACATCAAGGAACGGTTTAATCGAATGGAAGGCGCAGGACGGGAAAACCATTAAAGAGTTGGAGCAGAATAGTGACGGTGGGTAGACGATTATGAAGTTGCTTTGGCGAGTTAAATTGAAAGACTATAATAAAATAATAGAGAATTCAAACTATGACAAACGACATCTTAGAGCAGGTGGTCGAAGACTATTTCAGAAGCCAGGGATATTTCACACAGCACAATATTAAATACCGCCCTGCAATCAAAGAGCCAAAATACGCTGTCCATTCTGACATAGACATTCTTGCCTACAATCCGCTCAAGAAGGCGAGGGACCGAGCAAGGGTTGCTGTAGCGAGCTGCAAGAGCTGGCAGGGCGGGTTGGATATCCCTGGTACCCTGAAGGCTCTGCAAAAAACGCCGAACCGCAAATGGCCAACAAAGAGGCTTGGAAACTTTTTAGAGAAGTCATGGATAAGAACTGGTCGCAAGCTTGAAAAGCAAAAGTAAAAGAACTGACAGGTGCAGAAAACTTTACTTTCTATTTAATGGTGACTAAATTCAAAGGGGAAAAACCACCATGGGAAAACAGTAAACTCTTTTCCAGCAATTTGACCGACTGTGATATAAAGATAATGAATATGGAAGAAATGCTCATTCCATTACAGGATAAGTTGACTATCACACCGGCACATAGCGAATTGAGTCGTATGCTCCAATTAATTAAGGCTGGCGGCGGTTCGGTGACTTACAAAAAGTAGTAATGCCAAAACCCTTTCTCTCTCCGCCACCAAAAAAGCTGCAGTCTGTTTCACGACAACTGCGGCTTTTTTGTATGGTTGAACTGATTATACAAAACACAGGGCCATAGCGTGTAGGAATAAAGGTTTCCGGACGACTTGAGGCCGTGATCAAGGCGGTGTTATACTGATAATATGAAAAAATTTCTACAGTATTTTCTTCTTGAGTTTATAATCATTTTCGTCATTGGATCGATAGGATATTGGGTTTTGAGCGTACCGTATAATTTGTCACAAATTCTTTTCTCGTCCGTTGTTTCAGGGGCGATTATCGCATTCGCTTTGTGGAGGAAGAAAAAGAATTGTTAATCTATAATTTATGAAAACTCCAAAATTCACAAACGTCGCGGTATTTATAATATTTTTCGGAATTGCCTTGATTGAAGCTCTTCAAAAACAGAACTGGTTGGAAGCGACACTTTTCTTAGCCTTAGGTGTGTTGTCTCTCTGGGCGGATATCAAAAAAGGTTAGGTTCTTAAGTGCCGCCAAAGAAAAACTTGGATTCGTCCTCTCAGTTTCGGTTCGAGGCGAGCGAGGAAGAGGTCGCTCACCAAGCCCAACTAGCTCCGTTCAGATATTTTTAAAACGGACACCACCAGAAGAAATTCGATGAGATTCCGTCGGGTTTTTCTTATTTAAGTTTTAAATGAGAGATTATTGAAAATTAAATGAGACCAGTTAGTCGACCTTGGGATGGATGAGGCCGTTCAGACCGTCATTGGCATGCTCGAGCGCGCCCGCCGCCATACTCCGAACTTCTCGTAGCTCCCATCGAAAGCTCTCTCCGATTTCCGCATCGTCACGCAACATATCTGCAGCGTCCACAACAAGCTGAAGGTCTTCCAGCTGATGTTGCTGGTTGATATTCCTCGGGGGATCTGTTGACTCCGAACCCTCCAGCATGCCGGACGGCGCGTCGCCGCCAAAGCTTCGGAGGAAGGGGAAGTCGTATCGGTTACGAACGACGGCGTCTGACTCGTATGGGCTGTCGATCTCAGGATCGCGGATAAAGTCGGACGCGCGAGGGCCAGTCCTTTGGACCGTGATCGTGACATGCGAATCTCCGCGTTCCACCGTAGCCGTGAATGACATCTGATCGTGCTCGAGTTGCGTTAATTGCGGCCGCAGACCGTTCTCCGCGGGAACCGTACAACCAACCCCGAGAAAAGCAATTACTGCTACGCTTGTCATTAAGTGAGTTGAGATGTTCTTTTGTGTATTCTGTTTTTGGATTTGCTTCTCCATATTGTCTATAGCATCACTCTTATTTTAGATTTATAGCTTGATTACGACATTTTTCCTATGCTTGTATTTTTATTGACCTCTTATCTGAAAAATGCTAGTTATTTTGTAGGAGTTTTGTACTTCGACAACAGGTGAAAGAAGGGCAGGATGTTCGATAAAAAGAACTTAAGCCTCTGTGAGCTTCAGGCTCTGTTTGCCGCGCGGTTCAGAATATACTACGCGAAAGAACGGAAATTGCACGCACGCCTCCAGCAAGCGCTTGGCTATGAGCTCGACAAGGAGCTGGAAAACAACCCAATCATCGAAACCTTTCATGAGTGGATCTCTGCACTCCTTGCTCGTCGTCTCAAAAATGGCGAGCGGAACGGGCCCTTGCTCTCAGAAGGGGATCTTGTCCGATATCTTCCGCTTGTCCTCGAGCAAGTAACGAAGCTTGTGGGCCACAAGCCCGAGGGCAAGGATCTGGAAAACTTCAAGGCCATCTGGAACGCACGATTCGAAACCGTTTTCAAGATGATGCGGACGATCGTTCGATTCGGCTGGGATCCTTCTGACGAATACTGGCGCTGGATTGCGACCGTAGTTGAACTTGCCACCGAGCGCGGTATGCCACCGGTCGTGCTTCTCGAGCTCGAAGAGGCTATGGATGAAATTACTCGGAGGATGTTTACCAAAGAGGAATTTCTTCGTCTCAACAATCAAGCCATGAAAAGCTTCTTCGATATCGAGCGATGGACACGCGAGACGCTGCAACCAACGATTACTGATCTTGAGTCTCGCACGCTCAGCAATGCTGAACGAGATTCCTGGAGGCATGAGGTAAAAAACCAAATTCCTTCCCGAAGTGATTCAAGCCTTCGAAACCGAAAAACTCCTCACAAACATTCAGCTGGACGAGGAGGTCAACCGCATTTACGGAACGGTACGAACCTAGCACCGCTTCCCGAAACCTCATCTCTCGCATATTTGCCAACAGCAAATCCCTGCGAGAGATTTTTTAATAAATAAAGCTCTTTTCCGATGTATTCATCATTTATCAACAGCTTGACGTTCAGAAAGCGAGATAATACGATATCAGCTCGATATTTCTCAAACCCACCTATCTATGACATCAAAATCATCAAAGAAAAAATACGCCCTTTCCAAGATAGCGAAAAATGTTCAAACCAGACGTGAAGACATGGAATTAACGCGCGATCAGCTCTCACGGAAGGCGAAAGTGAATTATAATACGATTGTAAAGTTGGAATCCGGCGCAAATAAGAATCCAACCGCAAAAACACTTATTGGACTTTCGCATGTCCTTAACTGCAGCGTTGAAGATCTTCTAACATAAGGCAACACTGTTCTTTAAAAAAATTCGGCTTCTTAAAGCGAGAAAGCGTTTTTTAAGGTATCCTCTTTCTATGAAACTCACTATTGGCGACAAAGCTCTGGAATTCAACTTGCCGGATCAGAAAGGAAAGATGCATAGTTTGAAAGACCAGAAGGGGAAATGGACTCTTTTGTATTTCTATCCAAAAGACGACACACCCGGGTGCACGATTGAAGCTTGCACCATTCGGGACAATTATCCTGCCTTCAAAAAACTCGGTATTACGGTTTTTGGCATGAGCGCGGATCCGGTGAAAAAGCATGAAAAGTTTTCTGAGAAATACGATCTTCCATTCACACTTCTTTCCGATGAAGAAAAGGAAACGCTCGAAGCCTATGGCGTCTGGGGAAAAAAGAAGTTTATGGGACGCGAGTACATGGGAATCTCACGCGAAAGTTTTCTCATAGATCCAAAAGGGAAGATCGTGAAGATCTATGAGAAGGTGAAACCGGCACAGCATGCGGAAGAAGTCTTGGGAGATTTGAAAACGCTTCAAACAAAATAAAAAAACACCTCGATAAAATCGAGGTGTTTTTTATGGTGCAGCCGAGACGATTCGAACGTCTGACCTCTTCCTCCGCAGGGAAGCGCTCTATCCAGCTGAGCTACGGCTGCGTATCCGATTTTGAAGCTTTTCTACAGTTTTAACAGCCGCGCCATCGTATCAGAGAAATGCTCGCCCTGCAAGTCTAAATCCTCTGCAATATATTCCCGTAAAAAGGCCCGCAAAGGGAGAGGATCTTCGTCTTCCAGTTGAATCGTGAGCCTCGGAGCGAGCGCACTACGCAGTTCTAAGTACAGCACTTTTGCCAAAGGCGGTTCATAGGCAATAGCGAAATTCTGAATATCTTGGTAGAGATGTAGTTTTCCATTGTAGACAATGCCGTTTTCTCCGATTTGAACGAGAACGGATCGCGGTTCCTGATTTCCTACAAGAAGAAGCAAAATAGCGGACAAGAGAATGATGAAGGCAAAGAGAAAATTAGCCGTCCATACCGCATAGGCGATTAAAAATACCGCCACAACGGCCATCATGAAATACCATTGCGATCCGCGAAAGCGCCTTTCAAAATTTGGAGCCTCCCATACGAAAGCATCCTGACTTTGAATGATGGCCTCCCGCACATCGGGCGAGAACGTCTGCATATAAGGCTAGTATACCACAAAACCTCGACGAAGTGCGTTTATCTGCATAGGATAGGCTTATGTTGAAATGGGAGGAACCGGCAACCTTTATCAAGGGGGCTACCGCTTCCGTCAGAAAAGCCTGGCGAACGCTTGGAATAGAAACAATTGGCGACCTTTTTTTAACGATTCCAAGACGTTATGACGATTTCTCTCGGATCTGCACGATAAGGGACTGCCAAAATGGGGATGTTGTTACTTTGAAGGGAAAAGTAGTCGAATGTCGAAAGCTTCCGAGCTTTCGGAAACGTTTTGTTATTGTTCGGGTGAAGATCCAAGATGAAACAGGAACGATGAGCGCAAACTTTTTTAATCAACCTTGGATTTTGGATGATATTCAACTTGATCAAGAGATTTATCTTTCCGGAAAAATAAAAACGCATCCGACCTATGGCAAGCAAATGCAAAGCCCGCTTCTTGAAGCAGCGGATTCTACAACGCTTGCCGCTGCGAAAATAACGCCGGTATATGGACTCTCCGGAAGCTTGGTTCAAAAGACCTATCGAAGACTTATTCAAAGCGCTATTGATCAGCTTGTGTGGCCGAAGGATCCATTCTCTCCGAACATGCTCGTGCGCCACAAACTTCCCGCTTTTGAAGAAGCGATTCGTTCATTACATGTTCCGCAAACGCATGAAGCGATTGAGCAGGGGAGACGCCGGCTCGCATTTGATGAACTCTTGATGCTTCAGCTAAATCTTGGGCGAACGCGAAAAGAAGCGAATGTTCTTGGAGCGCCGCGTATTGAGGCGGATATTGATTTCGTAAAATCTTTTGTAAAAGAACTTCCTTTTGAATTGACGGATGATCAACGAAAGGCTGCCTGGGCCGCCATGAAAGATATGCAGGAAGAACATCCAATGCTTCGCCTTCTACAGGGAGATGTTGGATCGGGAAAGACCGTTGTCGCCGCACTTTTGTCCGCCATTATTAAGCGCGTAGGTCAATCCGCCGCCATGATTGCTCCAACGGAAGTTCTTGCAAAACAACACGCGGATACATTTCGGCGGCTCTTTCAGCACTGGCATATTCCGGTTCTTCTTGTCACAAGAACAACAAAACGTCTTTTTGATGGTCACACCGAAGAAGATTTGAGTGAAAGCCAACTCACTTCTTGCATCGAACAGGGAAATATTGTTTTGGTCGGTACGCATGCCCTCCTTCAACCCGGACGACTTCCGAAAGATCTTGCGCTCGCGATTATTGATGAACAGCATCGTTTTGGCGTGCAACAGCGGGAAGGACTGATTCGTGATTTACGTGCGGACAAAAAAACGCCGCATTTACTTTCCATGACGGCAACACCTATTCCGCGATCACTCGCTCTTACGATTTTCGGCGATTTGCATGTTTCGACGTTGAAAGAAAAGCCCGCGGGACGTTTACCTATAAAAACACAAGTTCTTTTAGAAAAGGATCAAGAAAAAGCATTTGTATACGCCAAAAAAGCCGTTGAACGAGATGAGCGTGTTTTTGTGGTTTGCCCGCTTATTGATCCATCGGATGTTCTTGGCTTTCGCGCGGTGACCGATGAATGTAAGCGATTGCAAAAAACAGATTTCGAGGGGATCACCGTCGGCCTTTTACATGGCAGAATGAAAAAAGAAGAAAAAGAAGAGGCTCTAAAGGATTTTATATCCGGTAAAACGCCTGTGCTGGTTTCAACAACGGTTATAGAAGTTGGTGTTGATGTTCCCGATGCGACTGTCATGATTATTGAAGGAGCCGAGCGTTTTGGACTGGCGCAACTTCACCAACTTCGTGGCCGCGTTGGAAGATCTACAAAGGCAAGTTCTTGTTTCTTGATTACACAGGGCGATGAACATGCGCTGAAGCGATTAAAATTGCTTGAAGCAACACAAGATGGTTTCCGTCTTGCGGAAGCCGATCTTCGCATGCGCGGAGCAGGGGAACTTTCTGGAACATCGCAAACCGGCTGGCTGGGTTTTCGCGCCGCAAGATTTTCAGATATTGATCTTATGGCTGCCGCATGTGAAGAAGCACAGGCCCTACTTGAAACAAAAGAGCCAGTTCATGAAGAAACCTGGCCCATGTATCGCGAGTTTAGAGACGCGACCAATCACTTAGAATAAAGTTTATTACGACTTTTTCAATCCAGCCGCTTGAATCGCTTCTCGCAATGTCGAGCAAGCGCGGATCTCAAGTCCATCCAATGTAACTTGTTTTTTCTGCTTTGGAACAATAACCGTTTTGAACCCGAGGCGCTTTGCTTCTTTTAAGCGCGCTTCCGGACGCGATACGGGGCGCAATTCTCCCGCCAAGCCCACTTCTCCCCAAGCCATAACGGAATCGGGAACCGCACAATCATATTTTGCGGATGCAAGTGCAAGCGCGACCGCAAGATCCAGTCCTGGCTCCGAAACGCGAATACCTCCTACAACATTGAAAAAGACGTCCATATCCGCACAAGGAACGCCTGCACGACGTCCTAGAACGGCAAGAAGGAGACTCACACGATTGCTATCAAAGCCGCTTACGCGACGAAGTGGCGTTCCATACCCCGCAGGAGCGATTAATGCCTGTAGCTCGCATGCAAGCGGATGGCCGCCTTCCAGTAAGCAAGAGACGATTGTACCGGAGGCCTGCACGGGACGATCCGCAAGAAGAGCCGAACTTGGATCGGAAACAATTTCAAGTCCGCGTTCCGTCATACTGAAAACGCTGCATTCTTCCGTATTTCCAAAACGATGCTTTAATACGCGCAACATACGGAACGTGTGGCTGCGATCGCCCTCAAGCATAAGAACGGTATCCACAAGATGCTCAAGAAGGCGCGGGCCGGCGAGATCGCCGTCTTTTGTGACTTGTCCAACAAGAACAAGCGGAACGCCGCTTTTCTTTGCCGCTTCTATAAGAATACTTGCTCCCGCTTTTATCTGAGAAATATTTCCCGGTTCACCGGAGACGCTCTCCACGCGCAATGTTTGAACGGAGTCCGCGATGACGAGCGCGGGTTTTTCTTTCAATATGGTCGCCGCAATAACTTCCGCGTCATTTCTATCCAAAAATCGGAGAGATGGGGGAATGGCTGGCGCAAGGCGCTCAAGACGTAAACGCACCTGAGAAGGGGATTCTTCTCCCGTGACATACAAAACAGATTGTCCCGCTTGGCTTAATGTAAGAGCGATTTGCGAGAGGAGCGTTGATTTTCCAATGCCCGGCTCTCCGCCAAAAAGCGTTACGGAACCGGGGACAAGCCCTCCGCCGAGTAATTCATCAAAAGGAGCGTGTAGTGTTTTCACGCGTTCCGCTGAGCCGTTTTCCTTTGTTAAATCAGAAAAGGCATTTGTTTTTCCGGGTTTCTTTGAGAGCGCTCTTGATGGAGCGGCTTCTTCCGTTTCAAGAGCATCTTCTCCAATCGTTCCCCAGGCGCCGCAACCGGTACAGCGTCCCGACCATTTTTGAAATTGCGCACCGCATTTTGCGCAGGCGTAAATCTGCTCGTTTTTCATGAACCTATCTAAGCGGGCAAGAGCCACTTGTGTCAAAAGGATTTGTCACACCCAAACCTAACGCAACCCGTGCAACCCGTGATGCAGCCTCTGCCATGCGGCGATCATAATTTGGAGGCGGGCTCGGCCTATGGCCATCTGCAACTTGCTTCTCCCAATACCGCGCGGCTGCTTGATCATATTGCTCCACGGTTCCATTGCAGCCCACTCTGTTGAGAACTAGGCGTAAAAGTCCTGAACCGCTATTATGGCCAAAATAGATAAACTGAAGAAGGCGTGTTGCATCTGTCACCTGCGGACAGGTAGTACGTATGCGATTTACAGCTGTTTTAATTTGTCCGGTAACAGCCGCTTCTATATTAATACGAGGATCCGTAAGGTTTTGACAATCAGCCGCACGCGACGTTCCGGTAAAAGGACAATTCTCCGGGTGATTGCGTATACAGAATTGAAAAAGTCCTACGCAGCCGAATCTGTTTACCACGGCCGGATTCAGACCTGATTCTATCGTGGCAATTGCTTTTAAGACACGCCAATCAACACCTGCGCAGGGAGCATATTGCTGAAAAAGGTCATCCAAGCCTGAATACGACTCATCATGAACAACTCCTCCGCCAGTAGCCTCAACGCCTTGGAGAGCACCTCCCAGCCCTTCAAGAATCAGATTTGCGTTAGAAGCACTGGTTAATGACAGAGCATTGAAAGACGTTGTTGCCGGGTT
>PCSZ01000050.1:14163-16312 GCA_002786495.1 Candidatus Uhrbacteria bacterium CG22_combo_CG10-13_8_21_14_all_47_17 | reverse complement strand
TCCGCCATAGACAACCATAACGACAGCCACCACAAGAACAATACCGACGAGATAGCGATAAACACCGTTGATATATTCAATAAGAAAGGGAACGCTCACATTTCCTGCGTCTTGCGTTGGCGCGCTCAGCGTCACTCCCGGAATAGGTACACCGAGTTCGGGCGTGATAGGTGTAAATGGTGCTTCCGGAGCGGCTCCCGGAGACCCCGAGGAACCTGTTGAAGGAGCTGTCGCTCCTCCCACACAAGTTTTTCCTCTGCTACCTGTATCAACACAACCTGAACCAACGCGACACTGCTCACTCGTACTACAGATGCTTCCGTCAGGAATGCGGCATGTACCTTCCATGCAAACCTGTGGGCTGGTACACGGACGCGAATCGCTACAAGCGGATATACTCGACCCTAAAGCTGTAAAATCTACTGTGAAGCTAGTTGCAATACCAATACAAACATTAGAAGCAATGTCCGGAACAGTATAGCAGGAAGAGTCTGTACCGCATTCTCCGGGAGGAGCACCAACTTCACTTACGATTGTGCAAGTGCGAAAACATTGATTGCCCCCGCGGTCACCAAGACAAACCTGATCAGCTGGACAAGTCCCATCGGTTGAACATGGACCTTCCTGTGCAAAAACAGGCGTCACTCCAGGGAGGAAAAAAAGTCCAATGCTGAAAACAGTGAAGAGCGCTAATGAGCCACGTTTCATACGCCTATCATACCGTGCATTTCCATCTAAAGCCACTGTTTATGAAGCGTGAGCCTATTTCGCGAGCAACAGAGCCCACCTTAAATCAGCGGCTGTCGCGTATCCCTGAATAACTTGATCTCCAATAAAAAATGTTGGAGCGCTATTTATATTGTGATTACGCGCGATGACAATATCGTCTTGAATATTTTGTAAGTATTTGCTCGTTGTTAGACATGATGAAAATGTATTCTCATTCAGGCCCAGTTCGCGAGCACTTGTCTGAAGAGAATCGATCGTAATTTTGTCCGCTTGAAAAAGCGCATCATGCATTTCCCAAAATTTCCCTTGGTCTTTGGCGCATCTTCCCGCCATGGAAGCAAGCAGAGCGCTTGGATTATCACTCGCAATAGGGAAGTCTCGCCAGACATAATGAATATTTGGATTCTCGGAAAGAACTTGTGCGACTTCGTTTTGTGAAGCGCGACAGTATAAGCAGGTAAAATCTGCGTATTCCACAATAGTGATGGCGCTCGGATCTTGTGAACCGGCGCTCGGATCTTCCGGACGGATGGGGGGAAGAACTGGATCCGGACCCGCCGGTACAGCAATGGTTGGATGGGTGCCCGCGTGAAAAAAAGAGGTGGACTGAAAAAAGAATGTCCAAGTCAAAACACCGGCAAGGACAATGAATAAGCCGAGAATGACATACAGAAGGGGACGCTGACTCTTATTCATACCTATAAATTGAATCGAATAAGTTTGCCTGTTATTGCATCCGTAAACATGGCGGCACTTCCGTCAGGCGTGATCGTCATTTGATCCACAGCCGCGCCTCCTTGAGGCTGGCCGAGGTTTATACGCTCACCCGTTTCAAGATTGAGTTTATATATTTCATCCGGAACTTGGCGGAACGCATCTCGTTGAAGACCCGCTCCTGTATCCAGCTGCGTCGGTACACCGCAAATAACAACTGTTTGACTCTGCCAAGCACATTTATCCGCCCAAGTAGGCAAATTTAAATTTTGACGATTTGCATTTGTATTGTCGCCCGATGCACCACTAAACCAGAGCGAGGGGAGATAATTATCATTCGAGCTGTACACGCTGTAAACCATGTTGTCACCCGTTGGAGACCAGTTAGGCACGAAGCCTCTTCCTTCAACGACGAGGCTTTTGAAGTTCTCCTGATTTTTTCCAACAAGAACGATAGACTGACGGTCAAAGCCGAGTGAATCTCCCGTGAAGGAATATGCGATTGCTTGATTATTTGGCGACCAGTCAACATGTACTTTATCTTGATTCGCACCAAGGTCTTCAACCGGGCGCGCATTTGTTCCGTCCGGATTTGAGACAACAAGAAAACGATTGTTTTCATTTCCTCCTACCGCTTTTGCCGCAATTTCCGCGTCATTCGGAGAAAAGCTGAAATCTTCCCAATATTGCGGCAAGGTTACTTGGT
>PCSZ01000050.1:13490-14141 GCA_002786495.1 Candidatus Uhrbacteria bacterium CG22_combo_CG10-13_8_21_14_all_47_17 | reverse complement strand
CTACTTTTTGTACGCCGAAAAATGTTTGATTTGAAAGTGGAACTACATCTCCATTCGCATTAATCTTGTAAAAACGACCGTCATTAGGATTGTAACTACGTAATCCGCTGGAGCTCATGGAAATCTGTTGTGTCGGCTCGGTTCGAAGAACCGTTGTTCGTCCCGTTGAAGGAACGCCCGAAGGTAAATTGCCAACGCCAGTACCGGGAACCTGCGGTAAACCCGAAACGCCGGGAGTTGTTGGCGTACCGCCTGGGACACCTTCACCGGCTGTTGGAAGCTGACCACCGGGCGTAACCGTACCGGGCGTAGGCGTGACGGCTGAAGGTGATGAACGAAAGAAAAACCAGTAGAGCCCAAAAGCAAAACCGAATACAATCAAAGCAAAACCGAGGATGAGCAGGATTTTTTTTAAGCGCAAATTCATATGTGTTGCATCATACCATCAGAACAAAATTCAGATAAACAAGCGTATGCGTGATCAGCATAGATGTTGTTCCTCCGCTGGTTGAAGGTGACAATAATCCGGAAAGATACCACATAGCTCCGCCGATTATGGCGATGATCGCAGCGGGGATCGCAAACAAAATAACCGCGCTAATGAGCATATTGATGACGAGCATGATGTCAAAAACAACCGTGGCAGCATCT
>PCSZ01000050.1:0-13454 GCA_002786495.1 Candidatus Uhrbacteria bacterium CG22_combo_CG10-13_8_21_14_all_47_17 | reverse complement strand
CAATAAGCTGTACATTTGCCATGACCCACGTTATGACAATGCCGACTAATGTAAAAGATGCCCCCGCTTTTATCGCTTTATAGGTATTCGCCATTTTTTTAATCGCCTGAGCATTTGCCGCGATGCCAGAAGCTCCCTTATTTCCCAAGGCGCCTACAAGCTGTGTTGCGGCGGAGCTACGCGCTCCGGCTTGAGCCGCTTGGAGCTGTTGTGCCCTTGCTGCTTCCATTGGCATATCGGGAGGCGCGCCCATCGGAACGGGTTCGCGAACCGGTTCATTTACATTCATCTCTGGCCTTCCTTGGTTTGGAAGGGGTTCTTGAGCTGCAAATCTTCGTGGTTGCTGCTCTCGTGCTTCCGCGGGAAAAAGACTTTCTTTTGTTGCTCGTTGTTGTGCTTCACGCTCACGCACTTGCCGTTGTTTTGCTAAGCCGCCTTCAAAAAGATCGCCTTCTTCAACTTCAGATTCTTCCGGCCCAGCCATGGTGTAAGAAGGGAGTGATCCTTGTTGAAGCCCGCCTTCTTGCGAGAATGCGCGTTCATACGCATCCGAACTCCCTTGGCTCGAGTCTCTCCTAGCCGATTGCTGTCCAACATTAAGGGAAGTGGCTGTTGCGCTTGTAAATGGCGTTCCGAGCTGTTTCGTCAGCCGCTGCCGAGTCGCTTGGCCCGACGTAGCCTTTCGTTGACGAAACAGAGAGGGAAGCGCGGAGGAAAAAGACCGCGGACGAACCGCCTTTGGTTCCGCTGGCGCTTCAAGCGTTGCAGGAACGGCAGCCGCTGAAGCGGGGACTGCTCTTGGCGTTTCCGGTGGAATGGCTTTTTCTAAATTCTTTAGGAGAGCCGGGGGCGCTTGTCCTTCTGACTGTTCAACATTATTGATTCCAACACGAAGGTTTTGTGCCGTTGATTTAAGATTAACAAGTTCTGCCTGTGTATTGAGCTGCGTGTCTTGAAGATCGCGGCGATTCGCGTCGATGGTTTGGAGTTCGCCCGATAAGGTGGTCGCTTCTTCTGTTCTTCCTTCACGCGTAGCCGCTTTCTGTTGTGTATTCTTTGCTTGATAACTTCGCGCAAGATCCGCTACTTGTCCGCGCGTTTGCTTGAGTGAGGCTTCTTGCGATTGAATTTGGCTATTAATAGCCCCAAGAGCTGATTGAGCTCTTGCCAGCGTTTGAGCCTGATCCGCGACTATCGTTCCCGCTATGGTTGACGTAGCGGCCGTAGCGACGGCACCAGCGCCTTTCGAGCTTCCTCTTTGCTCTCGCTGTGGTGCACTCCCCGAGACTTGGCTACGCGCTTCAACTTCAACACCAATTCGCGGAGAAGCGACACGCCCCGTTATTTTAGTTGCGAGCGTTGCTTCTGCTGTACCGGAGAGATGCGTCTGAATCGAGGACGATCCTGTACGCATGATTTTATCTAATTTCTGATCAAGCTTTTTTATTTCCCCAGCTAATTCTGGCGAGCCTTGCGCGCCGGATTTTGCCTGCTTCTGTAATGCAAATTTCGAGGCTTTTAATTCAGCAACTTGAGAACTGATATCCAAGAGCGGCTTATTGATCTGCAAATCCCTTTCAACGGATTCAATGCGAGCCGTCGGAATATTCGCTGCTTTTGCCGCCATCTTTGTTTCTTCGAGCGACTGTTGATAAGCCGCTTTTATTTCCGCACGTTTTTGTGTGGTTTTACGAAAGGCCTCCGGATCCGCCTGCTCAACCGAAGTTATTTCGGCGTCTGTATCTAAAAGCGTTTTATACAGCGTGACGGTCTTTAACTCGTTTTCCGCAAGCGTTCTCTGCTCAGGACTTTCGACTTCGGCTACTGCAGGAACGCTCACGCGTTTGTTTAATTCTTCTATCCGCGCGTCTATGGCTTGTTTTTCCGCTTGAATTCCGGCATGCAAAGCCTCTTGAGCCGGTACAGTCTCGGAAAATTCTTCTTGTTTTTTTGCTAAGCGGCGTTCACTTAATATTTTTCGAATCTCTGAGATGCTTTTAGGTTCTTTTGGCTTCTTTAACGTCTTTTTACCTACAGCTTCAAAAACTTTTTTAATCACTTCCGGATCCAAACTTGAAGTAGCTTTATTTAAATCTTGCTGTTTTACCCATCGGCGAATGAGTTTTCCATCCACCATGCCTTCAACCAGGGCGCTGCTCGATGCACCGTCATATCCTTCAATACGAAGACTATTTTGGCCGAGACTAAGTGCCTGACCGAGTCGGAAGCTGGGTTTTTTAAATCTGCTTTTTATTTTTTTACTTTGCGTTTTTGCCTGCTGATACTCAGAAAAGGGGATGGAACGATTTTCCACCGCGTCTCCCAAACGTTTGCTCACAGTCACGCGCCCGGATTTTGGATCAATGCCGGTAACCGTCCATTCTTTTAATCCGGTTGTAGAAAAATTAAGGACGTCTCCAAACGCAACGCGCGCAGCCCGTTTGGGATTTTGTGGTGCGGAAACAGAAGACGCGTTCACCGAAGGTGGCATGTCTCTAGTTTACGCTATTTTCCGTAAAAACCGTAGTCTTAGGTTACGCGAAGCTTGTCCTTTGAAACTTTCAATGTCCCTCGTCGTTTTTTTGGATGTTTTACAAGTTCTTCACCAAGCAATGACAGAATGTCGCGTTCGATAATGCGACGTGCGGCGCGTGCACCTTCTTCGACATTCATTTCTTGTGAAAGAAGCCATTCAAGAACATCATCGCCGGCACTCACGGCAACACGTTGTGTTTCAGAAAGCCTCTCGAAAATAACCGTAAGTTCTTTGCGGATTATTTCTTTCAAAGCCGTCTTATCAAGAGGCTGGAACACGGCGATGCGATCGATGCGATTCAATAATTCCGGGCGGAAGCGTTCTTTTAGTTGTTCGCGTACGTGCGTTTCGAACGCGGCCGGTGAAGCTTCTTGCGTAAAACCAATATGAGACTGATTTACGTATTCCGAACCGACATTTGAAGTCAAAACAATATAGGCGTGACGAAAGGAAACCGGGCGTCCGGTTGCATCGCTCATTTTTCCATCTTCCAAGACTTGCAAAAGCAAATGCTGTACATCGGGATGCGCTTTTTCAAATTCGTCGAACAGCAGCACGGAGTGCGGATGTTTGCGGATCGTATCTATCAAACGGCTCTGCTCTCGATAGCCAACATAACCGGCAGGGGAGCCAAGAAGTTTCGAAACAGCATGTCCTTCTGCGAACTCGCTCATGTCGAGCTTGATAAGAGCATCTTCTTTTCCAAAGAGTTCTTTTGCAAGAGAAGTGGCTAATTCCGTTTTTCCAACACCGCTCGGTCCAACGAAGAGGAAGCTCGCGCGAGGACGGCGCGGATCGGAAAGACCAAGGCGTGCTTTGCGAACGGTGTCGGAAACACCCTGAACAGCCGCATTTTGTCCGAAGATTCTCCCAAGCAAGTTGGCTTCGAGATCACGAAGGCGCTCACGTTCTTCAGAGAGAATTGAGCGAAGGGGAACGCGTGCATGGCGGGAAATAACTTTCGCAATATATTCGATTCCAATTTCGGCTCGCTCGCGTTTGCGCGTAGCGCGGCTCGCTTCTTCCAAAACATTCTTTTCTTGAAGAAGACGTTCTTCATCTTCCAATGCTTGCGCAGCGTCATCCATGTTTCCCGCTTCCACCGCTTGTTCTTTTGATTCACGTGTTGCGGTAATTGCAATTTCGAGCGCGCGGGCGCGTTCCATCGTTTCGTCAGAACGGCGCGTTGAGCTTACAAGCGCAGCTGCTTCGTCTAAGACATCAATAGCCTTATCCGGAAAGAATCGGTCAGCTAAGTGACGTTCTGACAAAGAAACGGCTGCGTCCAGAGCTTCTTTGGTGTAACGAATACCGTGATGATCTTCGTATCGTGATTTCAAACCTTCCAACATTTTGCGCGTTAACTCAGCACTCGGTTCACTCACGCTGATGGACTGATAGCGGCGTTCAAGCGCGGCATCCGGTTCAATATGTTTTTTGTATTCCGCCCAAGTCGTTGCTCCAATACAGCGAATTTCTCCCCGAGCCAACGCCGGTTTCAACATGTTCGCGGCATCAAGAGAACCCGAAGTGGAACCCGCTCCTACAAGATTGTGGATTTCATCAATAAAAAGAAGAATATCCGGATCATTTTTTACTTCTTCAACCAGTTGTTTTAAACGCGATTCAAATTCGCCGCGATACATCGTTCCCGCAACCATGAGCGCCAAATCAATCGCGTAAATACGTTTCCCTTGAAGCCCATCCGGAACTTCGCCGGATGCGAGTAACTGAGCAAGTCCTTCGACAATGGCCGTCTTTCCAACGCCCGGCTCCCCAAGGAGAATCGGGTTATTTTTTGTGCGGCGGCATAATACTTCTACCAAACGGCTCGTTTCTTCTTCGCGGCCAATAACCGGGTCGAGCGTTGCAACGATATCCGGAGCCGTTAATTCGCGCGCAAAGGCATCAAGCGCCCGAACTTTACGTTCGCGAGCGGGACGCTGGCGCGCGGCATCCGGAGCGGATGGAGCGCTCATATTTCTTGAAGGATCTTCTTCCTCTCCTTGCTGGAGAAGATCAGGAAAACGTAATGTTGATTTTAATACTTGTTTAACTTGCTCACGCGCGTATTCCAAATCCATGCCGTGCTCTTCCAAAAAAGTCTGCACTTCATTCGTCGGTAGATCGATCATGGCCTGTAAAAGATGTTCCGTTCCAACATATTTGTGCTCATGCAAATGCGCTGTAAGAATACATTTTTCCAATAAGCGCTTCACGGTAGGGGAAAGATCAGGAGCAATAGGCGCGCCGGGTTCCTGCACGGCGGGTTTTCCGCGGAAATGATCTTGCGCATCCGTAAGCTGGATTTGTGATTTTGAGAGAATTTCTGCTGCAATAGAGCCTTTTTCTGACAATAATCCAACAAGAAGATCTCCGGGCTCCACGACGTCGCGTCCGCTTCCAATCGCAAAAGACAAAGCCTTCTGCAAAGCTTCTTTTAAGTGGCTCGTGAATCGAGCAATCAAATCTGGTTCGAGGATAGACATAGTTCTCTTACAGCTTACCTTGCATCGCCCATAAGGCGAAGTTGATGCACACGTTCCTCAATGGGAGGGTGCGTAGAAAAAAGAGCCGAGACTTTGCTACGAAAACTATTTGAAGAACCAAACGGACTTGCGATCCAAAGATGGGCGGTTGCTTGGGAGGCGCGCTGCATCGGCTTATTGGAACGACCAATTTTTTCGAGCGCCTGTGCCAAACCTTCCGGATAACGCGTTAAAAGCGCTCCGGAAGCATCCGCTAAAAATTCGCGCTTCCGACTAATCGCTAGCTGAATGAGTTTTCCTGCAATCGGGGAGAGTATGAGAAGAACGATGCCGATAATAAGCAAAAGGGGATTGGAGCTTCTATTGCGTCCGCGTCCGCCAAAACCAAAATGAAAGAAGAAGTCTCCCAATAAAACGATGGCTCCGACAAGAACTGCAACAAGCATCATGACTTTTGTATCCTGATTTTTAATATGGGAAAGCTCATGCGCAATAACACCCTCCAGTTCTTCATTTTCTAATAATTCGATGATTCCTGTCGTGAATGCGACGGACGCGTGATCTTGGTCGCGTCCGGTTGCAAACGCATTCGGAGCCGAGTCCTGAATTACATAAATCCTCGGACGCGGAATGCCGGCCGTGATGGCGACATTTTCAACAAGATTCCAGAGATAAGGGAATTGATCGCGCGTGGTAATTTCTTTTGCTCCTGAAGTCGCGAGCACAACTTTGTCGCCCGCGAACCAAGAGAAGAGCGTCATACCAACGGAAACCATCAGAGCAAAGACGAGGCCCCCATAGCCATATCCTGAGATTGCTCCATAGACATATCCAACTGCCGCAAGAACGCCAACAAAAAGAAAGATGAGGAACCAGCTTTTTCTTCGATTCGAATCAATTTGTTTATACATGATAGAAAAGCGCTTCACTTAAAAGCAAAGCGCCGCTCTCAATCTTGTTCTTTTAAAACTTTACTTCAGGAACCGCACGGTTGGACTCATCAATCTGGAAGAATTCGTATTTCTTGAAGCTAAGCATATTTCCAACCATATTTGTCGGAAATACCTGAAGCTTCGTGTTGAAGTCTCGTACATTTCCATTGTAGAAACGTCGGGAAGCTTGAACTTTGTTTTCTGTGTCGGAAATTTCATCCTGCAGTTTCAAGAAGTTCGTGTTCGCCTTCAAATCCGGGTAAGCCTCTGCAAGCGCAAAAAGTGACTTCAAGGTATTGCTCAGCATGTTCTCTGCTTCCGCTTTTGCCTGAACGCCTTGTGCATTCATAGCCGCTGAACGAGCCTGAACAACTTTTTCGAAGGTTCCGGACTCATGAGCCGCGTATCCTTTTACGGTATTCACCAAGTTCGGAATAAGGTCATAACGACGTTTCAATTGCACGTCGATATCCGACCAAGCTTCGTCTGTGCGATTTTTAAGGGTAATCAGGCCATTATAGGTCGCAACGAGCCACGCGGCTACGACCACGAGTACGATGAGAAAAATCCAAAAGATAGACATAAAATGTTATTGGCGTTTTTAGGGGATGAGCTTCGCCCTTTGCCTAAAAGCGTAGCGAAAAAAGCGCATTCGGTCAATGAAAGCCGCGGGGCTCAAGGGAAGCGTTTCCGAGGGCGGATTTTCGTGTTAGGCTGGATAAATACCTATGAAGGCTTCTATTTTCAAAGCATATGACATTCGCGGCCTTTCTCCCGGCGAACTGGATGCGCAAGATGCAAAACGTATCGGCCAAGCGATTGCAAAGGTCTTAAAGATCAAACATGTCGTCGTTGGAAAAGACGTACGCTCCACTTCCGATGAGCTCGAGAGAGAGCTTGTTGAAGGGCTGCTCTCGCAAGGTGTCAGCGTTACGCGCATCGGCCTTTGTTCAACTCCGTTGTTCAATTTCGCCATCGGCTCCTCAAAAGGCACTTATGACGCAGGTGTTATGGTCACGGCCTCTCATAACCCTCCGGCTTATAACGGATTTAAAATTACACTCGGAAACAATATTCCCGTCGGACAAGGAAACGGGATGGAAGAAATACGTGGCGTTGCTTTTTCTCCGCAATCTATTCCACCAGCAGATACAAGAGGCGAATCGCGCAAAGACAATACCGTTTTACAACGCTATATAGACTACGTATTGAAGGAATTTGATGCGCCGGCTGAAATGCCAAAAACACGTATCGCAGTTGATGCAGGAAATGGAATGGATGGAATTGTTCTCCCCGAAATAAAAAAAGCCCTGCCGAATATAGACTGGCTTGAACTCTACTGGGAACCGGATGGAGGATTTCCAAACCATGAAGCGAATCCGCTCAAGACCGAGACACTGAGTAATTTGTCTACAAAAGTTGTTCAAGAGAATTGTTTGTTCGGGGCCGCCTTTGATGGCGACGGAGATCGTGTTGGTTTTGTCGATGAAAAAGGAGAAGTGGTCCCAGGCGACATTATGACAGCACTTCTCGCGACCGAGATTCTAAAAAAATACCCCGGCGCGCGCATTCTTTATGATCTTCGCTCTTCCTGGAGCGTTCCGGAAACAATTGAGAAGCTGGGTGGGATAGCCGAGATGTCTCGCGTCGGACATGCCTTTATCAAAAGGAGCATGAAAGAAACAGGCGCTGTTTTTGCCGGCGAAGTTTCGATGCATCTTTATTTTAAAAACTTTTGGAATTGTGAATCCGGCGATTATGCGATGTTGCTGCTCTTAAAAATACTTCTCAAAGAACAGGTGCCGTTTTCAAAGCTCTGGAAATCTTTTCAGCTGTACAGCCACTCGCATGAACTAAACTTCAGCGTTCCGGATGCAAAATCAGTTCTCAAAACTTTTGCGTCCACCTACAAAGCTCAAGCGACAGATATCTCACATCTTGACGGTATTCGTATGGAATTCCGCGACAAAAAAGAACCTGAACAGGATTGGTGGTTTAGTTTGCGCGCTTCAAACACAGAACCGCTTGTTCGTTTAAATTTGGAAGCGAAAAATGACGCGCGCATGAATGAAAAAAAAGCGGAGTTGATTAAGCTGATCAAAAGCTTGGGCGGAACGGAAAAACTATGATTGGGTTGTTTGACAGCGGTGTGGGCGGACTTACCGTCTTAAAGAAATTTATTCATCGCGCGCCTGGCGCGTCTTTTGTGTATTTGGGCGACACAGCGAGAACGCCTTATGGAAATAAAGGTGCGAACACGATAGAAAAATATGCAATCGAGAATACGCGCTTTCTTTTGGAACGGGGCGCAACTTCCATTGTCATTGCCTGCAATAGCGTCTCCGCTGTGGCCTTGGACGCATTAAGAAAGACGTATCCTGAGATTCCATTCTTCGATGTGATTACTCCGGCAACGGAGCTTGTTGCGGCTGATACTTCTATAAAAAAGATTGGGATTATTGGAACGCGCGCGACTGTTGGATCCGGAGTGTATCAAGATTTGATTCATCAAACGCGCCCCGATGCACAGGTCGTCGCGGCTGCTTGTCCGCTTCTCGTTCCTCTTGCGGAAGAAGGTTGGCAAGGACGCCCCGAAACGCAACGCATTGTCCGCCGATATCTGAAACCGATGCGAGACGCGCAAATAGACGCGCTGATTCTCGGCTGCACGCATTATCCGCTCTTATTGAAGGAAATTCGCTCGGGCGTGCATAAGCGCGTAAAAATCATTGATTCTCCCCGCGCTGTATATGAAAAGATAGCAGCTTCTCATCCGGAACTTTTTTCGCAAAAGGAGAATCCTTCGCAGCAATTCTTTTTCACAGACTGTTCTGAACATACTGCGCGTATCGCTCAAACATGGATTGGGCGGGGGATTCGCTGCGAGCTGGCCGAGCTCGAATTTTAGCTCTGTCCAAAGGAGAAAGATAATGATAGTCTTTCACCGTTATTTTTATGCAAACAGCTCTCATTTTTCTCCTCATTCTTTCCGTTCTCGTGCTTGTTCATGAGATCGGACATTATGTTGCCGCACGGATATTTGGTGTAAAAGCGGAAGAATTTGGTTATGGATTTCCTCCCCGCGCCACCGGCATCGTGAAAGTGGATGGAAAATGGAAAAAAGTCAGCAGTAAAGACCGTACGGAATATAAAAATACGGTTTGGTCTTTTAATTGGCTTCCTCTCGGAGGTTTCGTCCGTTTAAAAGGGGAACAGGGTGAAAACGAAAATGATCCGGATTCCTTTCTTGCAAAACGGGGTTGGCAAAAGTTTATTATCCTTGCGGCGGGTGTTTGTATGAACTTGGTTCTCGCTGCGGTCATTTTTACCGGCGGTTTTCTTGTAGGTGTTCCGTCTGATCTTCAAGATGTTCCGCAAAACGCCCAAGTGAGCGACAAATATATTGAAATTACCTATGTCCTTCCAGACTCAGCGGCTGATCAAGCTGGTCTTCAAGTAGGTGATACAATTTCCTCGATAAATGGAACCGTTCCGACAAATACCGATGAAACACGCGCACTCCTGCAAACAGATGTAGAAGGAACGACCTACCAGCTAGACATTCATCGAAATGGAGGAGAACAAACGATTGAAGCGAGCAGTAAACAAGTCAATGCGCTCAACAGACCCGGTCTCGGCGTGATGCTGGCAGATGTGGGTATCGTACGTCTTCCGATTCATCTCGCGATCGCAGAAGGCGTAGCCGTAACCTTCGGCTATACACGTTTAATTGTGAGCGGCCTTGCTTCGCTTGTAAAAGATCTTGTCGTTCACCAACAGGTCTCCGCGGATGTTTCCGGACCGGTAGGGATCGCTATTCTAACGGGCACAATTGCGCGCCAAGGAACCTGGGCTTTACTTCACTTTACCGCGCTTCTTTCCATTAACTTGGCTGTCATCAACTTCCTTCCTATTCCGGCTCTGGATGGAGGCCGCGCGGTCTTTGTTGTTATTGAAGGTTTGCGCAGAAAGCGAAATAATCCGCAACTTGAAGGCGCTATTCATCAAATAGGCTTTATTGTTCTCATCGTGCTCATCATTCTTGTCACGGCTCATGATATCGGCCAGTACGGCGGGATGATTTGGAATGGTTTTCTTGGTATTGTAGGCTTAAACTAATTGCCTATGAATCAGCCCGATTTTCTTTCCACAAACGCGCCTCAAGATACGCCTCAACCCGCGCCTAAAGCCCCGGTCGCGCCCCAGGTTGCCTCTGAGCTGGAGTCGCTCAAGGCTATGCTTCAAGCCCTTGAAATTCCGCATAAATTCGATGTTGAGGCCATGGGTCTTGAAGAGAAAGATATTTCCGCAATGGCGGGACTTCTTCGTCTTGATCAAAATATGCAGGTTTCCGGTTTTACCTGGACGCCGGAAGATGATACTGCCTATAAAGAGGTGAACTCAAATATCCATCATATTCTTGAACGCTTTACGACCGTACCCTCTGATTCAAATGAAGGAATTCTTACCGCGTTTTTAAGAAATAAACTCGCAGAAGTAGACCTTGCCGCAACACAAATTCCAAGATAGCCCAAAATACTTTATGGATTTACAACAGCTGCTCCGTGACCTTGGCGATCATGCCGAAGGGAAAATCAAACAAGCTCAGTCTTTGGCGGAGCTTGAAGCATTTCAATTACATTTTCTTGGACGCAAAGGGGAGCTTGCTTTGTTGATGAAAAAAGTTGCGGAAGTTTCAAAAGAAGAACGTCCGATTATTGGTGCACTTGCCAATGAAGTAAAAGGCCTCATTGAACGCCATTTGGAGGCAGCGCACGAGCAGCTTGGAAGCGCAGAAATCAATGCACAGCTTGTCGAAGAGCAGGAAGACATTACCGAGCCGGGCATTCGTCCTCCGGAAGGACATATTCATGTTATCAATCAAGCTATTGAAGAAATAACGGATATTTTTGAACGCGCGGGCTTTTCTCGAACACGCCAACCGGAAGTGGACTGGGACTGGTATGCCTTTGAAGCTTTAAACATGCCAAAAGAGCATCCGGCGCGCGACGAATGGGAAACCTTTTTTATGGATGCGCCCATTTCTTCCAAATGGGGGAAAATGCTGCTGACTCCGCATGCCACCAGCGGAACTGCTCGAACACTGGCACAAGCGGCGCCGCGCCTCAAAAAAGAGGGTGGAAGCATTCGTTCGATTAATATTGCAAAAACCTATCGACGACAGATCGACATCACGCATGTTCCTATGTTCCATCAATTTGATGGCGTCTATGTCAATAAACAGGTAAGCGTGACGCATCTCCTTGGTATTTTGGATTATTTCGTGAAAGAGTTTTTCGGTCAGGATCGTCGAACAAGACTGCGTCCGTTTCACTTTCGCTTTACCGAGCCTTCGTTTGAAATAGATATTTCTTGCGGCGTCTGCAATGGAAGCGGAAAAATCAACGGAGAAAAGTGCCGCACCTGCAAAGACGGTTGGCTTGAACTCGGTGGAGCCGGCATGCTGCACCCAAATGTGCTTGAAGCGGCGAATATCGATTCAAAAACGTATTCCGCTCTTGCCTTCGGCTGGGGCGTCGAACGCACCTATATGATGAAAGAAGGTTTACAGCTCGACGATATGCGCCTTCTTTATAAAAACGATCTTCGTTTTCTAAAACAGTTTTAACGCAACTCTATGGATGAACAAACCGCACTCCGTGTCCCGGTGAAACAGGAAGTTCCTGAAACAAAACACCTCGAAGAAGAGCTAGCTCTGCTGCGCCACCGCATGAAATGGCAATACGCTCTTTGGTGGATTCTTTTTATTCTGCTTGTCGTTTTCGGCGTCGGCTTTCTTGCGCTGAGCCAATGGGAGACGCGCACGCTTCATGAAGAATCTTCTCGCTCGCAAAACGTGGTATTAGATCGAATGGATCGCAATATTTCCGGAGCAGAAGAACGTCTTGGTACAAAAGACTTATCTCACGATGATCGCATTGATCGCGTCCAGCAAGATGTAAGTGCGATGAACGCGCAGATTTCCGCATTACAAGTGAAGATCGCGAGCCTTGAACTCTCTTGTCTTCAAAATACAACCATTTCTAAATAACACGCTTGAAGCTTACCTTCTCCCTATGAACATTCTCGCCTCCTATGATTGGCTGAAGCAATACGTCGATCTGAAATCCGTTTCTCCGGATGATTTTTCTGCACGCGTATCGCTTTCAGGCCCTGGAGTTGAGCGCCTCTATCCGCAAGGCGAAGCATTTCGCAATATCGTTCTTGGACATGTTGTCGATGTAAAACCGCATCCAAATGCGGACAAGCTTCGCATTGCCATGGTGGATGTCAGTGGGAAAAAGCCGCTTGAGATTGTTTGTGGGGGATCTAATCTGCGCGATGATCAATGGGTTGCCGTTGCGCTTGCAAATGCCCTGGTTCGTTGGCATGGAGAAGGGGAGCCTGTACGACTTGAACCGGCAGAAATTCGCGGCATAAAAAGCGATGGCATGATTTGCGCCGCAAATGAAATTGGCTTGTTTGATGCTTGGCCGCATGCGGAACGCGAAATACTCGACCTTGGAGCCGCACTGGAAATGAGCGACGCAAAATGGCGTGCTTCTTTACGCCCCGGCATGAATCTCGCAGATGTTCTTGGCTTTGCGGATGATGTGGTTATGGATATCGAAGTTACGACAAATCGCCCGGACGCCTACGCAATGGTCGGACTTGCGCGAGAAGCTGCTGCCATTTTGAAAAAACCGTTCACCTGGAAACCGGCGAAACTTCTCTCAAAAGCAAAACAGGGAACGACGAGCCTAAAAGTCAGCGTTGAAGACAAAGTACTTTGCCCGCGTTATATGGCGGTGCGTATGAGCGGCGTAAACGTCGGACCGTCTCCATGGTGGCTGAAGCGCCGCTTACTTTCCGCGGGGTTGCGCCCGATTAATACGGCGGTTGATATTACAAATTTTGTCATGCTAGAGCTTGGCCAACCAATGCATGTTTTCGACGCAGAAAAACTTACGGGTGGCAGCGTGCATGTGCGCGCAGCGAAAAAAGGCGAGCGCATGAGCGCGCTTGATGGCGAAACGTATACGCTGCAGCCAAGCATGCTTGTGATTGCCGATGCTGAAAAACCAATCGCTGTTGCGGGCGTTATGGGCGGCGAAGAAACCGGTGCGACATCGGACACGACGGATCTTATTTTTGAAGCGGCGAGTTTTGATCCGGTTTCCATAAGAAAAACCGCGAGAGCACTCAATTTATATTCGGATTCACAACAACGATTTGAAAAAGGCTTGTCTACCCAAGCTCCGGAATTTGCACTTGCACGCGCCATTGAGCTCTGTTTTGAGCTCTGCGGAGGAAAACTGGCCAGCAACATTGTTGATGTCGGCACGACCTATAAACCCCGATCCTATTCCGTGAGCTTTGAACAAATCACGGACTTAATTGGTGTTGCCATTAAACCTAAGGATGCAAAAGATACGCTTGATCGGCTTGGATTTAGTTTAAAGACAGACAGTAAAAAACTTACAGCCACCGTTCCTT
>PCSZ01000019.1:10215-19092 GCA_002786495.1 Candidatus Uhrbacteria bacterium CG22_combo_CG10-13_8_21_14_all_47_17 | reverse complement strand
TATCCGATGACACAACATCAAGCACAACGATTGGTTTAAATGATGATGCGGTGAAAATTTATCCAACAGGCCAAAGAGATACCGCGCTTCCGACAACGGGTGCCGTTGCGCGATTTACAGCGGACCGTCAAAGCTTCGTTATTCGCCCGGTGGATTTTCTTGGAAATCCAACAACAGACACGAATTACACGGTTGAGCTTTTGCCTGGTACAAGCGGGATTTTGCGCGAAGATGGCCAGCCAGCTTTTTCCGGAAGCCTTTCAAGCGGATATATCTGGCAATTTCAAGTTTCGACGCTTGTCGACAATACGCCTCCTCGTATGACCTCGGTGATTCCGGCGGACGGAGGAAGCTTTGCACCAAATGTCATCGTGCAGATGAATTTTAATGAACCAATTGATCCAACATCTGCCGCGGGCGTAGTGGGAAGCGGAGGAACGGGATTTTCTAATATTGAAATAGCCGCCGATCCGCTTGCAGGCGGAGCAACCGTGCGGCCGAGCGGAGAATATAAAATTTCCAATCAATATAAAACGATCGAGTTTGTCAGTGATCTTTCTTGTGGAACAAACTCCTGTGGAAGAACCGTATATTGTTTACCTTCAGAATCGAGCGTAAGCGTTATTGCACATGCAGCAACCTTGTCCGATACGCCGCCGTTAGCTTTCTTCACCTCGTCGGGTTATGACGGCATTACGGATATTGCCGGGAACTCTCTCGATGGAAATGGAAATAGCACGGCAGAAGGGCGTGGCGCGGACGATTACGGGTGGACATTTGCAACGCAGATGGATCCAAATCTTGATGCACCGCGTATTCGCTCGACGCTTCCATTGTCTGGTGCAAGCAATATTCCTGTTGATCAAGCACCGCAGGCTGTGTACGACAGTGTCTTGCAATCCAGTACGGTGAATTCAGATAATGTCTATATCAGCACCAATGAACCCGCTTCTTCCGCGGATACTTTTTGGTGGTCTGTACGCCAAGAAGTCCTTACGCCAGATGGAACGGTAGCCGCTCCCGGAGATCCAACGACGCAGGAGCGCGTGTCTATTAATCATCGGCTGTATGTTCCTGCGGATGACGCCGGAGGGGGGACCCCGATTTACCAACCGACGATGCTTTCAGGAATTCAAAATATTTATCAGAACTGCTTCAATCCGGCTTCTTCAGATTCTTGCGCAGGATCTCCTAATTGTTGCGACGAACACTCACAAACCGCTGCATGCGCCGCTCCCACACCACTCCCATGATTATGTTTCGCCGTCTGCTTCTTTTGCTTTCTCTTTGCCTGACGCTCCTCGTGCCAGGTTTCGGGTTTGTTACTACGGCGCATGCGCAGGTGAATACGGGGTTAAACGCCGTTGGAAATACCATTGTCCTTTCCGCAACGGATCCTCGCGTGATTGCGGCGAATATCATTAACATCGCCTTGGGTCTTGTTGGCATCATTCTTCTCTCGCTTATTCTTTACGCGGGATTCTTGTGGATGACTTCCGGCGGAGATGTAGAAAAGGTTGAGCGCGCAAAAACATATATTCGCAATGCGATTATCGGAGTTGCTATTGTGCTTTCTTCTTGGGCAATAGCAACCTTTGTCATTAATCAACTTCTGCAAGCAACTGGAACCGGAGGAGGCTCGGCGGCTGGGGGCGGGAGCGGACTTGGTGGGGGACTTGGCGGGAGCGGAGCCTCATCCGCATTTCAAGTACGCACCCTTTCTCCAAGCGGATCGATTTCCATTCGCAATGTTCAGGTTCGTTTCATTTTTTCTCGCGATGTTGCTCTTGGAAGCGCAACCTCTTCCATCCATGTGCTTCGCGCTTCAGACAGCGCACCGGTAGACGGAACGCTAAGCATTACCGGGTCCATCGTCACGTTTACGCCAACCGCCACCTGTCCGGCACCGAATACTGATCGTAATTGTTTTGATGCGGATACAGAATTCATCGCGCGCGCGGATGCGAGTCTGCTTTCTTCTGCTGGTCAGTCTCTTGTTTGTGGAGGATTTGCTCCATCTTGTGAAGGACGCTTCACAACGGGAAATGTCGTTGACACGGCGGCCCCAACGGCTTCCATCCGAAATCCTTTTACGGGGCAAAGCGTTTCTGTGGATGATGCGGTTCGTATTCTCACGCATGCAACAGATGATAGCGGTATTTCTTATGTAGAAAGTTTTGTGGACGGCGCTTCTATTGGAACGGGAATTTCGACAGCAACCTCAACGCCCACGGCTGGTGATTATGAAATCGTATGGGATACAACAGGTGTAGATCTTGGTCGGCATGAATTACAATCACAGGCATTTGATATTGACTCAAACGCAACAAGAAGCAGCGTGGTGCCAGTGTATGTCCGTCCGGCTTATTGTTTTAATGGAACCTTGGACGGAGATGAGACGGGTTTAGATTGTGGCGGATCTTGTGGCGCGTGTTCAGGGGGCTCTTGTACAGATGCAGGCGCCTGTGCGAGCGGAGTTTGTGTTGCAAGTAGCTGTGTTGTGCAGCCGGTCATTACTGGAGTAAGTCCGCTTGATGGACGTCCAGGAACACTTGTTACAATTTCAGGAGCTAACTTTGGTACTTCCACTGGCAGAGTTATGTTTTCAGATGGCCAAGAGGCTACCGTTCCCGCTGTATGTAGCGCAGCTGGAGTGAGCACCTGGTCGCCAAATCAAGTTGTCGTCGCTGTTCCGGATGCAGCCGTTGATGGTCCTATTGATCTTACAAACATGCAATCGGCGCTTTCCGATACGACAAATAACGATCAAGGGCCGGTTTTGGATAATTTTAATGTAAACGATGCTGCACATCCGGGCTTATGTGGAGCGAGTCCATCAAGCGGTCTTCCTGGTGAGCGCGTAGATCTTATTGGTGCCGGGCTCGGTCCGACATCTGATCGCGTTTTCTTCAATGATCGAGAGACAACCGCTTTTCTTTCTTGGGGAGATGCGCAGATTTCCTTAAATACGCCCGTCATTAGCCCGGGACAATATGCCGTGCATGCACAAACAGGCGGCGTAGATTCTAACAGCGTATCGTATCGTATCCTCGAACGCGGAACGGGCGCAGTTCCTGTGATTGATTCCGTGTCTCCAACGGCTGGTCCGATAGGGGAATATGTCACATTGCAGGGGCGTAATTTTGGAACGCGTGTTGGTCGCGTTATGTTCCGTAATGCGGGCGGAGAAGAGGGTGTTGCTGATGTTGTCTTTCCTACAGAATGTTCCGTGAGTTTTTGGAGCGACGCGAGCGTGGTTGTAAAAGTTCCTTCCGGTATTGGTGGCCTCGGATCCACTCCTGTCAGCGCCGGTTCCTATCAAATTTATCTTGTGCGTCAGGACACGGCGGCAAGCAATAGCGTGGGTTTTGATGTAAATACAGATGCTCCACATCCAGGTATTTGTGCAATTCAGCCGAGCGCGGGTCCTATCGGCACGGGCGTGGATGTTATCGGAGAACGATTTGGTTCAAGCGGACGCGTTACCTTTAAGGGAGCAGGTGATACGCGTGTAGAAGGCTTTATCCAAGCAGGCGATTATGGCGCATCGCGCATCACGACCGAGGTTCCGGGCGGTTCCGAAACGGGCTCCGTCATTGTTGAGAGTGGCGGCAATGAATCCAACCAAGCGCCGTTTACGGTGCGAAACTGTAATGAAGATGCAACCATTTGTTCTGCGGCCGGAGAAACCTGCTGCCGATCGGGATCTTGTTCCGTTGGAGGAACCTGTCCGGAAGTTACGCTAAGCGCGCAATATGCCTGGAGATCATCGACGGGAATTATTCCAATCAATCCAACCGTGGTGGAAGAATGTACGTCTGCGCTCCCAGCAAGCCCAAGCCCATGGTCCGCTCGAAACGGAGGAAATAGTGCTTGCGTGAATTCCGATATTGTCATTCGTTTTAATACGCATCTTAATGCTTCAACGGTGAGTGCAGCGGGTCCGAGCGCAACGATGCTTGTGAGTCGTTGTACCGGTTCCGGAACAGATCCGTGCACCGCAACAGAAGCCGTCACACCCATTGCAGGATTTCCTTTAGTGAATACAGCGGGGGATGGCGACGCGCTTCTTTATCGTCCGAATTTACCGGATGGTTTATGGGCCGCTGATGCAACTTATCAAGTTATTCTACGCACGGGCATTACCTCAGACACAGGAATTCCTATGCTCGAACGTGCGGATTGTGGTGCGGGAAATAGTTATTGTTTTCAGTTTTCAACGCGTCCTTCAACAGATCTCTGTACCGTTGGTGCTATAAACGTTCTTCCGAATCCGTTTGAAGCGAATGCAATTGGACAAGAAATTGATTATCAAGCTTTCCCTCGAGCTGCCGATGACGCTTGTATCTCATTAAACGGTTCTACAATGGATTGGAATTGGCACACAATTCCCGCCGCTTCCGCTGTACCGGATGGGCGCGCGTCTATTACGAATGTACGCGGATCATCAGGGAATGTGCTCGACCATCAAACGGGAACGGCAATTGCCGAAACGGGAGACATCCCTGTTCCAATGACTGCGGCGCTCAATCAGTCGGGGAGTGTCGTGAGCGGGATTGCAAATTTATTTATTCGATTCATTCCTCCGAAAGTCGTAGCCTACGGCCCGAACTGTGATTCAGCTTGTTTGAATGCCGCCATTTGGGCGCGCTTCAATGTAGCAATGGATCCAGCAACAATGACAGCGAGTAATATCACGCTCTATCGTTGCGCAAATGAAAATTGTCGAACCTATGATCCTACATCGCCGATTGATCTTTCCGATGCCCGTATTGAATTACGCGTGGCTCCCGGGGGCGATGGAACGGGCCCGCTGAATTATCTCGTGGTTGATCCGACACATCCTGGTTCTGCCGGAACACCGGTGACGCTATTGGAGCCGGGAAGATTTTATAAGATGACACTTCACGGCGGCTTGAGCGGCATGCGCTCCGCAACACAGCTTCCGCTTACGGGAGTGACGGATACGGTCGGCTTTAGCTGGGTGTTCCGCGTAAAGAGCGGAGAAAATCCGCGCTGTACTGTCGATAGCGTTCGTGTTTCTCCTGGGCGTAAAATTGAAACAGCTATAGGAGCACGTCAGCAATTTTCCGCAGAGGCGCTTTCGGGAAGCAATACCTGCAACAAAGACGGCGAACCGCTTATTTCAGACATGAGCTATGACTGGGGGAGCTCAGACACCTCAATCTCAAAATTTATCAATGCTTCTGGTGATGGTCTTATCGACACGACGAATAACTTGCCCGCAGGTTGTGGGAAACTCTGTACGCCGAAAGGTTCGGATGGCGTATTTGGACAAACGGCAAGTTGCGGAAACTCTCTCATCGAAACAACCGATGCAAACTATTGTCGAAATGCCGCCGGAACAGGCCCTTGTACGCTTGGTGCTACGGGCTGTCAGACTATTCATAGTGAATCCTGTAAACTTTTATCTGGTAACTCCACAGGCGGAGAAGAATGTGATGATGGCATTGCCAATGGTCCCACGGGTCGATGTAGTGACAGCTGTCTTTGGAACCCGGTAAGTGGAGGAAGCTGCGGAAATGGCATACTTGATCCGGGCGAACAGTGCGATGAACAGGTATGCGATGCAAGTGGTTCTTGTACACAAGCGCCTGGTTGTTCGGATACATGCCAATTAGAAGGTTCGAGCGCCGGAGCTTCCGTGTGTGGAAATGGAAGTATTGGTGACGGAGAAGCTTGCGACGATGGAAATCGCGTAAATGGCGACGGTTGTAATTCAGAATGTTTGCACGAAGGTTCTCAAACGGTGAATGCGCTTTGCGGCAATGGAAGTTATGAAGCAGGGGAAACCTGCGAAAAGGTTGCGCCGTATTTGCCTTGGCCGAATCCCGCCTGTAATCCAACCACTTGTCTAAAAACAGGAACAACGGCGTGTGGCCCTGGTGACACGCTATGTTGTGGCGACGGAGTCGTTGATCCGGCGGAAGATTGCGATGACAGTAATGCGTTGAATGGCGATGGCTGCTCGAGCAAATGTCTCAAAGAGGGATCTTCCACGGATTATTCAACGCCTTCCTTTTGTGGCGACGGTATTACTGGAACGGGTGAGCTTTGCGAAGCCACGAGCGGCGATGGTTTATTGGATTCGACTCAGCTTGCGCAAATCGTTGGTGATGCCGATCCGGACGCGAGCGGTCGTATGGAGGCGACGCTTTCAGCGGCATATGACACGAAGATTGGCGAAGGAATGCATGGATTACAATGCGGCTTTACCGAAGAAGCTTCTTGCACGGCAGCGGGAACAGGTTTGGGAAATAACGGCTGTTGTTCAGCGAGGCCTGTATTGACGAGCTTTTATCCGCCGGCAGACTCAACAGATACCTGCCGCAATGTAGAAATTTCCGGCATCTTCAATGCAAAAATAGATCAGGCCTCCATGCAATCGAATTTCATCGTCGCGGAAGAAACAGGCGGGGCAAGCTGTCCGGACGGATCGCAGAATATTAATGACGTCCCTTATATGGCGGGTGGAGGCATTCAAGGATGGCTCGCAAATATTTGGCATCACATCAAGACGTTTTTTGTAAATATATTCGGTTTGAAATCAGCGGAGGCGCAGCTTTGGTGCGTCGGCCACGCGAGTGGTCGCATTATCCTTGAACCGAGCGGCGACGGAACACGCGTACGTTTCCAGCTCTCGAATGCTTTGAAGCCAGATACACGTTATAAGGTTACGTTCCGTGGTGACAGTGATTTAACTGATGCAATCAAACAAGGCATTCGAAGCGACAAAGGCGTTATCGTACCGGCCGATCCGCTTTCAGCGAGCGCGGGTTCATTCACCTGGGCGTTTAAGACAGGCCCGGATATTTGTACGGTTTCGGATGTTCGTGTTCGGGACACAAATGTGGATTCGCCTAATTTGTTTACAAAAGCAAATGAAACGCATACTTATGTAGCGGATATTCTTTCGCTTTCTCCAACGGGCGTTGCTATCCCTGTCTCTCCTGTATCGGAGTATGGCTGGTCCTGGCAGGCTTGGGATAGCTCAAAACCTGATGTACTTCCCTTGGGCGCCTCTACCGATTCGCCGGAAGCAACGCGATCGAATGTTTCTTCACTTGAAAAAAATGGCAGCTCCTATATCTACGCGGGAATTCGTATTCTGCATGACGAAGTGAATACGCCAAGTTCGACGGGTCAGGTATTCAGGTCAAGCAGTCTTGGAACGGTTATGTTGTGTGAACAACCTTGGCCGGATCGCACGCTTGCCCCGTTCTCTGATTCGGATGGCTCTGCTTCCCTTGCTGCTTATACGCCAGCCTTTGTCGCCAGTGGAAACTATTTCAATTTCTCGATGCTCTATTGTAAGGACGCTGGTGCTCCGGGTCCGGAAGGGGATCTTCCGCCCGCGCAGATCACAGGCGTGTCGCCTACGGCAACAGATGTAAGCCTCGGAATTCTTCGACAATATCTTTTGACGTTTGATACGGATCATCTCCGCGGCGATGGAATCGGAATTCGTATTGTACAGAATCCGCTCCATTTGTCCGTGAGTGAGTGGTATGCCTCAAAAGGATTTACCGGTCAGCCGGAGGCGACAACGATAGATGGATATGAAGCGCTTCGCGATGAGAGCACGATGTATGTTGCTGGAACAAATGTCAGCGATTCAACAAGCGGACCCGTCTACTCAAACATTTATATTCTTTCTTATAACCCGGACGCAAAAGATGAAACAAAGAATATTTTTGACCAATTCACGAAAAATTTTGTTCTGAACGTAAATATCGCGAATAATTCAATGGATTCCTGTGTCGATGGCACAGATGAGCCATATGTCGGTGCAGACGGTTCGGTAGTAAAATGTACGGCCGATTGGGAATGTTTAAACAGTGATCCGGGTTTGCATTGTGCGAGCTTCAAGGAAAAAATACAGCGCGATACAAAGCGTATTGCCGATTTCCAGAGTATGTCTTCGCGTTTGGAATCTTCTTTTGGTCGCGAAGGGCAATTCCCGCTTTTATCGGATGGAACATTCGTACAGACCTTGTCTTCAAGCCGCTGGCCAAGCTGGCAGACAACGCTTTCTGCTGCAGTAGGCGGCAGTCTTCCGACGGATCCGGTAAACCGCTATCTCACATGCGGACGTTGCTCCACAAGCAGACAGCCTTGTGCGGATGCAAGTGAATGTTCCGCAACCGAAACCTGTGAGCCAACGGATCCAGGTCTTGATCCTGCAACCTGCTGGAATGCAGATACGCAGCGCTATTCTTGCCCGCGTATTACGGATCCTTCGGGCGCAGCGCTCCCGACGGGAGTTTCACGGGTCTATCAGTATCGCGCCGTGAATGGAGGAAGTCGCTATGAGCTCGCGACGGAGCTTGAAGGTCCAAATTCGAGCCGCTATGTTCCGCCACTTCTAACGGAAATTAAAAAATGTTCCAATATAAACTCAGTTTGTTCAATCGATACAGACTGTACGGTTCGAAATACGGCCGGAATTGTTACCTCATCCGGAACGTGTAATGGGACAGGTGGAATATGGAATTATGGAGGTGTTTGCACAGGCCGTGAGTATGGAGCGGATGACGTTTGTGGAAACGGTGTCATTGGCCCGACGGAAGCTTGTGAACTTGGAGATTCGCGTTCAACGGCCTGTACGGTTGGTGGTTCTAGTGGAACCAAGATTCAATACTGTTCCGATTGTCGAGGATTCGTGGACACGGTGGCAACGTCTTGCGTTGCGAATCAACTTTGCGGCAATGCCCGAATTGATCGTGCTCAATGCGACAGCGGATTCAAATACGGACAAGCTTGTACAACAGATTCCGATTGTCAGGATGCTCGAAATCCTTCCGGAACAACGCCTACTTGTGCCCCGTTTGCAACGCCGGAAGTTTGCGATGACGG
>PCSZ01000019.1:6464-10198 GCA_002786495.1 Candidatus Uhrbacteria bacterium CG22_combo_CG10-13_8_21_14_all_47_17 | reverse complement strand
ATCAAGGTCCGCTCAACGGCGCCTATTGCGTTCCTGGTACGATCGCTTGTCCATCCGTTTCCGCCTCCTGTGGATTTGATTGCAATAGCCGCGCTCCGTTCTGTGGAGATAGTGTCACGAACGGTCCTGAACAATGTGATGGAAATACGCAAAGAGCTCAATCCGCTATTTGTTCCTCCGGAACAAATACGGGTGAGCCTTGTACAACGGATACGGATTGCGGTACGGGCGGGTCTTGTGGCGGTACAGCAGTTACGACCGCCTGTGCGCCAAAGCTTCTCTGTACAAATGACCGAGATAGAAATGGAAGGCTTGATGATAGCTGTACCGACGATGCGAGCTGTACTAGATATGACCTAGGCATTGCCGCAGAAACCGGAACCTGTATCAGCCGTGAGACACAGCACACGCGCGGATGTTATACGACAACGGAATCTGCGGTTGATGCCTGTAAATGGAAAACCTGGTCCGCATGTGAGCCGGTTGGATTCTGCGGAAACGGCATTCGTGAAGCGGGAGAAGAATGCGATGATGGAAATACAAATAATAATGATGCTTGTACGAGCCAGTGCAAACCAAATGTTTGCGGAGACGGATTCCGTCAAAACGGCGTAGAAGAATGTGACTACGGTTCACGAAACGGAACGCGTGCTTGTGTGGCTGACTATGGTTCAACCTGCGCATCTTGTTCGACGAGTTGTCGCCAAGTCGCCTCTTCCGGCGGGTTCTGCGGTAACGGCATTAAAGAAGGGCCTGAACAATGCGACGGAACGGAAGGGCTGGCGGGTGTAAGTTGCCGTGGGTTAGGATACGATTATGCACAAACGGTTCAGTGCGCAAGACGTGGCTATTTGAGAAGAATTTCGACGGGGGGTGTCGAAACAGTGTGTTCGACCACGTTCCCTTGTCGCACATGTTCAGGGGGAGATTTAAGTGAGTGTGACCTCGAATGGGTGCCGCCAAACTACACGCCCACGAATGTGCCAGGGGATGATGCGGATCGGCTTTGTCTTCCGGATCCTGTGCCCTGTACTCCGGGCGACGTTTGTCATCGCTCGCTCTATCCGGCACGACAGGACGTTATCCAATGTGACTCCTCCTGTGGCTTCAATGGATGTAAGCGTTGTGTTGATACGCCGGGAACAGGTGAGATTAGCGGACAGGTTCGTGATGCTATTTATTCAAACCAGCCTGTTCCGAATGCACGCGTAACCTTATTTAGCCGCGGTGTTCGTGTGGGAGAGGTGAATACGAATGGAAACGGGGAATTTACATTCAATACTATTAATCAGAACGCAGCCTGTACGAACTATCGGATTATCATTGATTCCTACACGGATAATCCATGCACGGGTACCACAAGCGGAAGGCCAGAGTGTAATGGTCAAGACTGGCCCTCTGACTTAACGCCTCCCGACGAGAGCGTAAATGGCGGCTATTGGTCGTTTGAGTCCAAGAGTTTTGCGTACTCAAACTTTAGAGAGGCAGGTCTAGGTGACAGAAATGGAAATGTTTATCTCGCACCTCGTGTTGGAAGGGGGGAGACACTCGTGGTCTATACATGGAATGGAGCGCTTCCAGGCTTAAGATTTTTGGACGCTCATCTTCTTCTTCCAAGTATTATGCGCTCGTCGACTAGGACCGGGGACGTTTATTATGATTATCCCGGTAACCCAGATATTACTACGATGGATCCGCATGGCTATCTAGCGTGTTTTCATCCAAATGGCTCGTCCAATTGCAGGGGATTCGACATCGCTCCGGAGAGCATAAAATATAAGCGCGGAGACTGGGCGGTAACGGGGAATTACGCTTATTATGTTGTGGATTATGATGAACTCAGTGCTCTCGCAGAGGGAACCTGGGCATATAAAGATGCAGTTTCAAGTACGGTTCGCATTGTAACGGAAGATCATCTGTATTCTGTGACCCCGCCTACAACACGCCCAACAGATCCAGGTTGTCGCGACGAGCAAGAGTCAGACTTCCCATCCGATGGAAAGTACTGGCTTGTCTTTACCCAATCCGCAGGCGGCGGCGCCATAACAATTCCGGGCGGTGGAAAGGGTCTTCTGCTTTGTAATGGTTCAGACATCTATGGCAAGAGTCCAATGGGGCCTGTAACTCTGCCAGGTCCGCTTCAAATGACTAGTCCATAATCCAGATATTGTATGACGAAAAAACAGCTTTATCTCATTATTGGCGCAACAGCAATCGTCGGAATCACCTTGACGGGTTTGGTTCTTTTTCTTCGTATGCGCGCAACAGCAGATTTGCAGGCAAACCCTTCATCCAAAGCGCCTTCTTCGAGCGTTGGAGCAGCGACAAGCAGCGGAGTTGTTGTCGACTCTTATGACGAATTGGTAAAAAAAGAGCAAGCGACGCTCGATGCGCGCCCCGTTGATTCGGACGAGGATGGGTTGAGTGACAAAGAAGAGGCTGTGCTGGGAGCAAATCCAAAAGAAAGCGACACGGATGGAGATGGATATACGGATTATGAAGAAGTAGAGATTCTGAAATCGGATCCATTAAAAGCAGATGTAAATTTACGTGGTCGACCAAGTTTGGAAGCGAGTACGGCGACAAGCCAGCCCGTAAAACCACAAGACTCTGATAGTGACGGCCTCACAGATGAAGAGGAACAGAAGCTTGGAGCTGATCCTCATAATCCAGATACAGATGGCGATGGATTAAGCGATTTTAATGAAGTGATGGTTTACGGAACGAATCCGCTTAAGGCAGATACGGACGGCGATGGCTTTACCGACAAAGAGGAAATCACGAAAGGATATGATCCTCTTGGTTCGGGTATGTGTAAAAATTCAAATTGTACTCCATAGTGTATAGTAAATATATGGCAAACCCTCCATCTAATCTTCCCTTTGAAGACAAAACTCCTTCTGTAGGTGCTACGCCTACGCCACCACCTCCTACGCCAGCCCCCGCGGCAGAGCCTTTGGCACCGCCAATTCCAAAACCTGTACCGCCTCCGGCGCCTCCGCGTGCACATGAACCGCAAATTTCTACGATGCCTCCAACTCCGGCGGCTGCACATTCAATGAAAAAAACCAATGAACCTGAGGATATCTTCTCCGGACTTGAATCGGAGAGTGGGGGAGCGAAGAAGCCTTCCACTCAAGCTGCTTCCGCTGCTCATCGTAGTGGAGGAATCGGTAAGATTATTCTTATAACGGTTTCCATTTCGCTTGCACTCGCTGTTGCCGCTTTTGCTTTCTGGTATTTTGTGATTCGAACGCCTGCACCTAAACCGGCGCCACTTCCGACTCAACCGAGTTCGGTTGTGCCGCCTGTACCAACTTCTCCGAGTTCCGCTGGTGATGGGATAGCTATTCCACCAGTGCCTTCAACAACGGCCCCGACACCGACAACAACACCTGTAACGGTTCCGCCTGATACGGCAAATATTCCGGCACCGACGCCAATTACGGGTGAACTCCCAACAAGCACGGTAGCAACTTCAACGCCTCCCGCGGAACAAGTGGATTCAGACGGCGATGGTTTGAGCGATGCACGTGAACTAGAACTCGGTCTTGATCCGCAAAACCCGGACTCAGATGGCGACGGTCTTACGGATGGCGATGAAGTAATGGTCTATGCGACCAACCCGCTTAATGCTGATACGGATGGAGATGGCTATTCCGATGGAGCGGAAGTAAAAGCCGGATATGATCCGCGTGGCCCTGGAGTCTGTGCAAAAGCAGACTGTACTCCCT
>PCSZ01000019.1:0-6435 GCA_002786495.1 Candidatus Uhrbacteria bacterium CG22_combo_CG10-13_8_21_14_all_47_17 | reverse complement strand
TCTGTGCAAAAGCAGACTGTACTCCCTAGTAGTTAGATTATTTATGAAGGCTTCGACATAACTTATGGCTCTTCCTCCGCCACCACCAAAAAACGCGCCCAGCACACCCGCTTCGAATGGGTCGTCATCACCGAGTTATTCTGAAAAGAAGAAAACGGAAATTATTACGATTCCTGAAAAATTTTACGGGATGGCGCTCAAAATGAAGGCGGAGCCAGAGAAAAAGAAGGAAGTAACACCCGCGCCCGTTCCAACGCCAAAACAACCGCCGCAAGTTATGGGACCATTGCCGAAGAGACGAGTGTGGCCATATGTAGTACTTGTAGGTGTTCTTATCCTTCTTGTTGGAGGCGGTTTTGTCTATTTTAATCGCACGCTCTTGTTTCCACCTCCGGCTCCCGTAGCTCCGCCTACGCCCGAGGCTCCTGTCATTGCCGCTCCCACAACTCCGGCAAATCTAGCAGCTGTTTCTGCCAGCGGAACCATGGCCGTTACTTTGAATTGGGTGGATACGTCTGGAGACGAGACAGGCTATCGCGTTGAAAGACGAGAAGGTCTTCAGGGAACCTTTATTCCTCTGACGAATTTAGGAATCAACAGCACAACCTTTCTTGATGTGACGGTTGTCCCAGACCGCACATATACCTATCGGGTTATTGCCACGGGACCTGGGGGAGAATCTTCTCCTTCAAATGGAGCGACGGCTCAAACGGGAGCCGCAGCTCAAGTAGCGACGCCAACACTTCCACCGGGAGGTCTTGACTCTGACTCGGATGGCCTTACAGATGTTGAAGAGGCGGTGTATGGAACAGACAGCCATAACCCGGATACGGATGGCGATGGTTTTCTTGATGGGAATGAGGTCTTTCATCTGTATAATCCTGCGGCAACCGCGCCTGTGCGTTTGATGGATTCAGGAATCGTGAAGCAAGTTCAAGCTTCCTCGGGTTGGCGTCTTCTCGTTCCGAAAGACTGGGTAGCAACGCTCACTCCGCCTGATGGAGCTACGGCAACCATTCGCACAAATAGCGGCGAAACATTCACCATCAAACTCGAAAATAATGCGAGCGGACTGAGTCTTCGGGATTGGTATGATGCACAAAATAAGGATTCTGCCCCTAATCCACCGCGTGAAATAACAACAAAGGGAGTTTTAACAGGTCTTCTTGGCGGCGATAGACTGACAACCTATTTTGCCTGGGATGGAAAAATATTCGTCATTCATTATGAACTTGGGACGAGAGATTTCATTAACTATCGCACGAGTTATGAAATGATTCTCAACTCTCTGGAGCTAAAGGGAGCGCCAATTCTTACGGGGGCGACAAATGATGCGCTAGTTGGTCCTGGAGATTTCATACAGACAACGAGCACAATGGTTCCTGGGGAAGCGACGACTACGGCGGTGACGACTTCATCACAGCAAACTCCATGATTACCTTCGAGATTTGTGGACCGCGCCCGGCTATATTATCCGCACGAGATCTTACGCGTACGGGGAAGGCTTTAGCAAAATCACTTCGCATGAAGAAGGCGTCTAGCGTAAGCCTCTCTTTTATTCCCCCGGCAAAAATGCGTATGCTGAATCGCGGCTTTCGCGGAAAGGATCGCGTTACGGACGTTTTGAGCTTTTCGCCAGCGGATATTCCGCTTCCGAAGCCGGAAAAGAGTCGGCTGGCGGCACAGCTTGGGGATATCGCTATCTGCCCTTTCTACGCGAGGTCAGAAGCGAAGCGAAGGGGCATTTCCTTAAAAGAAGAACTTCTTCGTTTGGTGATTCATGGCGTACTTCATTTAAAGGGATATGATCATGCGACGGAGCTTGAAGAAACGCGCATGTTTGGTTTGCAAGAGCGTATTTTGGATTCAGTGACAGAATAGCCTTATGTTAAAACAGCCCCCATTCATAAAAAGTATTCAATACGCTCTGAGAGGGCTCGCAGTTGCGTATAAAGCCGAGCGTAGTTTTCGCTTTCAGGTCTTAGCCGCGATTCTTGTGATCGTAGTAGTATTTATCTTCCCGCTTCAAACCTGGGAGCGTTCAGTTCTCCTGCTTGTGGCTATGTCGGTTCTGGTGCTAGAATTGCTCAACAGCAGTGTTGAACGCGTGGTAGACTTAGTGAAGCCTCGTTTGCATGAATATGTGGCTGATATTAAGGATATTATGGCAGGCGCGGTCCTCCTTGCTGCTTTATTCGCCCTTTTGTTGGCTGTGATTATCATCGGCCCGCATGTGATGACTTTTATTCGATCTCTATGAAAGAACGGCTAATCGCTGGACTCGACCTTGGCAGCTCCTCGATCCGACTCGCGGTGGGTCAGTTATCGATAGGTCAAGATAAGCGGGCTGTTTTGAATTTAATCGGCGCTGTCGAAATTGCTTCTTTTGGCATTGCAAAAGGTTCAGTGAAGTCGCTTGAAGACGCGGTGAGTTCAATCTCTTCTTGTCTTGAAACGGCGGAACGACAAATTGGATTGCCTATCAGCGAAGCCTATATCGGTCTTGGTGGCGTAATGATGCAGGTGGTACCCGCAAAAGGCGTTATTGGCGTTTCGCGACCCGATGGAGAAATCCGCGAAGAGGATTGTCATCGCGTTCTTGAGTCCGCAAGAAGTGTCGTGAATCCAGCGAACTACGAAATTTTACATACAATTGCAACGCGATTCACAATTGACGGACAGCCGGGGATTAAAGATCCCGTTGGAATGCATGGTATACGTCTTGAAGCGGATGTTTTTATTATCCAAGGCCTATCGAGCCATGTGCGAAATCTAACAAAGTCCGTTATCAGAACAAACCTCGAAGTAAGCGGACTTGTGTATGCGCCGCTTGCGACAGCTGAGGCCGTGCTTTCTTCTCGCCAAAAAGAGTTGGGTGTCGTCATGATCGACATCGGTTCTTCCACCACTTCAATCGTGGTCTATGAAGAAGGGGATATTCTGCACAGTGCTGTTATTCCTATTGGCTCTGATCACATAACAAATGATATCGCGATCGGTCTTCGCACCTCATTGGATATCGCGGAGGTTTGTAAACGAAATTATGTGAGCGCAACGCCTGATGCTATTGGTGTCGATGACAGTATTGATTTGCAATCGATCGGCGCGGAAGAAAGCGAGATCGTTTCTTCACGCTTCATGTCAGAAGTTGCTCAGGCGCGCGCGGAAGAAATCTTCGAAAAAGTCGAAGAAGAACTCGCGCGTATCGACAGAAGCGGCATGCTCCCAGCAGGAGCGGTTCTCACAGGAGGAGGAGCAAAGCTTCACGGATTAATAGAGGTAGCAAAGGAAGTGTTGCGGCTCCCGGCGGCTGTTTCCGGCGCAAAGCAAATTACAACACCGCTTGCTGAAGTCGCGCAGGACCCAGCTTTTAGCACAGCCATAGGTATTATGCTTTGGGGATACGAATCAGAAAGGGGAGAAGAAAGCGGAGTGGGCTATGGCGCGGGCGTTGGAGAAGGTTTTGTGAAAAAAATCGGCTCCCCGATAAAGCGTCTTTTCAAGTCCTTTATTCCCTAGCGAGCGAAGGAGCATTTAGGAACGCTATATCTATCAAGAAACGAGAGAAAACCGAGGGTTATGTCCTCGGTCCTTTTTTATGGTTTATCCAGAGGGCTTGACATTGTCAGACGGTTTCTTGACCACGTCTTTCTGGATCGCTATGGTAGGACGAGGTCCTAATGAATAAATTTTTGGCTAATTAAACGGACGATTGAATATTTTTTGTACTCATAATATGGCAGAGATTAAACCAGATATCGAAACATTCGCGAAGATCAAAGTCGTTGGTGTTGGCGGATCCGGAAATGCTTCCGTGAATCGAATGATTGCGGCAAAAATCCGAGGCGTTGATTTCATCGCCATGAATACGGATGTCCAAGCACTTCATCACTCACAAGCGGCGCAGAAACTGCATATTGGAAAAACGGTCACGCGCGGTTTGGGAGCCGGAATGAATCCGGAAATGGGTCTTCGTGCTGCTGAGGAAAGCCAAACGGAAATCCGAGAAATGCTTGCGGGGAGTGACATGGTTTTTGTGACTTGCGGACTTGGTGGCGGAACTGGAAGCGGCGCAGCGCCTTATATTGCATCTGTCGCAAAAGAGCTCGGTGCGCTTACGGTAGCGGTTGTCACGCGCCCATTTGCTTTTGAAGGAGCGCAGCGTCGTACGATCGCAGAAAATGCACATGAAAAACTCGCGGAGCATGTTGATACAATCATCACGATTCCGAACGATCGCATTTTACAAATCATTGATCGCAAGACATCTCTCGTAGAAGCTTTTGATATTGTTGATGATGTCTTGCGCCAAGGCGTGCAGGGAATTTCAGATCTCATCACGGTACCAGGACTTATTAACGTTGACTTCGCCGATGTCCGCGCGATTATGGCAGACCGCGGAAGCGCGCTCATGGGGATCGGTCATGGTCATGGAGAAAATCGTGCAGCCGATGCGGCAAAAGCTGCCATCGCTTCTCCTTTGCTTGAGGTTTCCGTCGATGGAGCCGAAGGTATTCTCTTCACAATTACGGGTGGATCCAATATGGGTATGTATGAAGTTTCAGAAGCGGCCAAGGTCATTACGGAATCAACAGATCCGCAGGCGAAGGTCATTTTCGGAGCTATCATTGATGATTCAATGAAGGACGAAGTAAAGGTAACGGTGATCGCGACAGGCTTCGAATCTCGTTCCAGCAAATCAGGCGCACGAAACATCTTGTCTTCCGGAACGATGCCAGCGCAGAGCGTAAAAACCGCGCCGGCACCAACACCAAGTACCGCACCGGAACCCCTCGAACGTTTTGATTTTCACAAGCCATCTCGTCCGAATGCTTTTGTAAAAAAGCCAGTGATGCCAGAGTTTCAGGCGGCGCCTCGAGAAGAAGAACTAGAAGTAGTTGAAGAACCGGAAGAAGAGAAACCTAGCTTTCCGCAGCCGGCAATGCATCAGCCACATGTAAACAAGCCTCAATACGCGGCAGAGAATAAAAAAATGAAACCGACGCCTCCGCCAACCCTCGCTTCAAAGAAAGCATCTGAGGATGACGGGCTCGATATCCCCGCATTCATTCGAAAGAAAATGATGTAAACTACTTGGTATGTATTGTCCCGTCTGTAGTCACGTCGATTCACGCGTGGTGGATTCGCGTCTCTCTCCAGACGGAACATCTGTCCGCCGCCGTCGTGAATGTGATGAATGTGGATTTCGTTTTTCCACATTTGAAGAATGTGAGCTTCTCGATACGCGGGTCGTAAAGCGCAACGGGGAGCGGGAAATGTATATGCGCGACAAACTTGAGCGCGGACTGCGTCGCGCACTAGAAAAACGTTCGCATACGGAAGCGGACGTACGCGGACTCATTCATTCTATTGAACGTGGGATTCAGCGATTGAAGACTGCAGAGGTAAGAACATCCGATATTGGAGAAATTGTGATGAATGAGCTGAGTCAATTTGATAAAGTAGCTTATATTCGTTTCGCATCCGTCTATCGAAGCTTTGAAGATGTGAAAACATTTCAAGATGAGCTCTCGCGACTTGAGGCAAAATCAGGAAAGGAATCAAAAACACGCTAAGGCGTGTTTTTCTTGAAGAGTGTCATCTGAGGGGGTAGGATAGCTCGTATGGACATGAAAGAAGGACGTTTTTTTTCAAAAGTTATTCTCGTCGGATTCGCTGCCGGGCTCATTTCGGGCGCCATGGGGGGCATCGGTTTGACGTATGCATTTCACGCGGGCTGGATCGGGCCGTATGGACTTGAAGTGGGTCAGGGTTCTTCCGTTTCCGTAAGTGCATTACACCCCAAGGAATCAGACGATCAAATCATTTCTGTCGTAGCACGTGCGCTCCCGTCTGTTGTCTCCATTGAAATTTCCGCAGACGTTTCGCAGCTTAGTAGTGCCTCTGACGGAACGGGGCAGAATTTTTTCAATGATCCCTTTTTTAATTTTCCGCTTCCAGAGCAGCCGGATACTTCATCAACAGCATCAACTTCAACACAAAAGCAGCTTATCGGCGGTGGGACCGGATTCTTTATTTCATCGGATGGTTTAATTGCGACAAATAAACATGTGATTCAAGATAAAAACGCGGAATATACAGTTGTTCTTCAAAATGGAGAAAAATACGTCGCAAAGGTTGTCGCTATTGATCCCGTACTTGATCTTGGGATGCTGAAAATTGAAGGGGACCATTTTCCTTATCTTGAACTTGGAGACAGTGACGGCGCCCGCATTGGACAAACGGTTATTGCCATTGGAAATGCTCTGGGCGAATTTCAGAACACGGTTACCAAAGGCGTCATTTCCGGAAAAGATCGCAATCTTATTGCGGGAGATATTTTTGGAACCGATATTATAGAAGGAGCCATCCAAACGGATGCGGCGATTAATCCGGGGAACTCAGGTGGCCCTCTGCTTGATTTGAACGGAAAGG
>PCSZ01000030.1:9360-12932 GCA_002786495.1 Candidatus Uhrbacteria bacterium CG22_combo_CG10-13_8_21_14_all_47_17 | reverse complement strand
CACAATATCTTCCACGCGCTGAATTTCTTCCAGCGTCATTTTTTGCGGATGAGAAAAATCAAAACGCAAACGCTCTGCTGTTATGTTACTGCCTTTTTGTTCAACGTGGTCTCCTAATACCTCTCGCAAGGCTTCATGCAGAAGATGCGTCGCTGTATGAAGACGTGTCGTTTCTTCGCTCTGATCGGCGAGACCGCCTTTAAACGTTCCTGCAGACGCCGTACGCGAAAGCTCCTGGTGCTTTTTAAATTCTTTTTGAAAAGCGTCGTGATCAATATGTTTTCCTCGCTCCGCGAGAATTTCCTCGGTTAATTCAAGCGGAAAACCGTAGGTCGAAAAAAGAACAAAGGCTTGCTCACTGGTAAGATCTCCTTTTGCGAGCATCTTTTCCAATTCATGCATACCTTTTTCCAGCGTCTTATCAAACTTTTCTTCCTCCTGTTTCATTTCATGGACAATACGCTCTCTGTTTTGTTCAAGCTCCGCGTATTGCATTCCAAAAACGCCAATCACAACATCGGTAATGAGATGCGTGAAGCCATCCTTGATACCCAGTTTGCGCGCTTCACGAATAGCCCGTCGAATGAGTCGGCGCACAATGTACCCCTGTCCAATATTTGAAGGCGACACGCCTCTTGTGTCACCGATGACAAAGGTCGCTGCACGAATATGATCTGCGATAATGCGAAACGACCTGTCGTCGAATGCATTCGCTCCGTAGGTTTTTCCGCTCAAAGATTCCACTTTATTGAAGATGGCTTGAAAAATCTCTGTGTCAAAAATCGTGGGAACTCCCTGAAGCACCGCTGCCATTCGCTCAAGGCCCATGCCCGTGTCAACGTTCTTCTGCTCAAGCGGACGGAAGCTTCCGTCTTCCGCCTTGAAGTATTCCATGAAGACATTGTTCCAAATTTCCACAAAGCGTCCGCAATCACAATTGGGATGACAATGCACTCCATACGCTTCGTTATGTTTTAAGCCGGTATCATAAAAAATTTCCGTGTCCGGTCCGCAAGGACCTGTTTGACCGGCGGGACCCCACCAGTTCTTTTTCTTTGGGTAGGCGTAGATACGCGCACCGTTTTCTCCCGTCGCCGGAAGATCTTTATTTGCTTCGCCCATTTCCGCCGCCATTCCTTTTACTTCAAACAATGCCTGCCAAATTGCAATTGACTCACTATCTTGCGGCGCGTCTTCATCTCCTTCGAAAACGGTCACGTAGATTTTTTTCGGATCGATATTGAGCTGTTTTTCATCCGTCAAAAATTCAAAGGCCCATTCCAAAGACTCGCGCTTGAAATAATCGCCCAGCGACCAGTTCCCCAGCATTTCAAAAAAGGTGAGATGGCGGTTATCACCGACTTCTTCGATATCATCCGTTCGAAGACATTTTTGCGCACTCGCAAGGCGCTTTCCACTTGGATGAGGTTCCCCAAGAAGATATGGAACCAACGGATGCATTCCAGCTGTCGTAAAGAGAACCGTCGGATCATTTTCCGGTATTAAAGAAGCCGAGGGGATGATTTTGTGCCCCTTCGATTCAAAAAAGGTAAGAAATTTTTCTCGTATTTGATTGACAGTCATAGCGTTTATGCCTGCACAGTAGCGTGCATTTCAGCCCTGGGCAAGCGGCTTTTCCTCTTTTTTAGGCGGCGGTGATCGAAAGCTGCGATATACCAGTTCTGCTTGATTTGCGAATACTTTCAAAAGAGGCACATCTAACTCGCGAATTTCATCCCCATCAAGTTTTATAAGGATGTACGCAAGCATATTGCTTTTAAGATCAGAAGGGACAACCAGAATCTCGTGATCGTCTTCAGATCGAATGAAGGCATGACTTACGCCTTGTTCTCGAAGCGTTTTCAAATCTTTATTCGGTACGCGAAAAATAATTTCCGCATTGCTTGAATAGAGGAACTCCCCCTCCGTCCGAAGCTTCTCCGTATCCACAAATCGAATCAGCGCAGCTTTTGCGCCAATAGACAAACAGGCATTCATGGCAAGCGCTTGCAGAACTTCTTTTGGAACGGTTTTTGCTTCCGTGAGGGTCTTTGACGTATTGTTCGCAATCTTTTTCAGCAATTCTATTTTGCGATTCACGGAGCCAATATATGCGTACGATTCAATCAGTTCGTGTTTTGCGCGGCTATAATCCATTTCTGTTTGTTCTCGCTCTTTTTCTCTTCGCTCCATCAGGCGTTCATAAGCGGTGAATGTGAAGAGACCAGCAATTCCAAAAGCAAAAATAGTCAGCTCTTCAAGCTGCGTCTCAGAAAATCCAAACAAAGACCTCGTCTGCATGGACGGCGCAAGAACCGCCAAGACAAAGAAGACAAGATAAAGAACAGAGATCCATTCAATACGTACAGGTTTTTTCATGGGAGTTGACGCAACTATATCGAATCTTCGGAAATGGTTCCACCTCCAAGGCATTCGTCTCCGTTATAGAAGACAGCGCTCTGACCCGGAGCGGGTGCCCAAACCGGTTCTTGGAACAAGACATGCGCTGTTTTGTTCAGCTGTACATTAGCCCGGATGGCCTTTGCATGATAGCGAACAACAACATCAACCACTCCGTCTTCCGGAAGCGGGTTGAGCCAGTGTAAATCTTCCACGTTTAGTTCTTTCTTACAGAGCAAGGGATGTTCCCGATTTGGAACAACGATAAGTTCATTTTTTTTCTCATCCTTTGCAGCGATGTACCAGGCATGACCGCCTGCGCTCACGCCCATCCCCTGGCGCTGCCCGATTGTATACGTATCAAGTCCATCATGTTCGCCGATAATTTTCCCTTCAGAATCTACAATGGTACCGGGCTTCGACTCAATGCGCTTGCGCAGGAAATCTTTGAAATCAATTTTTCCGATAAAACAAATCCCTTGTGAGTCGGGTTTGTTTGCAGTTGGCAATTTTAGCTCTTCCGCAATTTTGCGCACATCCGTTTTTTTATATTCCCCAATTGGAAACAATGCATGCGCGAGCGCCTCAGGATGTATACGATATAAAAAGTAAGATTGATCCTTACTCGCATCTATGCCGCGTAAAAGGTGCGCGCGTTTGTTTTTATTACGCGCAACACGGGCATAATGTCCCGTTGCGATAAAATCGAAACCAGCTTTTCTCGCCGCTTCATAGAAGAGGCCAAACTTAATTTCTTCATTGCAAAGGACATCTGGATTTGGCGTGATTCCGTTTTCATATCCTTCAAACAATCGCTCAAGAACACGCGCGCGGTATTGTTCTTCAAAGTCAAAGGTGAGCAAGGGAATGCCGAGCTGAGCTGCAACGCGCATTGCATCGCGCCGTTCTCCGCGCCATTCACATTCCCCTGTCCATAAATCTTTTGTATCCGACCAGTTTTTAATAAATCCACCAGCCACTTGATAACCTTCCTTTACAAGAAGCGCCGCCGCCACGCTCGAATCAACCCCGCCGGACATGCCAACGAGGACTTTTCTTTTAAGAGGGGTATTTGTTTGTTTGTGTTTATTCCAAATTCTGGTCATATTCGTTTCGTTTACCGGGCCTACAGCATTAAAAGTACCGGGAATGTCAGTTTTGTCCATTTCCCG
>PCSZ01000030.1:0-9316 GCA_002786495.1 Candidatus Uhrbacteria bacterium CG22_combo_CG10-13_8_21_14_all_47_17 | reverse complement strand
TTTGTCCATTTCCCGTTCGTGAATCTTGTTCGGCAGAGGGATGGTGGCAAAAATCTTGACGCTCTCGCCTTCGATCACCACTTCATCAATTAAGAGTTTGATTATATCTTTTTTTAGATGTTCTGTCACTATTTTCGGATCATTTATTTTACTCAAAAAACTTATAGCAGGTTTCCTTAAAGAGATCGATCTTTGCGCTTACGTCATGCTGAACATTGAGCTTCATCATAAGAGCATCACGTTCGGAAATAAGTTTCTCCTCGCTTAGCTCGATATCTGTTTTCTCTTTCCTTAATTCCGGAAGCGTCATTACTTCGGCTTTAAAGGCTTCGGTGATTCGTTTCTTGGCCACTTCCAGTTTTTTGATCGCACCTGAGATATAATCCAATCGGCCTTCTATACTTTTAGCTCGTTCTTCATTCAATATGGATTCGTCACGGAAAGTGTTAAAAACATCTTCCGGATTTTTCAAAATGGATTGTACCGTATTCCAAACCATCGGCTCGATTTGATCTGCTCGCAAGTATGGACTATGGCAATTCTCTACCGGATTATTGTTCATCCGGCTCTTGCAGTAGTAATAAATGACACCGCTCTTTTCTTGATGACCGCAATACTTTAGATGGTCTTTACCGCATCGGATAAGTCCTTGCAATAAATATGTCTGTTTGGTGCATCGTTTGGCGAACATAAGATTCTTTCTCGCTTGCAGGAGTCCTTTCTTGTGCTGTTCATCGGAAACGATCCTCGGTATCTCTATGGGAAACCATTCCTCTTTGGCTCTTTTGATTTGCCTTACTTTCGGCTTCCCAGTCCGGAGATTTGCCACATCCAGTTTTATAGTCTGATTTTTACAGCAATACCACCGTCCGGTATAGACCTCGTTGGCCAAAACGTTTCGTATGGTCACCTCGCTCCACCACCCAAGCGGAAACTTTTTCAATCCTTTCATCTTCCGATTCTTTTCGGTATTTTTCAGAGCATCGTATTTCGTGGGGATTTTAAGCTCAAACAGTTTCGCTTGGATTTGTCTGATGTTGAACTTATCCTCTGTGTACCAGTCATAAATCATTTTCACCACCTTGGATTCGGTTTCATCGAGCTCGTGTTTGCCGATCGCATAATTGTATCGGTATCCGAACAGCGGCCGACCACCGTTAAACTTCCCGGACTCGATTCTCCTTTTCATTCCGCGCTGGGTTCGCTCCATTATTTTCGCTCTCTCGAACTCACTAAACGCGCTAAGGACGGTGAAGAGCAATTTATCATTTGGAGTCGACGAGCTCTCCGGTCTTGAAATGGATGGTAACGTTTTTCTTTTTGAGCTCCTCGAGGATGATGAGCTGGTTATACGTGTCTCGGCCGATTCGGTCGGCATCATAGACTAAGAAATATGCGACGTCGTCATGCGTTTTCAGATACTCACGAAAGGCTGTAAGTGCTGGACGGATCAGTGCTGCTCCGCTGAAACCATCGTCAATAAACATCATCGACTCGTCCGGGATCGGCAATTTGTGATTGATGGCATATTGCATCATTCCACCAATGTCGTGGATTTGAGTGTCGATGGTCTGATTGCTTTTTTGTTCCTCGGTTGAAACCCGAGTAAAAGAGCTTTTGAATGATCCAAAGCTTTCCGATAAGGAAGTTGAGGAAATTCGGGATCAGATGTATATGCTTTGCGAGATTATGTTCGAGCAATGGCAAGCGGAAAGAGGAAAAGCTACATCCGAACAAAAAGAAAACGTGCATGATAAGGAGAACAGTTAAGCGGATCGTCCAAAACTTTCAAAATTTGGCGCGAGCTTGCTTCGCAAGCGAATGCAAAGGATCAAAGAACCCAAGAACCAAAGGGTCAAAAGTTATAAAGATACAAAAGATTTAAGATCCAGACTTGCGGAGACGGAACACGAACACGCTGCCCGGACCCCACTCGCTGCCGGGCGTCGCCCAACCATCGCCGTCCAGCCACAAATCGACTCCGCTGTTCCCCAGCGAGAAGACGTCCGGGCCGCCAGAGCCGGCGATTGGCTTCATGCCCATAAAAAACCATTCATGCAAAGGTTGGTTACGATACTTCAAACGATAATTGGGACCGGCATCGGCAGGACACAGTTCCAATCCGAGATTTTGAGCACGCTCATAGATTTGATCAATCGTGACAACTCCCTTGAATCCAAGATCGGCGTAGGTAAGTCGAATAAACGTGGCTTCTTCCCGATTTTTACCCGGCACGAATTCCCTATTCTTGAGCATTGATTTTGCGGAGTCGAAGATGCATACACCGGCCGCCTCCATTTCGGAGATAAGTTGCTCTGCGGACTTCCCTCCTATCTCGACGTTCTCTCTGCGAATTTTCTTGTCGGGAAAAGACGTATACACATGTTCGATATTCTCCGGCAGTTTTTGAAATATGCCCGGTTCGAGCTGTCCGACATACGCCTTGGTATTTTCATTTATTTGGCTCGGCACGTGAGCGATCTCGTCTCTGGTGCATTCAAAAATGACGAGCATATCCTCCTCAGTATTTCTTCCTTGGCGAAGCTCGGCGATGCGCGGGTCTTTCTGATATCCGAAGCCTTCGATAGTTCCGTTGATTTCGTAGAGCAGAACAAGATCGTCTTTGGTGAACGGTTCGTCATTCTCACGCTTTTTCTCAAGAGCGGTGAGCATTCGCATGTCCTCGCTTTTCTTGCGATAAACATCGGCTTCTCCTCCGAATTCCGAAAGCTTGCTATCGAGAGCTTCCTGCATGACAGGTTCGACACCTTGATGCGGTTGAATTCCACGCACTTCACCGATCCTTTTGTCTCCATCCATGCGAATGGCAAGACGAGGCTGAGTCGGTTCGCCGTTTGAATCATTGGTGTAGTACACATAAAAATCACCGCTCTCTATCTGCGTTTGAGCGGTGGAATGTCCGGCAGTACACCAACCGGTGCCTTTGCCTTCGAGCGATTGAAAAAGCTTCTCCGCATCGCCGCCTCTCCCCTGCTCGTATTTCACCCATTCTCCGCGAATTTCCTCGCGGTTCTCCATCGAAGCGGCGAGGGATTTTGAAATGAGCTCGGCATAAAGGTTCGAAAACTTCTTTGAAAAGACTTCCTTGATCTCCGGTTCTTTGAGGTTCTTATTGTCCGCTTTTATTTTTTCATAAATGTCGGCGATCTGCGCGAGTGGTTCGCGGTAGATATCCGGATACGGCGCGACCGTGCTGTCGGTGCGTTTCTTGAATTCACCACGTTCCTTGTCGAATTGGGAAAGTTTGGTGACGTTTCTCCAAACGAAATATTTAAACCACGCCGGATAGACGGCATCGTCGGAGGTGAGGTAATCCATCCATGCGTCGAGCGACGCTTTCTGATCCTCGATGGCGACGTCCATCATCTGCTCGCGGACATTTTCCGGAATTTCTTCTACGGCTTGTCCGCGTTCTCGCGCGATGCGTTTTTGGAGTTCAAAATAGCTGTCCGGAAAATTCTCACGCTTTATAATGAGCGCGTCATAAATCTTGTCCCGGAACATTTCGAGATTGCGTTCGCGCTTACGTTCGTCCGGATTGAGAAAGATGTTCTCAAGCCGATCCATATAGGCCTCTATGCGCTCGGCCGGGTCGTTTGGCATCTTTTCGCCGGTGCGAGACTCCTGCCGCTTGACGGCTCGGTTCACCTCCGGAGATGTCTGCAATTCGGGGTTTTTGAGGTGTAACGGATGCTTTTCCATGACCTTACTTTAGCAAAAATTCATCTTTAAATCAAGAGGGTTTTGCTATACTGGTTTCAGATAGGTTACATTGAACGGCTACGGTTTTTCAAGACCCTTCCGGCTCATGCGAATTGAGAGTCCGCCCGGTCAAGGCTTGGCGGAGAGGATTCGCATGTCAGTCAACAAAAAAGAAAATACTTGGTGCGACGCGTCGGTTGATTCTCGATCACGCATAAAATACAGTCCGGTCTTTTGCGCCACGCGCACCAGATGGACAGTGTCACGGATGACGTGCCGCACAACACCGACTCTGACGGCAACCCGAACGTCTTCAAGCTGGAACGCAACGACGACGGTTTGTGGCTGAACGACAATTGGGCGAAACCCGACAACGAGTGGAATCCGGACAACAAGTTCGTGTTCCGTCTCCGAAACTCTTTTCTTTCCCGCGGCTTACACGTCGCGGTTTTTCTTTTCGGGATTATTGAGATTTTTCTTCCAGCCCCCGAACATCTTGCCCGCTTCCTCGAGCTTTAAAGAAACGTCTTCGCAGTGCTTGTTTGAAATGAGCTTGCCTTCCCATGCGACCGAAACGAGGAATTTAAGCGTGTCCAATACCAATATGCAATCGGCTATCTTTCCCGCTTTCTTCTCCTTTTCGGTAAAATAAGCGACATACGCAAGCTCGAGCAGATCGAGGAATTTATTTTCAATTCTAGAGCCTATGGTATACCGGGCTCCTTTGGCGATATGAGGAACAATATTAACCCAAATCAAATATCCCTCTTTGATTCGATTCAAAATCGAGGCGGAGTTGAAAATCGGGGGGGGGAGAATTCACTTGTCGATTCATATTTACCATAATATCATTTCCGTAGAAAACTTACTCGCGGCGTGGCGCGAATTTCTACGAAATAAGCGTGGGCGCAAAGACATTGAACGATTTTCACTTCATCTGACCGACAATATTCTCGCCTTGCACCGCGAGCTTTTCGACAAGACCTACCAACACGGACCTTATAAGGCATTCCGGATCAACGATCCGAAACCGCGTGACATTCATAAAGCGAGCGTTCGGGACCGGCTTCTGCATCACGCCATATACCGGATATTGTATCCGTACTTCGACCCCAAATTTATTTTCGACTCGTACTCTTGTCGGCGCGTCAAAGGCACGCACCGTGCGATAAACCGCTTCCGCGATCAAGCTCGTAAGGTTTCGCGTAATCATACGCGGACAGTCTGGGTCTTGAAATGCGATATCAAAAAATTCTTCGCGAATATCAACCACGAAATTCTTGGCAATATTTTGAAGAAACATATCAAAAGCGGAAATACGATCTTACTGTTGAGCAAAGTAGTCAGGAGTTTCCACACCAAGGACAGGCCGGACATAGGCTTGCCTTTGGGCAATCTTACGAGTCAACTTTTGGTGAACATCTACATGGATGAGTTTGACCACTTTCTGAAACGGGAAATGAAAGTCACTCATTGCGTCAGGTATGCGGACGATTTCGTGATTCTGCATGAGAGCAAGGAATACCTGGAAAATCTTCTCCCGAAAATATCGGCATTTCTCGAGACGCGACTTAAGCTGTCCCTGCATCTGGACAAAGTGTTTATAAAAACATGGGCGTCCGGCGTTGATTTCCTCGGTTGGGTGCATTTTCCGCATCATCGGGTGCCGAGGACGTCAACCAAAAAGAGGATGTTCCGGAACTTAAGACAAAAACAGGCCGAATCGTCGTTGGCATCCTATCTCGGGTTGCTTAGTCACGGAAACACGCATGATCTCCGGGAAAGGGTCAAAGAGGAGTTTCCTCCGGAGGAATGATCACTTAAATTTGCTTAACTTAAGCAAATCGTCCCAAGGGTTCAAATTTGGTCAAACGGCTGGATCAAGGTGCAAGATGGGTCAAACGTTGATCCTCGGTACAAAGCTCGCCACAAGGGCAACCAAGTGGTGAAAACGGCATCCAAAAACCGCCTTTCGGGCGGTCTTGGTTTAAATCGTGTCAACTGGAAGTACCGGTCTCCGTCCCCTCTTGCTTGGTTCAAACTTCAGTGGACCTAAAACCATTTGAAACTTAAGCCCTTCATTCGTGTATGTTGCTACGAGGACTTTTGGAGGGTTGTTTGCAAAACGCTGCTTTTTTCCCGCAGCATTTCCAGAAAGGCTTTTTTCCATAATGAAATATCTCAACAGACTTTGTACGCGCCCAACTTAGCAATATGCCTCTAAAATGTAAAAGATGCTATACTGTTTGCTACTAACTATGGACCACGAAAAACCCGCGATGGATGCGGAAGCGCTCATGCGAGCGATCGAGAAAGAGCATGAAGCCATGATGCATAAACTTGATGCCCTTGATAAGCAGGAGGCGCGCTTTGAAAAACGTCGGAAGCCTCTTCCGGAAAAAATATATCATGTTACTACCCGACAACATGCGCAGGCCATCCTGCGCGAAGGATTAAATCCGGCGAAACTTCTGCTCGAAGATGAAGAAGTCGTTACCTTATCCGATGACATTGATTTTGCTATCGCTGTCGCAAGAATTACGCAAAACACCACACAAAACAATTTAGTTGTCCTTGACATTGATACGCAATATCTAACGCCTTCGCGCGTCCATAATTATTTACGAACAGCGGAACCAGATAATCCAAACCCGATGGATGCAGCAGCCATTCATGAAGTCCATTACGAATCAACCATTCCTCCGGAGGCAATACACATCGTAAAAAATACAAAATAAAAAAACGCCCGACAGATATGACTCCGAACGGGCGATGGTTTTGATGATGCTCACGATTGAAATGATGCATCATCTTAAAAAGACTTCTTTCGAGCTAGCTGTCTCCAAATAAAAGAATACACGGCGGTACTCAATATATATGAGAGAAAGAACGTGGCGGAGATCGACCGAGAGGTGCCCCCAAAGGCAGCAACCCCGTAATAGGAGCTTGCAAAGAGAACGATGCCCGTCATGATCTCGAAGACATACGAACACCAAACCCCCAATCTCTCTCTCATGCTCAGCTCCGCAAGCCCACGTTTTGCAAGCGCCTTTCTCAAGCGCTGCTTGTAGGTGATCCTGCTCAAGAACAACCAAATTCCAAATTGAATGAGCGCCGCTGTAGCCCCAAATAGCAAGGCATAAACCATCTCTCCTCCACTTATCAGACCGTTGTGGACTGAACATACCCATAGAAGCACAAACCTCCTAAAAGTCAAGATTTCTCAACCGAATATTCTCTATATTTCTTCATGCCTCGCAGTACGCCTTGATCCTTTCCCCTCTTTATGTGACCGCGCCCCCTGTCTGAAGGCGCGATGCATTCAGGCAACGGCAGTAAACAATGTCGTAGGAGGATCTGAAATGAGTAGTTTCGAAATGAAGGCGGTTCCGGCCGGACAGAAGCGCGGCTGAACCGTGACCTTGGACGGGGAAGAACGAGAGGGAGTGGGTCTCATCAAGCTCCAGCCACGCTTCGGTAAGCCGACCTACGGGCTTTGCCCCGAAGGCTACGACGCCTGGGTATTCCAGGAGGCGGGTTGCGGCGCTCTGACCATCCCCTGCACGCACGCGCCCGACGGTGAACTGCTCGTTGGACTGCTTCTCGAGAAGCACACCAACATGGGAGAAGATTCCATGTGAGCGGATCGCACACGATCACTTCAAATCGCGAAAGAGAAGTGACGGGAATTTTTGCCCAAATCCACTCCAATCGCGCCTGGGGTCTTTTAGCTCGCTACAAAATCGGTGCAGTCAGCACAAGCCAGGTAAGCCCTACGCCTACTCGCAAGTTTTAGCGGCTGTTTCCACTACACTCCAGCAAGCAAATCCAACCGCGGAAATGATGGACGTCAAACCCAAAAGCCATTACTTTATTTCCAAAGAAATACAGAACAGCACGTTGTACGAAATACATATAAATGAACAGGGACAACTATTTAGCGAGGAAGCCGACACCACAGAACTGAATTGGTCGAGTTGGAGCAGCGATAGCGACGACAAATGAAATGCCTTACTTTTTTGGCGTATAGGTTTTGATCAAGCCGGGAATAGCATCCGTCTGCGTTACTTGAATTCTCCGAAGGCCGTAGCGTGTTGATGAGGTATGGATGACCTCCGGACCGATACGGAATGCAAGGTCATAACCGCTTGCTTTCACTTCTTTCTCAATTGTTTTTGACATTGCTCCGTAGGGATACGCAAAAGCCGTCACGGGTTTTCCTAGGAGAGTTTCGAGATCGAATTTTGAACCGGCTATTTCTTGATCGCGTCTCAACTTTCCGTACTGCATTAGCATGTGGCTTCTTGTATGAGAGCCGATATTAACTAATCCGCTCTCGGATACTTCCTTAATCATGTCATTCGTCATGTATCCATTTAAAATATTATTGTCAGCGATAATGAAAAATGTGGCGGGGATATTCAATGTTTTTAATAGCGGGAAGACATACTGATAATGTCCGCGATGGCCGTCATCGAATGTCAGTAAAATTGGGTGTTCCGGTAAACGAAGCGTCGAGGTTGTTAACGCGTATTCAAATTCTTCCAGTGAAATTGGATGATATCCGGCGGAAAGCGCTTCTTCTAACTGCGTTTTCAGTCGCTGCGGCGTGATAGTGTACAACCGTTCCTTCGCATTCAGCCACGGATACAACGGTCGAACATGATGAAACATGAGCACCGGGATTTCTACGGATCCGGGATGCGCAGGATCCGGTGGAATGCCGTCGGCCTCGCCGCAGGTGTGTTTTGTCATGCATACATCTGATGCGTTTGAAGCGGTTGCGTACTCATCAATCGTGGAACGTATTGAAGAAAAGCCCCAAGAAAAAGACTGTGCGGACCAAGCAAAAAGGAAGGCAAAACTAAAAAGAACCGCCATCACGATAACGAGCAGTCCCGAGATTTTATGCCGATGCTTAGGAGGTTTCTTGCTCATGCATTTTGATTTGCTGCGAACTCTTGAAGCTTCGCACGTGTCGCCGGCCCGACAATACCGTAGCCCGTGTCACTGGAAGATTTTACAACGCCGTATTTCAACTGAAAGCGCTGAACCGCTTGAAGCGTCAAAGGGCCGAACAATCCGCTTTCGATTCCCTCCGGATAAACCGCTTTATCATTCTTCAGAACGGACTGTAAATAACGAACTTGATCATTTACCTGTCCATACACAAGCGTCTGTTGAATTTTGCTTGGAACGCTCTGTACGGAAACTTGCGCTGGATCTGCTTTGGTAGCAGGCTGTGCTCCTCCAACCGCAAATTCATATACTTTTGCACGCGTCGCTGGTCCTACAATACCGTAGCCTGTGTCGCTGGAATATTTCACAACGCCGTATTTCAACTGAAAGCGCTGAACCGCTTGAAGCGTTAGAGTCCCAAAGTATCCTGTGACCAGTGCTTCTGGATATATACCCTCATCTTTTGCAAGCCATTCCTGCAATGTTCGCACGTCTTGATCGCGCGACCCGTAAACCAGGGTTTTACTGAGCGCGTCTTGAGCAATTGAGGTCGCAAATAACTCTGGATGATCCCAGGCCCATTGGCTCATCTTTTTTATAGAATTAAACGATTTGTCATAGGTATCCGACCCAA
>PCSZ01000076.1:28046-67816 GCA_002786495.1 Candidatus Uhrbacteria bacterium CG22_combo_CG10-13_8_21_14_all_47_17 | reverse complement strand
TTTTTGTAAACTACTCGCATTCAAAAACCCCTATGTTTGCAGTAATAAAGACCGGAGGAAAACAGTATCTCGTCCAAGAAGGCGATGTGTTAAAAGTGGAAAAACTCGATGCCGTAAAAGGCGATACAGTCGAGGTGGAATTGCTTTTAACGGCTGATGGCGACAAGCTCGACATTGGAATGCCGTTGCTTGCAAAAAAGGTTCAGGTGGAAGTTCTCGACGAAGGCCGAGCAAAAAAGGTTGAAGTTGTTCACTTTAAGGCAAAGAGCCGTTACACAAAACGTTTCGGTCACCGTCAGCCTTTCACGACAATCAAAATTGCGAAAATTTTCTAATAAAAAAGAAGCCCGAAAGGGCTTCTTTTTTTGAACCTTATTTTTTATGATTCCCGCCGATTCTTTACTGCGTCTGCAAGTGTCATGGAATCTGCGTATTCGAGTGCTGCGCCCGTTGGCAGGCCGCGAGCAAGGCGCGTAACTTTTAATTGAAGAGGTTCGAGCTGCTGTTTTAGGTACAAAGCAGTAACGTCTCCCGGAACATCCGTGTTCAACGCAAGGATGACTTCGGTTACCCGATCCGAAGAGGCTTGAATTCTTTTGAGAAGTTTTTGAATGGAAAGTGTGTCCGGTGTTCGTCCTTCAATCGGGTCCAGGGTTCCGCCGAGTACGTGATAGCGTCCCTTGAATGCGCCGGTGTCTTCGATGCTTTGTACATCGGGGCTTGTCGCAACGACGCAGAGAACGGAAGTATTTCGTTCCGTGTTTGTGCAGATAGCGCATACGGAACGGTCGGACCATTGTCCGCATTCCGTGCAAATGGTCAAGCCTTCAGCTAAACCCTGAACGCTGCGGGCAAATCTTCCGATCGCTTCTTTCGGTTGTGTGACGAGCCAGTATGCATAACGCAAAGCCGCCCGAGGCCCAACGCCCGGCAAGGTATCGAATGCGGCCGCGGCATTTCGTATTGAATCGGGGAGCTGAGGCATGAATAATTTACTTCTTCATAATGTCACTAAACTCAGAGGCAAGATCAAGACCGCCCACATCTTTGAGCTTCCTCGCCATGATTTGCTGAATTTTTTTCACGCCATCATTCATTGCTTCGCGAATCCATTGTTCGAGTTTCGTTTTGTCGTTGAGAGCTTCCGGATCTATGGTCACGGAAAGCACTTGCTGATTTCCATCAATTTTTACCTTCACCTTTCCCCAGCCGCCTGTTCCTTCTGCGGATTCTTGTGCGAGTGTACTTTGAATATCTTTCGCCCGGGTTTTGAGGTCTTTGAATTGTTTGAGCTTGTTAAACATTGAAGTCATATCTTTGTATGATTTTAGCAAAATAATGAAGGATTGTCATGTTTAGAACGGTGCGGATGAGCCTTGACCCGCAGGGCTTGGAAATCCTGAGGGTGTAGGCATTGGCGCCTCTGGAGCTTTAATGCCCGGCGGTGGCAGAGGCGCGCCTGGAGTGGCTTTTTGGAGATTGCGGAACGAGGCACGCGGGGCATCAAAGAAAAGCTTCACGACGCCCACGGGACCATTACGATGTTTTGAAATGTGAATTTCCGCTACATGCTGTTCTTCAGGAGATAGATCCTCTGGGCGGTAGTTTTTGTCGGCGGCTTTTCTATAGATAAACATCACGACATCTGCGTCTTGTTCAATAGATCCGGATTCTCGAAGGTGGGCGAGTCGTGGAATAGCTGGCTTCTGTAGCTCCACGGAACGTGAGAGCTGTGAAAGGGCGAGAACCGGGATGTTTAATTCGCGCGCGATAGATTTAAGACCACGGGTAATTTCCGCGACTTCTTGAACACGGTTTTCGGAACTGTTTCGACTTTCCATGAGTTGCAAGTAGTCGATAACAAGAAGGCCAAGACCATGTTCCATTTGAAGACGTCGCGCTTTTGTCCGAATTTCCATGATATTCGCATTTGCGGAGTCATCAATATAAATCTGCGCTTCCGAAAGAACACCAAGTGCATGACCAATGCGGGGAAATTCGTCATTCGGACCTCCGTCTTGAAGCTGACCGGTGCGCATGTGCCAGAGATTCACATTCGCTTCCGAACAAATCATACGGTCTACGAGTTGTTCTTTACTCATTTCAAGCGAAAAGAGTCCAACGGAAATTTTGCCTCTTATGGCGGCGTGACGTGCAATATCAAGTGCGAGAGCGGTTTTTCCGCAGGAAGGACGTGCTGCAAGTACGATAAGGTCGCTTTTTTGAAGGCCGCCGAGTATATTATCCAACTCTGTGTAGCCGGTAGCGATACCGCGGAGCTTGCCTTTTTCACGATGCAATTCGTCGATGCGCTCAAAGGCGGTTGTAAGCACGTCGCTAATGGCCGTGAAACTTCTTTTGAGAAAGCGTTGGGAAACATTGAAAAGTTTGCTCTCCGCTTCATCCATGATTTTTTCCACGTCCTCCGCTTCATCATATCCAAGCGCGGTGATTTCACCGGCGGCTTGTAAGAGGCGGCGGAGTGTCGCTTTCTTCTGGATGATGTTTCCATAATGAACGATATGGCTTGCCGTCGGCACGGCGTTTGAAAGCGCGATAAGTTCCGCACGTCCGCCGATGGTCTCAAGCTCGTTTTTTTCTTGAAGCCTGTTTCCAAGAGAGAGAAGGTCGATCGGTTCATTGCGCCGATACAGATCAATCATGGCTTCAAAAATGCGGCGATGATTGTCGATATAAAAATCATCCGGGTGGAGCGCATCGGCGACGCGAACCATGGCATCTTTATCGAGGAGGAGCGAACCGAGGAAAGATTGCTCCGCTTCAATATTTTGGGGGGTCAGACGTTCCATATTTGCCATATGCTCGCATCTTAGCAGGACGCGCGAAGAGGACAAGGACATAATCGGTTTGGTAACTGGCGATAGGGTGTGGAAAAGAAGAGCGCGGGGACATGGAAGCCTGTTTTCCACTGTTATTTTGTTTTACGACGCAAGAGATATAGAAAAGTCTGCTATAATTCGAACATGGCATCGAAAAGTCGTTCTTTCGGAAAAGCGATTCTTACCATGACCGGAACCATTATCGGGGCCGGCATTATTGCTTTACCTGCAACTTTTTCACGTGTTGGATTTTGGCCGGGGACTTTTTTGTTTTTTTTCTTGTCTGCCTTCGTTATTGTTACGCATCTGTTGTATGTCGAAGTTATTCTTGCGAGCAAGAAAAATCTTCGTCTTCCCGGCTATGTGCGTGACGGACTTGGAACGTTTGGCTTCCGCATAGCCACTCTGAGCTATCCGCTTCAGATCATCGGTTCAAACGTAGCTTATATTATTTTAGGTGGCGAGTTTTTTGCCATTCTTGCGAGACATGCTGGCCTTACAATTCCAACTTCTATTTGGCAGCTTACGTTTTGGCTTTTTGGGGCGTTAACTGTTTTGTTTGGACTGCGTTTTGTTGCAGCGGTTGAATTCTACGCGACAGGACTTCTTTTGTTGGGATTAGTACTTGCGGTAGTCGTTGTGAGTCCATTTGTAGATGTATCGCTTATTCAGATTGGCTCGCCAACGGGCTGGCTTCTTCCTTTTGGTGTTTTTCTTTTTTCTTTAAGCGGACTTTCCATTATTTCAGAAGTTGTTGAACTCACCGAACGGAAACGGAGTTTATCCTATGGTGCTGTGACGATTGGCACGGGGATAGCGGCGCTCTTTTCTTGGGGATTTGGTGTGATGATGTATCTCGCGGCACGCGGGTATCCAATTCGAACCAGCGCGGAACTTATTTCTGTTTTGCCGAATATGTGGTCTTGGCTTATTCCGTTATTGGGATTCTTGGCGGTTGCAACTTCCTATATTGCGACGGCGAAAGATTTGGAGGCGGCTCTTCGTGATGACTATAAGTTAAACGCGCATGAATCTACCGCGATTGCTTTGCTGACGCCGCTTGCCCTTTTTATTTTAATCGCGCGTGATTTTCTTTCTACCATCGGTTTTGTGGGGGCGGTATTTATCGGTGTGAACTGCATCATGGTTTCTTTGCTTGCTTTGAAAGAATTTCATAAGTTGCGTCGGCGACTTCCTCGCATCCTCGTTTCAACCATGACGGTTTTCGTGATATCAGTATATCTATTCGGTATTTTTCAAAAATTGTTTAGCCGAGAAAGCTTATGATCAAATTTATTTTCCGCGTTTTCTATATTACGCTCGTGCGATTTTTCGTTCTCACCACTTTGCTGACCTCGCTTCGCTATTTCGACGCAAGCCCATTTCCACAAGAAGCGAGCGTTATCACGCTTTCCTATATCTTCCATGCTTTAATCACCTTCTTGTTTGCGAAATGGGTATTTGCAAAACGAACCTCGCCTACCTGGACCGAAGCGGGGATCGTGACGGGGCTATTTGTTGTTGTTGAAATTGTATTTGAACTTAGCTTGTGGGCCGTGATTACGGGAGGTTCTTTTATCGGTGCGCTTCAAAACTTCACGTGGCAGAGCTTTGTGATTATTCTGATTTATATTCTCGCCGTTTACACGGCCGCTTGGCAGACACGTACCAGTCGCGCACGCCGTGCGAACCCTTCAGGAATGGAAATGTAGCTTAGGCTCTCGACTTTGCGATCTTCAAGACATTTTTTAAAAGCAGGGCAATAGTCATAGGACCGGCGCCACCCGGGACAGGTGTAATCCAGACGTCCGTGTTTTCAAATGTTTTTAGATTTGCATCGCCTTGGGTTTTTCCTTCTCTTGTTTTGTTCGTTCCGATATCAATAATAACCGCATCATCGCGGACCATGTCCGGTTTAAGGAAATTGAGTTTTCCTACAGCACTCACAACGAGATCGGCTTCCTTGAGCTGCTCTTCGTCGATTTCATCTGGGGGCATAACTTCTATGCTCATCCCAGCGGTTCCAAGGAGACGTTGAAGCGGTGCGGCAAATGTTTCTGACTTGGAAAGAATAATGCCTTGCGCGCCGGCGAGCTTAAGCGGCGTTTCATTAATCAGGCGAAGAATTCCTTCATGCACCGGCGGAATGATTGTGATCTTTCCCTGCTTCAGTGCTTCAAAATGTGATGGGTGAAAACCATCCGCGTCTTTTTCCGGAGAGATGGATTTTGTAAGTTCATCTTGATTATGCCCATCCGGAAGGGGGACTTGAATAAGAATACCGTCAACACTCGGATCTTGATTCCAAGCTTCAACCAAATCGAAAAGCTGTTCATCGGGCGTTTCCGCCGGCAGGTGGTGGATGTTCACCGTGATACCGGCTTCTTCCCCCGCCTTTTTCTTTAAATGGACATAGAGCTTTGAGGCCGGGTCTTCTCCTACGAGCAAGACATTCAAAACAGGCGCTTTTTTAAGCGTTTGCACCTCTTTTTTGACTTCTTCGCGAATGGTCTGCGCGAGTCGTTTTCCATCGATACGTTGCATGGGCGTCAGAATACGCAGTTTTATTGCTTTTGTCCATGGATCCAGCTCTTTATGCGCATTGACCGAAGAGAAAAAAATCCCTATCCTTACAACATTATGTCCGATCAGTCAGAAGCGGTGGTCCGTCACGTGGCCATGATTATGGACGGTAACCGCCGATGGGCGCATGAGCAGGGGCTCTCGTCTGTTGAAGGTCATCGTGAGGGTTATGAAAACATGAAGCGCATCGGCGACTGGTGTCTTGAACGAGGCGTCTTGTCACTGAGCGTTTTTGCGTTCTCAACGGAAAACTGGAAGCGGAGCGAAACGGAGGTGAATTTTCTCATGGCGATTCTTGAGCAGGCGCTCGGAAAAGAATTAAATTATTTCATTGAACGAAAAGTGCGTCTGCGCGTCTTAGGAAGAAAAGAAGGCTTCTCAAAAAAGATTCAGAAGTTGATTGACGACGCGGAAGAAGCGACTAAAGATTTTGATCGCATGACATTTGGAATTTGTTTGAATTACGGCGGGCGATTCGAACTCGTTGATGCGGTAAAGTCTCTTATGGTGGCAGGCGTTTCGGCGGAGTCTGTAGACGAAAGCGCCATTGCAAAACATTTGTATTGGCCGGACATGCCGGATCCTGATCTTGTTATTCGAACATCGGGAGAACGCCGGCTTTCCGGATTTCTGACTTGGCAAACCGTTTATAGTGAATTGTATTTCACGGATGTGTATTGGCCGGCTTTTGATGAAAAGGAGTTGGACAAAGCCTTTGAGGTTTTTAAAACGCGCCAGAGACGCTTTGGAAAATAGCATCAAAAATAAGGAAAGATTGGTTTTTTGCGAGACGATTTTAAATGCGGTATGATGCTCGCGTTATGAATCATCGTCGAACATATATCTTTATTGCCGGTGGAGTTATGTCGGGAGTCGGCAAGGGAATCGCGTCCGCATCTTTGGGCGCGATTTTGAAATCTCGCGGACTCAAAGTAACCGCCGTAAAAATTGATCCGTATATCAATGTTGATGCCGGAACGATGAATCCGGTGGAACATGGAGAAGTCTTCGTGACAAAAGACGGAGATGAAACGGATCAAGATATTGGAAACTACGAGCGTTTCTTGGACGAAGACATCGTCAAAATAAATTACATGACAACGGGGCGCGTGTACCTTTCCGTGATTGAGCGCGAACGCGCGCTTGGCTATGGCGGAAAAACGGTGGAAGTCGTTCCACATGTTCCTCAGGAAGTTATTCAGCGCATCAAAGACGCAGCAAAATTCCACGACGCGGATGTGACGCTTATTGAAATCGGCGGAACGGTCGGCGAATATCAAAATGTTTTGTTTCTTGAAGCAGCGCGTATGATGCGGCTTGATACGCCGGATGACGTGCTCGTCGGACTCGTGAGCTATCTTCCTATCCCGGGTGCGCTTGGAGAAATGAAGACCAAGCCGACACAGTACGCGGTTCGTACGCTCAATTCCACCGGATTACAGCCGGATTTCATTATTTGCCGCGGTTCGCAGCCGCTTGATCTTCCAAGAAAGCAAAAACTGGCTACGCATTGCAATGTGCGACAGGAAGATATTATTAGCGCCCCGGATTTGTTGACGGTATACGCGGCGCCGGAAGCTTTTGAAAAAGAGGGGATCGGTGAGCTTGTGATGAAGAAACTTCGCTTGAAAGCGAAGCATGAGCCGAAAATGAGCGCATGGCAGGCGCTTTCCAAAAAAGCTCAAGATGGCGGAGAGCCGGTGCGCATTGCGATTATTGGAAAATATGCGGAGAGCGGAGACTTCTCTCTCTCAGATGCGTATCTCTCCGTTGTAGAGGCGGTGAAGCACGCGGCGTGGAAGCTCAATCGCAAGCCGGAAATCGTATGGGTGAGCGCGCGTCAAATTGAAAAAACGCCAAAACAATTAGCGAAGCTTCTTAAGGGCGTTGATGGCGTGATTGTTCCGGGTGGTTTCGGAAAACGGGGCGTAGAAGGAAAAATGTTAGCGATTCAATACGCGCGAGAAAAAGGCATTCCGTTCCTTGGGATCTGCTATGGAGCGCAGCTCGCCGTCGTCGAATTCGCACGTCATGTTCTCGGCCTCGAAGATGCGAATTCAACAGAAATAAATTCGAAAACAAAGGAGCCGGTTATTCATCTTATGAATGAACAGGTGGAGCGCATGCAGGATAAGAGCTATGGCGGGACAATGCGTCTTGGCGAATATCCTTGCTTGCTCGCGAAGGGGAGTCGTGTGCGCGCTTTGTATGGAACGGATCAGGTTATGGAACGGCATCGCCATCGTTTTGAATGTAATCCGGATTATCGTGCGCGGCTGGAGGCTGACGGATTATTGCATAGCGGACTTTCTCCCGATGGGAGTTTGGCGGAAATGGTTGAGTTGAAGGAACATCCGTATTTTATCGGAACGCAAGCGCATCCGGAATTTCTTTCACGCCCATTTCGACCGCATCCGCTTTTCCTTGGTTTAATTAAAGCGGCTTCGAAGTCTTAGCGAGAAGTGGGGTCGCGAGTAAATCGCTTCACAACAAATTTAACGGGGTAGTCTATTTTTAGTTTTCGCTCTATTTTTTTATAAGGGAGGCTGTCTGGGCGATAACTGATCTAACTTCCTTTTCACATCATCATCTATGCCTCCACACACACTCACAATTGAATATGAAGAATATGAATCACCGAATGAACTTTCGGAAGATGAACGCAATCTTTTAGAGTCCGCGTGGGCGGCTCGCCGAAATTCTTATGCACCCTATTCAAACTTCAACGTCGGGGCCGCGGTGCAAACGAAAGATGGAAAAGTTTTTCAAGGCAGTAATCAGGAAAATGCTAATTTCAAAGTGAGTTGCGCAGAGAGAGTTGTGCTTGATTCAATGGGAGCCACCGGTCAAAAAGACAATATTGCGAAACTGGCGGTCGTAGGCGGTCCGGCTTCACTAGATGTAAAACAAATTCCGGAAACGATAGAGGAACCAATCACTCCCTGCGGACAATGTCGTCAAGATATAAAAGAAGCGGAGGACTTATCTAATGATCCAATCGTGCTCATTTTAGCGAGCCGTAACCGCATCAGAAGATTCGTAGGCATAAAACAACTCCTGCCTTTTGCATTTGGTCCGGCGGATCTAGGCATCTCTTTAAAATAAAGGTACAGCTCGCAGGAACGTGTATAAAAAAACTCCGCCATGAGGCGGAGTTTTTTTTATTTGGTTTCGATAGGTTCGATATTCACGAACTTTTTCATCTTGAACTTTCCGGTGAAGGAACGCATGCGACGATCCATGAAGCGCACGATTCCGGTTGTGGTTGCGAAAAGCGTGTCGTCTTTTCCGCGCATAACATTCTTACCGGCGTTGATTGCCGTTCCGCGCTGACGGACAAGAATATTACCGGACTTGGCGTATTCGCCGCCGTATTTTTTCACACCAAGGCGTTGACCTTGAGAATCGCGGCCATTGGATGTAGATCCGCCTGCTTTTTTGTGTGCCATAGGGTCGAAGAGTTAATAACGAAGAATGGCAATAGAATAGGCGTTTTTCTCGCGCTTGTCAAGTGGGCTCATCCAGGGTAGTTTTTGGCTATATGGAGCAACAAACAAAGGAAAAATTCATTGAAGAAATTGAGCGCGTGCTCCAAGTCGTCCGTGAAGGGCTCGCGATGCATGGTGGAAATGTCGAACTTGTGGATTGCGAAGCAGATACCGGAAAGGTGTCCTTACGCCTGCAGGGAGCCTGTGTTGGATGCCCGATGTCTGAAATGACTTTTAAGGCGGGAATAGAAGAAGCTTTGTTTGAAATGGTTCCCAGCGTGAAAGAAGTTATTCAGGTTGATTGAGCGCTTTTTCTCTTTTTTGACGAGGTCATTTCGGAGTCGTACTATATTCGCATGACGGCAAACGGATGGCTGTTTTCAGCAAAGCTCGCTTGGAGCAATCAAGTCTTTCGATGGGCGTCTATTTTAGCCGTTGCATCTGCGCTCGTGATGAGCGGATTTTTTTTATGGCATGTGTTTCCGGCGGCGCGCGAGCATGGAACCTTCATCCTTCATTACAATGTGTATCTCGGCATTGATGAGGTGAAGAGCTGGTCATGGGTCTTCCTTCCTCCGTTGGTTTGGTTTGGTCTCACATTGTTGGATGTTGTGCTGGCATTCGGTATTTATCAAGCGGATGCGTTTTTTGCCTGGAGCCTGCTTGTGCTAGCGGTTGCGTGGGCATTTCCTTGGTCTGTTGCTTTGTTCTTTCTTACTTACATAAATGTATGATATACGACCCCTTTATGATCGCATGGCCTCTTGTTATTGCCGCGTTAACATTTTTTTTGTCAGCGCTCTTTACGCCGGTGCTCATCCGGATTCTCCGGAAATTTAAAATGGGGAAAACAATTCGCGATGCGAGCGTTGCGCCTGTGATGGCAGCCATGCACGGAAAAAAAGCCGGAACGCCGACTATGGGAGGCATTGTGATTTGGGGAACGGTTCTTGTGGTTGTTCTTGGGCTTGCGAGTCTTTGCGGACTTTTTGGAGAACCTTGGTGTCGCGCTTCCTTTCTCTCGCGCGGACAGACTTGGCTCCCGATTGGTCTGATGATTGGAGCTGCGCTCATCGGTTTGCTTGATGACTATTTGAATATTCGGCGCGTTGGCCCTAAGGGCGGTGGTCTTCGTGAAAGGCATCGTCTTCTTTCTTACGGTCTTATTGCCGTCGTCGGGGCTTGGTGGTTTTACACAAAACTTCAGTGGGATCAGTTGCATATTCCTTTTGTTGGTACCTATGAAATTGGATTTTGGTATGTCCTCTTTTTCATTCTCGTTATTATCGCAATATCACATTCGGTGAATGTTACGGATGGACTTGATGGTCTTGCCGGAGGAACGCTCCTTTCCGCTTTCATCGCGTATGCGATTATTGCTTGGTCGCAAGGGAGATTTGATTTGGCTGTCTTGTGCGCAGCTATTGTCGGAGCGCTTATTGGCTTCCTCTGGTTCAATGTGAATCCGGCGGATATTTTTATGGGAGATACGGGCGCCATGTCCCTTGGCACGGTTTTAGGGGTCGTGGCGCTGATGACGAATCAGCCGCTCCTTTTAATCCTTATCGGCCTTCCTTTTGTCATTGAGAGCTTGTCCGTCATCTTTCAAGTAACAAGCAAGAAACTCCGAAATGGGAAAAAACTTTTGAAGAGCGCGCCATTGCATCATCACCTGGAAGCTATTGGTTGGAGTGAGCCGCGTATCGTTATGCGCTTTTGGCTCATGAGTTTCGTTTTGGCGGGCGTGGGTGTTGTGCTTGCGCTCATTGATGCCGTGTAACCATGCCACTTAAGCTCAAAGAACGTCTTACAAGACTGGATCCCTTCATCTTAATGATGACGGCCGGTCTTGTTGTCTTTGGGCTTATTGCGCTCATGTCCGCGACGGGGCCAATTGCGTTTCAGCGCACAGGAGACAGCCTTTATTTCGTGAAACGACAAATCCTTCTTGGTGTTTTGCCCGGGTTGGTTCTTTTCGCCTTTTTTGCCGTCATTGAATATAAGAGATGGAAATCGCTTGCGGGGCTTCTTCTTATTGCAACATTTGCTCTTCTGCTTCTCGTATATATTCCAGGTATCGGTTTTACCGTTGGCGGATCGCGGAGTTGGGCGGCGCTCGGTCCGATACGCTTTCAGCCATCTGAATTTGTAAAACTCACGTTTCTCATTTATTTAGCCGCGTGGCTTGCCGAGCGAAAAGAAAAAGCCCACTCCTTAAAAGAAGGTGCGCTTCCTTTTGCCGGCCTTCTTGGTGCTGTTGTTTTGTTTCTTGTTCTTCAGCCGGACACCGGAACCATGGTCGTCCTCGCCGGTACTTCGGTGATGATGTATCTCGCGAGCGGGGCGCCACTTTTGTGGTTTGCGACGCTTTCGCTTTCAGGAGTGGGGTTGGTGGCGCTTCTTATTAAAATTTCTCCGTATCGTGCAGCGCGTTTCATGACATTCTTGCATCCGGAACTGGATCCGAAGGGAATCGGGTATCATATTAACCAGGCTATTTTGGCTATTGGCTCCGGAGGATTTTTCGGCCTTGGTTATGGAAACTCGCGGCAAAAGTTTCTCTACTTACCTGAAGTCGAGGCCGACTCGATTTTTGCCATTATCGCCGAGGAAATGGGTTTTGTGGTTGTTCTTTTGTTGTTAGCGGCGTATGCCTTTCTTGTCTTTCGTTGTTTTAAGATCGCAAAAGAAGCGGATGATGCCTTTGGCGCCTTATTGGCGGTGGGGGTTGGTTCCTGGGTTGGCATTCAGCTTTTAATCAATGTAATGTCTATGACTGGGCTTATGCCGATGACGGGTGTTACCTTGCCTTTCATTTCTCATGGAGGAACATCTATGGTTGTGTTGCTTGGAGCTATGGGGCTTGTTGCGGGAATTCCTCGCCATGCGAAAAAACGCATACATGTATGAAAATAGTTTTTACTGGGGGAGGAACGCTCGGGCCGGTTACGCCGCTTTTGGCGACGGCGAAAGCGATTCAAAAAACGGCGCCACAAGCTGAATTCATTTGGTATGGCACGCCAAACGGCCCCGAGCAGTTTGTGGTTAAAGAGGCAGGAATTCCGTTTCGTGCTATTTCGGTGGCGAAGATTCCACGTTATTTCAGTTTTCGTTTATTTCGCTTCCCTTTTGATTATGCGCGCGCGCGAATGCAAGCAGAAAAATTTCTTCGGGAAGATCAGCCGGATTTAATTGTTTCCGCCGGAGGGTTTACAGCTGTCCCCGTTATGCGCGCTGGATTTAGCAGGCATATTCCTTGTGCTATTCATCAACTTGATAAAGTTCCGGGACTTTCAAATAAAATGGTCGCCAAAATCTGCACGTTGGTCACCACTTCATTTCCTTATCAGACTCCGCCTTTTGGCGCAGATGTAAAAACACTCGCCATCGCAACACCGACGCGTTTTTCTGCAAAAGAAATTTCAACACGGGAAGATGCGGCAAAGGCGTTCGCTCTTCATCCGAAAAAGCCGATTATATTGCTCGTGGGAGGCGGAACGGGTGCGCAAGCTTTAAATGAAGCTATGTGGAAGCATTTGGAAAGCCTGCTCAAAACAACGCAAATTATTCATGTGACAGGAAAAGGGAAGGGGAATGATGCGCGCATGGAAGGCTATGTTCAGCGAGATCTTCTGGATGCTGCCGATATGCTGCAAGCCTACGGGGCGGCCGATATTGTTTTATCTCGAGCGGGTATGGGAGCTATTTCAGAACTTTCCGCTTTAAAAAAGCCAACGATTCTTATTCCGATTCCGCGCAGTCATCAAGAAGTGAATGCAAAGACGCTTGCGGAGACGCGCGCGTGTATATTACTCGACCAGTCGGATGTGGATTTTTCCGACCTCCTTCTTAAAACGATACAAGATCTTCTTGTGGATGAAGAGGCACGGACAAAAATGGGAGAGCGTTTTCACGCAATATTCCCAACGGACGATGGGACACAGCTCGCTCGGCAGCTTCTCAAACTTGTGTGATAGACTTATCTCATGGATATTGTCTCGTTTAAAAAGCGATTTGATCCGTTTTTGCGGGCGCAGATGGATGCTTTTGTTCAACGAGCGTCCGGTCAAGTATCGGATACATTTATACGTAGCCTCATTCATCACCCGGAAACCATCACGCTTTCCGGAGGAAAACGCTTGCGTCCTTACTTAGCTTTTCTTGGCTACAAGGTTTTTCACGGAAAAAAAGAGGCAGCGGCGCTTCGTCTTTTTACGGCGCTCGAGCTATTCCATGCCTTCGCTCTTATTCACGATGATATTATCGATCGTGGAAATAAACGCCATGGGAAAGAAACGACGCATCGGTTTGCGGCGCGGCGGCTCCATACACTAAAACGAAGAGGAGAATTTGATCGTATTGCGGAGTCACAGGCGATTCTTGCGGGTGACTTGCTTCTCTCTTGGTCTTTTGAATCTTTGGAACAGGGGTTAGCAAAAGAGGAAAAAGCAATTTCCGGAACCGTCCGCCGCGTTTATCACGCCATGATAGAGGAAGTTATTCTTGGCCAAATGATTGATGTAGATTTAACAACGAGACGGCGCGCAAATACCGAACTTATTTATCAAAAAATGCGCATGAAAACAGCCGGTTATAGTTTTGTGCGCCCTCTTATGATTGGAGCCGCGTTTGCCGGCGGAGGAAAAACGGTTGAATCTTTTACAAAAGCCTTTGGTGAGCCGCTTGGCGTTGCCTTTCAAATACAGGATGATTTGTTTGATGTAATGTCATCCGCGACAGCGATACAAAAAAATGTCATGACGGATTTGGCTGAGCATCAACATACGGTGTTTACGCAATATGTTTTTGAACATGGAACGGCGGCGGAGAAAAAATTATTGCAAAGCCTCATGGGCTCTTCTCTAACGAAGAAAGATTGTGAACGCGCGCGACGGCTCTTTGAAGAGACGGGGGCCATTGCATACGGCAAAACACGCATAGCTGCGGAGTTAGACATTTGCGAGCGCGTTTTGTCGCGAGCGCCTTTTTCAAAAAAACAAGCTCAACCGCTCTCTGAACTCGTGGAACTTATCCGCGCGCGAAAGGCATAGGGCTTTGGTCATTACGGACGGATGTGTAGAATAGACAATGTCATGCGTTTTCCTTCTTTTGATTCTCTTTGGTTTATTGTTGCGGGGAGCCTTCTCGCGCTTCTTTTTGTTTCGTTTTTTTACACCATTCCTTCCGAAGTAATTGCGATCGGTTTTTTTCTATCCGCTTTGCCAACCTCGTCTGCGTTTATAAATAATAATAGGAGTACGCGCGGTATGGTAACAGCGGCGCTTCTTCTCTTTGTTATGTATGGAATATACGCGGTTGCTGTAAGTACGGGATTTCCTTTTGGAAAAATATTGCTCGGCGATGCCTTCGGTGCAAAATTATATCGAGGCGTTCCCTGGAGCTTTCCTTTTATTTGGGCGCCGGTTTTGATTGCGGCCTCTTCCGTGGCGGCTCATGTATTTCGTTCTCCTCTTGTGCGCTTTTTTGGCGCGGCGGCATTCGTTGTTCTCTTTGATTTGCTTGTGGACCCGGTTGCGGTACGAATGGGTTTGTGGTCGTTTGGTTCCGCATCGGCGGGTGTGCCATTATTCAATTATTTCGGCTGGGCACTGGTCGGACTCTTCTCATCTGGAATGCTCTTTTTCGCGCTTGGCCATGATTGGTTTGATCTTGGAAAATCTGCAGATGAGTATGTGAAGAGTCTACTTATATCCGCCACGTTTTTTTCTTTACTGGCTGTTGAGTTTCGTCTTGTTTTTCCGGCGCTTATTGGCCTGTTCGTATGTCTCGCTATGCTTGCCTTGGCGAACACAAAAGAGAAAAATATCCTTGAAACGGCTACGGAGGTTATTATTCGAAGAAAGGCGTGACGCCTCTTGATTTTCTCGGCTAGATTCGCTAGTATCTCGACACAAACTTGGGACCGTAGCTCAGCTGGTAGAGCAGCGGCCTTTTAAGCCGACGGTCGTGGGTCCGAGCCCCACCGGTCCCACCATGAAAAAACCTCGATATTATTTCGAGGTTTTTTTCTTTGGCACAGCTCTCTTTATGCATTTTATGCTACTATTCCGGTAACGATGCGTATTTACATGATCGGGACAAAAGGACTGCCGTCCGCCACCGTTGCCGGTGCGGGCGGTGTTGAGCGTCACGTAGAAGAGATCTCCACGCGCCTCGCAAAAGATGGGAATGACGTTTTTGTGTATGTGCGCTCGCGGGCAAAGGATGAACATCGGGCAGAGTTTCAAGGTGTTCATTTGATTCATCTTCCAAGCATTCCAACAAAAAATCTTGATACGATTTCGCATACCTTTCTTGCGACGCTTCATGTTTTATTTCAGCCGGCGGATATTATTCACTATCACGGCGTGGGTCCGTCGACGCTGGCTTGGATTCCTCGTCTCTTTAAACCGAGAGCGCGCGTGGTATGCACGTTTCACAGCCGAGACTGGCAAGATGCGAAATGGGGTTGGTTTGCAAAACTATTTCTTAAGTTCGGAGCATGGGCGGCGGTCCATATTCCACATAAAACAATTGTAGTCTCCCACGTTCTCCAAGTTGAAATTTGCAAGCAATGGAAAAAAGAAGTCGCGTATATTCCAAATGGAGCCGAGCTGCTTGGTCCGCAAGGAACGGAGGAATTGCAGACATTCGGTTTACAGCCTGGAAAGTATCTTCTTGGAGTTGGCCGGCTTGTTCCAAATAAGGCATTTGAGATCGCGATCAAGGCGTATAAAAAAGTGGAAAGCGATTTTCCGCTGGTTATTGTCGGCCGAGACTATCATGCGTCTGCGTATGGAAAAGAGCTACATGCATTAGCGAAAAAAGATGCGCGCGTGAAGCTGGTTGGGTATCAGTCCGGACGCGCTCTTCACCAGCTCTTTGCGCATTGCTATGCTTTTGTACATTCTTCGCGCGCGGAAGGTTTATCAGTTACAATCATCGAGGCTATGGCAGCCGGAAAGCTGGTGATTATGTCGGATATCCGAGAAAATCTTGAGCTTGTCGATCATAGCGGGATCGCGTATCCGGTTGATGATATTCATCAACTGGCGAGAACGATCGATTTAGTTCTGTCGGATCCTACCATGGTGAGCGAACGCGGACGCCGCGCGCGTGAAGTGGTGAGAAAAGATTATTCTTGGAGTTCGGTGACGTCTCGTTTAGAGACGCTTTATAAAAATCTTCTACAGGAACGCCTATGATTGATAAAACGTATATCAAAAAACTTCTTTCGGAAGCAGCCGCCGTTGACAATGGCCGTCGCGCCTTGTCTGCGCTTGCCTCGGAAGCTCTCAGCGACAGCAAGCGCGCCATTTTTGCGATGCATCGCACGGATGCGCCGGCTGCGGTGCGCCAGCTTCAAAAAGCCGCAAGTGCTTTGAAGCGGGGAAATACTTTAGTGAAAAAACTTCCGCGTCTTGCGCAAGAAGGATTCTGGCGAGCCGCGCAGGAAGAATTCGCGGAAGCGGTTTTATTTCAGCAATACGTGGAGCAGGGAAAGATTAAGCGCGTAGAACAGATTACGGATCCGGATATTTATTTGGGAGCGCTTTCCGATTTTACGGGAGAGCTTGTGCGCTTAGCGACGCTGATTGCCGCGGAAGGCGAACAGGACGGCGTGCTTTATATTCATGCCGACGTGGAAGAAGCTGTCTCCGTTTTATTGCAAATTGATGCCACGGGTTCGTTGCGAACAAAAATAGATCAGGCGCGTAAAAATCTTAAAAAGCTGGAAGAGATGCGTTACGAACTGTCTTTACGACGTTAGTATGAAGGTTCTTATTCTCGGTTTGGGGAAATATCCAAGAGGAAGTGGCATTTCCGCGGCGCTTTATTTTGCAAAACGCGGCGACGAGGTAACCGTTACGGATTTGAGTACCGAGAAAGAACTTGCTGGAAATGTGAAGCAGTTAAAAAAATATAAAAACGTCCATTTCGTTCTTGGACGTCATCGTCTTGAAGATGTGCGTAAAGCGGATCTCATTGTTCGAAATCCGGGAATACGTAAGAACACGCGTGAGCTCATGGAAGCGCGGAAGCGCGGCATTCCTTTGGCATCGGACATTACGCTTTTTCTTGAGCAATGCCCGGTTCCTGTTATTGGTATTACAGGAACACGCGGGAAGAGCACGACTTCAACGCTCCTCGCGGATATTTTGACGGCTTCAGGCAAGTATCGGCGTGTTTGGCTTGGAGGAAATATTTTAGTTTCGCCGCTTACATTTCTCTCGCAGGTGAAAGAAGGGGATATCGTTGTACTTGAACTTTCAAGTTGGCAGCTTGAAAGTACGGGCGAAGCTGGTATTTCTCCTTCGATAGCTCTTTGGACGAATCTGATGCGCGACCATCTTAATACCTATGAAGACATGGCTGAGTACGCGGAAGCGAAGGCACAAATTTTTCGCCATCAGAAACCGGAAGACATTGCTCTTCTTCCTTCCGATAAAAGCTTCGATGCATATGCGGAGAGCACGGCTGGAAATGTCTATCGTTGGGGCACGTCCAGAAGTCTTGAACACAAAATCGTGAAGAGTGTTTCCTTGAAAATTCTAGGTGCGCATAATGAGAAAAACGCGGAAGCAGCCGTAGCGGTTGCGCTTCAATTGAACGTGTCTCAGACAGCGATAAAAAAAGCTCTGAGACAATTTACGGGAATAGCAAACCGACAAGAGCTGGTTGCAACCGTGCGCGGTGTGAAGTTTATAAATGACACAACGGCAACAACGCCGGATGCAACAATTGCAGCTATAAAGGCCTTCGCGAAGCAGGGGAAGATTCATCTTATTTTCGGCGGAGCGGATAAAGAGCTAGATTTTACGGAGGTTGCGGGCGTGCTGAAAAGAGCACGGGTTGACGTGGTTGTACTTCCTGGTACGGCTCATGCTAAAATCGTGAAGGTTTTTTCTGCCAAGAAGGTTTCTTTCCAAGACGTGGATTCGTTGCGCGAGGCTGTACGGACATTATTCGCCCGGGCAAAAAAAGACGATGTTATTTTGCTCTCTCCCGGCTGCGCGAGCTTCGGCCTATTTAAGAACGAATTCGATCGAGGAGAGCAATTTCAGAAAATTCTCAAAACAATACGGTAGACTCATCATTCGCATGAAGGCGAAAATCCAAACGAGCGACGGATTTTCGGCTTCGTATGGCTGAGCGAGTTGTTTCGGCAAGCATATTTAATGTGCCGATTGAAGGCGAGAATGTACAGACGATTCTCGATCAAGTTTCGCATACGAAGCGTGGTCTTTGGATCATTACCGCCAATCCGGAAATATTATTGGAAGCGCGCCGCAATGCGCGCTACAAAGAAATTATTCGACAAGCCGACACCCGAACGGTTGATGGTTTTGGATTACTGCTTGCATTAAAAATGTTACGGCGACCCGTTTCAAGATTAACGGGTGTGGAACTTGCGGAGCATCTTTTGCAATACGCTTGGCAACAGGGCCTTCGCGTCGGGTTCTTCGGCGGTGCACAGGGTGAAGCTTTGGAAGCCGCAAAAGAGATTCAAAAAAGCTATGAGGGATTACAACTCCATGTGGAAGAAGGAGGGCGCGTATCTCTCGAAGGAGAAGAAGATGCGGCTACGGAAGAAGCGCGTATGCGCATGATGCAATTCGGTCCGGACATTCTGCTCGTTGCGCTTGGAGCGCCGCGGCAAGAATTCTGGATTGCAAATCATCGACAAGACTTCCCTGAATTGAAAGCAATCGTCGGCATCGGTGGAACCTTTACGTTTTGGGCGGGACGCATTCAGCGCGCTCCGCTATGGATGCGTTCATTCGGTCTCGAGTGGCTTTGGAGACTCATACAAGAACCCCGTCGCTGGCGGCGTATTTGGAATGCGGCGATTGTGTTTCCGCTCCGCTTTTTTCATGACAAAATTTTGAAATGGCGCTAAGCTTCCCCTGACTATGACATCAAAAAAGGTTCGCGTACGATTTGCGCCCAGTCCGACTGGGTTTCTTCATATTGGTAGCTTACGGACAGCGCTTTATAACTGGCTCTTTGCTCGCAAGCACGCTGGAACTTTTATTTTGCGCGTAGAAGACACGGATCGATCGCGCTACGTCGAGGGATCGATTGAGAACATGTATGAAGCTCTTATCAAGCTGGATATTAAGCCCGACGAAGGTGTTTCAATTGAAGGTGGGAAGCTTGTGGATAACGGATCCTTCGGCCCCTATCTTCAATCAGAACGTCGAGAGAAACACCTTGCATATGCTTATGAGCTGATTGAAAAGGGTGCAGCATATTATTGCTTTTGTACAACAGAACGACTTGATGAACTTGCGGATCTTAATCGCGGACTTGGAAAACCAACCATGTATGACGGACATTGCCGCGACTGTTCCAAGGCTGAAGCGGAAAGCAGAGCGGTTGCCGGAGAAAAGCACGTCATTCGTCTAAAAGTGCCGCGCGAGGGGAAAATCGCCATGCAAGATTTAATTCGAGGAAAAGTTGAGATTCCTTGGGCGCAAATTGATGATCAGGTCATCATCAAGTCAGATGGATTTCCTACCTATCATCTCGCGGCAACTTGTGATGATCATGATATGGAAATTTCTCATGTCATTCGCGGAGAAGAATGGCTCTCAAGTCTTCCGAAACATATTTTCATTTATGAAACGATGGGCTGGGACGTGCCGGAGTTTGCGCATCTTCCGCTGCTTTTGAATGCAGACCGATCCAAACTCTCAAAACGCCAGGGCGACGTTGCAGTAGAAGATTATCTGAAAAAAGGATATGTGCCTGAAGCGCTTGTAAACTTCGTAGCATTACTTGGCTGGAATCCGACGGCAGATCGCGAAATCTTTAGCAAAGAAGAATTGGCGGGAGTTTTTCAAATTGAAAAGGTAAATAAAGCCGGTGCCGTTTTCAACACCGAAAAACTTGATTGGTTGAATGGAGAATATTTGCAAAAGATGCCGGCGGAAGCGTTTAAAGAAACTGCAGAGCTTTTTGTTGCGGACCTTCCGGCGGATGCAGATATGAAATCGCGCGCGGTACTTATTTTTCAAGATCGAATTAAAACTTTTTCCGAGCTGCCGGCATTTGTAGAAGAAGTTACCGGAGCGCTTCCGGAATATTTAGCCGTCATTCTTCCTTGGAAAAAATCTTCCGTGGAAGAAGCGCGGGAGCGTTTAATCGGCGCGCGCGCGCTGGTCGACAGTTTTGATCAAGAACAATTTCAATCAGTGGGAACACTTGAGGCGGCCGTGCTAACGTATATCCGAGATAAAGGCTGGGGAAACGGGGATATGCTTTGGCCTCTTCGCGTTGCCTTGTCAGGAAAAGAGCGCTCTCCAAGCCCATTTGAACTGCTTTTTGTGCTGCAAAAGGAGGAATCTTTACGGCGTATCGACGAAGCACTAGCAAAGCTGGCATAATGAACGTAATGAAGTATTCACGAACGCTTTTTATTGCGCTTCTGATCGGCCTCGCTGTTTGGGGGCCTTCTCAAGCTGTCTTTGCGGACACGGGAGCTGCAAGCTCTGTGAGCGATGCGGCTGTTGGACAGGCGAAACAGCAGGTTGATGATATTAGCGCGCAAGTCAAGGCAAAACAGCAAACCTTGAAAGAGCTCGATGCTGTTATCGGCAAATACAAAGACAGAATTCAAGAGCAGGCGAATGCGCAAGCGACTTTACAAAATGAAGTGGGTCTTCTTGATAACCGCATTCAAGAGCGACAGCTTGCCGTTGAGCGAACAAAAGCTCAAATTGATTTAGCCCTGCTTGAACAGCAAAGAGTTGAAGCACAGATTTCCCTGGCGGAGCAGCAATTTTCCAGAAAGAAAGAAACGCTTGGCTCCATTCTAGGCGAGTTGCAGGATGCGCAAGGCGTAAGCCTCTTTGAAGCGTTTCTTTCGAATCCTTCGCTCTCCGAGTTTTTTGCGCGTGTTGAGCAACTAAACTTTATCGAAACGGATGTTACGGATGCGGTGACGGATTTAAAGACCTTGAGTTCAGAGTTAAACCAAAAGAAGGCGGAGCTTGAAACCTATCGAACGCAGCTTGAAACGCAGCGAGCTGACCTTGAAAAGGTACAGATGCAGCTTGAAGGAGAACGTTCCGCAAAAACTTCTTTGTTAGCGGAGACCTCGCAGCAGGAAAGCGAGTTTCAGCGTATTTTGTATGAATTACGCCAGCAGCAGCAAGAAGAAGCGAATGCGGCCGCAAGTCTTGAAGAAAAGTTGAAAGCGAAGCTTGATACTATCGATAGCGCTTTAGCTCGCGGCGATGTCCTTCTTAACTGGCCGGTTCCGCATAGCCGTATTACGACGGAATTCCATGATCCAGATTATCCTTTTCGTAAACTCTTTGAGCATCCTGGAATTGATATAGCTGTACCAAGGGGAACGCCCGTTCATGCGGCTGCCGGAGGGTATATTGCGTTTACGCGAACAGGAACACAATACGGGAATTATATTATGATCGTACACTCGGGCGGAGTAGCCACCGTCTATGCACACTTATCAAAGTTTAATGTGAAACCGGATACCTATGTCGAGCGAGGCGATGTGATTGGATACTCGGGCGGTGTTCCGGGAGATCAAGGGGCGGGGCTTTCAACGGGTGCTCACTTGCACTTTGAAGTGAGACAAAATGGTATTCCAACAAATCCCCGTCAATTCTTGCCGAGTGCCTAAAACGGCTTAAAGTTTTGCTATGAAAAAAGACCCTGGAGAGAGGGTCTTTTCTAAAGAAGTGCGCGTTTTAAGGTCTATGAGGTTAAAAGGTCTCAGTTATTGGTCCGGTGGCTTCGCAGCGGGAACAGGCGTGCGCGTCCGCTGTTGGACAGTGCCCTTCTTCCGCGCGTCATCGTGGGCATCGAAGTGGGTTTTACGGAGCGGAATCGTGCGGAGCGTTGTTCCGCACGCTCGCGTACGGAAATGAATGGGCTGTATCGTTGGATGATGGCAAGCGCAGCTTGGTCCTCGATTTGCAGTACGGCAACGAGGGCAAAATCTACGTCATACTCACCGAGCGAACAGCGAAGCAGGATGGTTGGATTCTTGATGCGGCCGAGCGCCGACAATCGGAGCGTTCTCGGGTTCGAACTGTCGCGCATACGCTTGATCAGCTCGATGTCGCTTTCGATCTCGCGAATATCCTCCTTGACTTGATTCGGGATGTTGCTGAAGACCAGCTTGGCCTCATCGACAACCCCTTGAGCGGCCGCGACTGCGACAGCGGACATGAACTTAAACAACGTACGCACAACGAACCTCTTTTCTGTAAATGAACCGGTACGAAAAATACTATAAGACGCTTTATTTGTCAATCCTTTGAGAGTAGGGCCTTCTTTTTTTATGAAATGGAATCCAATATCTCATTTACTTCCGCAAGCGTGTTTACGCGAACGAGTTTCGAACGAAGATCTTTCCAGCCTGTCATATGTTTAAAATACCAAGGGAGATGTTTACGAAGTTTAATCAGGCCGCGTTCGCCATAATGTTCGACTTGAAGCGCAGCGTGTTTTTTTACAATACGAACACGTTCTTTTATATCAGGATCCGGAAGTTTTGCTCCCGTTTCCAAGTAATGCAAAACTTGCTTTGCAAGCCAAGGGTTTCCCAGCATACCGCGAGCCATTAAGACGCCGTCTGCTCCTGTGACTTCCAGAGCGTCTTTTGCAAGTTCCGGTGTTGTAATATCGCCGTTCGCCAAGAAGGGGATTTGTGGAACATTCCGACGAGCTTCGCCGATGCGTTCCCAATTTGATGAGCCTGAATATCCCTGCTCACGCGTTCTTCCATGCATGGAAATTAAATCCGCACCGGCGTCGGCGATAACTTTTACAAACTCAAGACAATCCGTGTCCTGCTTCCAGCCCGTTCGCGTCTTTACAGAAATGGGGCAGGGAACCGCTTTTTTTATTGCACGCACAATGGCAGCCGCTTTCTCCGGTTCTTTCATTAAAGCGGCACCATTAAAATTTGAAACTAGGTTGTATACCGGGCAGCCCATATTGATATCAATGGCATCCGGTTTGTATTTTTCGTAAATAATTCTTGCCGCTTCCGCCATCACATCTGGATTCGCGCCGAATATTTGCTGAACAAGAGGACGTTCGCGTTCATCAAAGCTCGCTATCTTGAGCGTCTTTGGATTGAATCGTACAACGGCTTCCGAACTCACCATTTCGCGGAACAAAAAAGGCGTGCCCTCTTCTTTGCAGACGAGGCAGAATGGAAGATCGCTCATGTCGGCCATGGGAGCCAAAGCGACAATCGGTTTTGCAACCGTTTTCCAATCAATCATGTGGCGGAGTATACTGAAAATGGAGGAAAAAACAAGCCTATAGTGCATTTTTGTTTGCTCAGTACTTAGGGTCGTACTGGGGAAAAAAACGTGATACGCTTCGATGGCTCCGATTTTCATTTTGCTAAAATGTCCAATAAATTCAGTTTAAAATCAAAATATCAACCCTCCGGTGATCAGCCGGAGGCGATTTTGCAATTGACGGAGGGATTGGAAGAAAAGGATCGTTTTCAGACGCTTTTGGGTGCGACGGGTACAGGAAAAACATTCACAATCGCGAATGTGATTCAGAATGTGCAAAAGCCGACATTGGTTATTGCGCATAACAAAACGCTCGCCGCACAGCTCTGTAATGAATTCCGACATTTCTTTCCGGACAATGCGGTGGAATATTTTGTTTCGTATTATGACTACTATCAACCGGAGGCTTATATCGCGCGAACGGATACGTATATAGAAAAGGAAGCGATGATCAATCAAGAGATTGATCGTTTACGGCACAGCGCAACGCAGGCTTTACTTACGCGGAAAGATGTCATTATTTGCGCGTCCGTTTCTTGTATTTATGGTCTTGGAGCACCGGAAGAATATCAGCGCATGGTTTTGCATATAGAAATAGGTGAAGACATGAAACGAGCGGATACGCTTCAGCGGCTTATTGATTTGCATTTCACGCGAACGAATGCGGATTTATTGCGTGGAACATTTCGCGCGCTTGGCGAGGTGCTCGAGATCATGCCGGTGAATGAAGAGTTTATTTATCGCATTGAAGCGCCGCGTGGCGCCATTACGCGTATTGAACGGCTTGATCCAATTACAAGAAAAGTTCTTCGTGAACAAAAAGATTTGTGGATTTTCCCCGCGAAACACTTTGTGACAAACGAAAAAAATCGGAAGCGCGCCGTGAAGTTGATCCGCGAGGAATTGAAAGGACAGCTCGCGAAATTTGAGAAAGAAGGAAAACTCTTGGAAGCGGAACGCCTGGAACGAAGAACGAAGTATGATATTGAAATGATTGAGGCGGTTGGTTTTTGTAATGGAATTGAAAACTATTCGCAGCCGCTGTCCGGAAGAAATCGCGGGGAACCGCCGGATACGCTCCTTTCCTATTTTCCGGATGATTTTCTCACGGTTATTGATGAATCGCATGTCACTATTCCGCAAATCGGTGGTATGTATCATGGAGATCAGGCGCGAAAAGCTTCCTTGGTTGAACATGGATTCAGACTGCCCTCAGCTGCGGATAATCGTCCGCTCACTTTTAACGAGTTTACCGAGCGCGTTGGTCAGGCTGTGTTTGTTTCCGCGACGCCGTCGAAATATGAATTCGAGCATTCCGCACATATTGTAGAGCAGATTATTCGTCCGACCGGTCTCGTTGATCCCGAAGTTGTCGTCTTGCCGGTTTCTGTTGGAAAAAAGCCGCCGGTGAAAACCATGTCGGACACGGAGGAAAAAACCTATTCAGACTGGAAAGGCTATCCCGGCCAAGTTGAAGATTTGCTTACGCATCGCATCGCCCCCGTGATTAAACGTAAAGAACGCGTTCTTGTGACAACGCTCACAAAAAAGATGGCGGAAGATCTCACGGATTTCATGAAAGAGCGGAAATTTAAAGTTCAATATTTGCATTCCGGCATTGATACGGTTGAACGTCTTGAGATCCTTTCCGAGTTTCGCAAAGGAACATATGACGTGATTGTTGGCGTGAACTTGCTTCGTGAAGGTCTCGATCTTCCGGAGGTTTCGCTTGTTTCGATTATGGACGCTGATAAAGAAGGTTTTCTTCGTTCGGAAACGGCTCTCATCCAAACCATCGGACGTGCAGCGCGTAATGTGCGCGGACAAGTTATTTTATATGCGGACAATATGACAGGTTCCATGAAACGCGCTATTGCGGAAACCGATCGTCGTCGAACAAAGCAGGTGGCCTATAATAAAAAACACCATATTACGCCGAAGACGATTTTGAAGGCACAAGATGATTTGCGTGCGATGCTCGGGCTTGAAGTGAAAGAAAAAGATGTAAAAGAAATTTTGAAACTTGAATTGCAAGCGGAGACACATAGCTTAGAGACTGTGAGGAAGCGCAAAGAAAAAGAAATGAAAGAAGCCGCAAAAAATCTTGAGTTCGAACTGGCGGCAATTTTGCGCGATGAAGTTTTGCAGTTGGGAAAAGAAATGCGAAAACGTTCAAGGAAATCCACCTTGCCGGAGAAAGAGGGGAAGAAGGTCGAAAGAAAATTACGACATGGAAGAACAAAGTAATCAAAAAATTATTGGATTTAAAGAACCCCTTCGACAGCGCTCGAACCCAACAGTCGTTGGATCCGGCAAGCTGCCGAAGGGGTAGGCGAGGAGCGCGCTAAACTGCTTTGGCGTGAAAAGGATGAAAACGCCTCCGCTGTAAAGCCAGCTCCTCCTTGGTTCAGGGGGGGGGACGAAGTGTCGGGCGATGGGGGCTTGATAACCGTCTCTATCGCGGGAACTTCTTCTGTCTTGCCCTATTTCTAGCGAGAACTTCGGGTTTTGTCAAGGGGGAATCCTCACTGACGTATTTGGATTTAAAGAACCCCTCCGGCAGTCCATCGAATCCAGAAGGCGCCGGACTCGGCGGTTTGCCGAAGGGGTAGGGGCCGATCGTTGAATGCTCCACGATGCTTTCTACACGAAGCTTTCTACACGATCGAGGTCGAAAGGACAGGCGGACAAAAGAACTGAGGGGGTGGTTCTTCGTCGTACCTATTCCTCTTTCCTCTTTGATGGCCAACCTTTTTGTATAAAAATCTACGGTTTTTGTCAAGATGGAAATTTTAATGCTTTATTTTTTTCTGTAAAAAAAGAGCCCCTCCGACAGCGAGTTAAATCCAATAGGCGTTGGACTCGGCTGGCTGCCGAAGGGGCAGGATGACACAGCGAAAGGAGGGAGGAGGTCCGATACGGAGACTCGGGGGTGAAGGGTCTCCGCGAGGACGAACCCTGCGCTGTGCCGTCTTCTTTATAGCAAGGGCTGGGTTTTTTTGTCAATGGTATTAGCAAGTATTCTGTTGGTTAAAAAATGCCCCCGATGGTGAGTCGGGGGAAAGGCGTTTTTCAAAGCTGGTCTTGAAATGGTTCAGACTCAGGCTCAGGATCAGCCCTGAGATGAGTAAAAAGGATGATGAACTTGAGCAGAAGTAGGGCTACCGCTAAGGCCATGTCCAGACTGAGTGTCTCCTTGATCGATGGTATGACGAGCAGGAGATCGAAGGCGATCAGGAAGAGCGTCATAACGGCCCACTTGAGCAAAATCTCATGTTTGGGGCGTTGTTCTTCTTTTTTCACATACGCATCTCGGACTTCCACGTATTCATCCCAGTGAGTGGCTATGAATGCGCTGTACAAGATAGGAAGGTGCAATAGTAGGTAGACGGTTCCGAAAAAATCGTCCATTATGAACTCCTTTGCTTGGTATAGTTTGATCGTATTGGAAAAAAAGTCAATATGGACATGGCGGTTGACAAAGGCGGCAATACAGTGTTGAGTTGAAACGTTCGTATTTGTTAGGAAAAGAAGACATGCGTACGTTTCAGCTCGGAGCCTTAACGGCGAAGCTCGTACTGCCAAGTTGGTGTCGTGAGGCACTGGAGAAAAGATGCTTTCGCGGTGTTGACATTGCAGCAGCCGGAAACTTCAATCGTTGGTCAAATTTCATCGACATGATCTATGATCGGAGGTTCACGGATCCTCTCATGGAAATCGTCCAGGATATCATCGAGGAACGGGAGGCTGATCTCGATCAGGGTTTTACGGAGGCATTCACGGTACCATTCATCGAGCCCGTTGGCTGGACCTCGATTCTTCCCGTTGACCTGCTCTCCATCGAGGATTTGCGCCAGATGGAGACGGAGGCCAGGTGGTCAGCCCTGTTCGTTGTGAACGAATCGGTGCTTGCGCCGCAGACTTCGCTCGTTTCCATGACGCTCAAGATTTGCCGCGACAATCTGGGGCACGCGGATTTCGCTTGTCTCGTCAAAGACTTGCGGCCTGGTCCTTTGCCAAATGCGCGCTTCCGAGGCGACATGACCGAGAAAACCGGTTACGCTTGGTTCAACCTTCGCCATCCCGGTGGACAGGATCTCGTGGAGCTCGAGCTCTGACGGTCGCAGAGGCACAATAGTTCTGCCCCCGTTTCTAGTAATAGAAACGGGGGCGTTTTATTTTGTGACGTTTTTTTATTGCTTTATCGAATTCCCCCGAAAACCTCTGCGCCGTATACGTAGAGCGGACATGACAAAGCCGTGCATTTGCGCTTAGATACGGGCATGGACGCCCCGGAGGAGATAAAATCTCGGCTCGATATTGCCGAGCTCATTGGTGAGTATTTACCGCTCAAACCGGCCGGGAGCGGCGCTTTTAAGACTCTCTGTCCTTTTCATCAGGAAAAGACACCATCTTTCTATGTTTCGCGCACGCGACAGACTTGGCATTGCTTTGGCTGTGATGAAGGCGGGGATGTTTTTACCTTCGTTGAAAAGCTGGAGGGTATGGAATTTCGGGAAGCATTGGAATTTCTTGCGCAAAAAGTTGGCGTGACTTTGCCAAAATTTGACGGGCAAAAAGCTTCGTATAAAAAACGCGTGTATGAAGTGAATGATTTGGCGATGCGCTATTTTCGTTCCGCGCTCGCTTCGCTTCCGCAAGCGGAACAGGCACGCGTGTATCTCAAGAAACGCGGCGTGGATGATTTAACCGCGGATTTGTTTGGACTCGGTTATGCTCCCAATAGTTGGGATTCATTAGCAAATGCTTTGCTTAAGAAGAACATTACTTCTGAAGAAATGTTGCAGGCCGGACTCGTGGGGAAGCGCGAACAAGGAACGGGCGTCTACGATCGTTTCCGGGATCGCCTCATGTTTCCGATCGCAGACGTGCATGGCAATATCGTTGGATTTACCGGAAGAATTTTGAACGATCAAAACAAGGAAGCAAAATACGTAAACACGCCGGAAACGCAGGCCTATCGAAAGTCCGCTGTCTTATATGGGCTTGATAAAGCGAAGGGCGCCATTCGAAGCACGGATCTCGCTGTGATTGTTGAGGGAAATATGGATGTGATTGCATCGCATCAATTTGAAGTTTTGCCGGTTGTCGCTTCAAGCGGAACAGCGCTTACAGCAGAGCAGCTTACATTGTTAAAACGCTTTACGAAAAATTTAGCCATCGCTTTTGATCAAGATAATGCGGGGAAAGCGGCGACGCTGCGCGGTTTGGATTTGGCGCGTGGACAGGATTTTAATATTAAAATTATTTCTCTTCCGCCCGAGCTTGGAAAAGATCCTGATGATGTTATTCGCAAAGATCCGGAAATTTGGAAAAAAGCGATTGAGAACGCGGAGAGCATCATGGATTGGATTTATAAAAATGCTTTTCGTGATCGCAATGCACGCAAGCCGGAAGATAAGAAATTAATTGCAAAAGATGTTCTGGAAGAAGTGCTAAGAATCGCGGATCCGATTGAACGCGATCACTGGGTGAAAAAACTTGCGGCGGATTTAAATACGGGCGAGCACGCGATCCGCGAGGCACTTGATCGCGTTGTTTCCTCAAAAAAGCCCGGAGCTGCTCGAAAAGTGAATAGGCAACCGAAGGTTGGCTCTCCAGATACTGGTTCTCCAGAGAAGAATGAGGCAAATGCCTTTCAAGCGAAGCTCAGTACGGATATGCGTATGGAGCGCCGGGTCCTCGCCTCCATTATTGCTCGGGATGGGCTCTTTTTGCCAAGCTTTGAGGAGTTTGGGCTTGAAAGCGGCGACTTTCGATCAAAGGATTTGGAAATGCTTTACGAAACTTTGAAAAAAGCATACAATTCGGGTGAATTCTCAAATCAAGCCCTCGGTGCAGGGCATACTATCCGCCCCCCGGTTCATCTCCAACCGGAGGAGGCGAAGATCTTTGATGCGATCGCGTTCATTGCGGAGCGTGAATTCGCGGGGATGACTGTTGGAGAAATCAAATCTGAACAAAAGCAAGGAATTGAGCAGCTTAAATCGCGCCACTCAAAACGCTTGCGTACGTCCATTGAAGAAGAGATGCGAGAAGCGGAGCGCCTCGGAGACGAGGAAAAAATCCGCAAGCTTCTTAAACGTTTTGAAGACTTAACCTGACTGCGTCCTGGGAGCATGACCCGGACCGCGGCCCACCTATGCCAAAAAAAGCTACGAAGAAAAAACCGACCGTGAAGAAGAAGACTGTTGCCAAAAAGACGACTTCGACAACAAAGAAGGCTACGCGGACAACAAAAAAGCCTGTGGCTTCCACTACGAAAAAAACAACAACGCGTAATAAAAAAACCGTGGCACCGAAGCAAGTGGTAAAAAAGAGCACGGAAAAAAAGACGCCGTATAAAAAGACGCCGCCTCCAACCGTGGAACAAATCGATCGGCTGTATGAGAAAGCCAGAAATCGAAGTTTTTTAACTGAGAACGAAGTTTTATATGCCTTTCCGGAGGTGGAAGATTATATCGACGTCTATGAGGCCTTTTTAGACCGCATGGAAGCCGCCGGTATTGCCATCATCGAACAAAAAGAGGGAATTTTGGGACGTCAAAAAGAACGCCGCCAAATTTTGCAGGATTTGCACAGTACGGATGAACGTCGTGGAAAAGCCGATCCGTTTGATTTAACGGCGGACTCTATTCAAATGTATTTGCGCGAGATTGGAAAAATTCCTCTCTTAACAGCGGACGAAGAAGTCGCGCTCGCAAAACGAAAAGAAAAGAATGACAAAGAAGCTGAGAAAGCGCTTATTACCGCGAACTTGCGTTTGGTGGTTTCCATCGCGAAAAAGTTTACGGGAAAATCCTTGTCACTTCTTGATTTGATTCAAGAGGGGAATATTGGATTATTTCGCGCGGTGAAGAAATTCGAATATCGAAAGGGATTCAAATTCTCCACGTATGCAACGTGGTGGATTCGCCAAGCTATCACGCGTGCGCTTGCGGATCAAAGCCGTACCATTCGTATTCCGGTTCATATGGTTGAAACGATTAACAAGTTTCAACAAATCCAGCGTTCGCTTATTCAGGAGCTCGGTCGCGAACCGCTTCCGGAAGAAATCGCCGCAGAAATGGGCCAGTCGGTAGATAAGGTGCGTCATATTATCAAGATTTCTCAAGACACGGTTTCGCTTGAAGTCTCCGTTGGTGATGACGACGATGATTCAACGCTGGAAGATTTCATCGAAGATATCAAGAATGTCACACCGGATCGTGCGGCGGCGCTCGAACTTTTGAGCGATTATGTCCGTGATGTGATCAAGGATTTGAATCCGCGTGAACAAAAGATTCTTGAAATGCGTTTTGGACTTGTAGACGGTGTATCGCATACACTTGAAGAAGTTGGAAAAGAATTTGATGTTACACGTGAGCGTATTCGTCAAATCGAGGCGAAGTCGCTGGAGAAAATTCAGCAGCATCCAATGATTAAGAAGCTCGCGGATTACTAAAAGAATAAAAAACTCCCACCGATCGGTGGGAGTTTTTGTTATGGGTGAAAATGCCTTTTTCTTGACAGAAACGTCCAATTCTTCTATATAGTTAGCTCCTTAAACTGTTCATGTGTTTAACTATTATGCCTCAATCATCCAATAAGGAAATCATGAAATTGATTGGCGATATTCATCGCGGAATGCGTCGTTCTCACGCCGCTATTCATTGCGATTTGAATGATATTACCTTGCTTCAGTTTCACGCGATCGGCATTGTCTATGATTATAAACGGGTCAGCATGGGCGAGCTGAGCGAAGAAATCGGTATTGCAAAAGCGTCCGTGACTGCGCTTGTACGTCGCTTGGTTTCTTCCGGATGGATTTTGCGCGAGATGCAAGGAGACGATCGGCGCATGGTGTATCTTCGGCTGACGCCACATGGGTGTACGAGTTTTCGCAAATTGCGAAACCGAAAGGCGCGCACCTTTGAGAGTGTGATTGACGGACTTGGATCAAAGGATAAAAAGCAATTACTTTCCATCCTGCGCGAATTGAAAAATCAACTTCAGAACTCCTAATTATGGTGAACTTCTTGCAAGTAGAAAATTTTATAGAAACCGTTGAAGAAGAACCTGTTTCCGCTTTGCGAAAATGGGGCGTGCTTCTTGTCTTGAGCCTTGCGCTTGCCATCGTTATTTTGGACACGACTATCTTGAATGTGTCTTTGGCGGCGATTGTACGCGATCTTCAAACTTCAGTTCAGAATATTCAGTGGGTGATTAGCGCATACTCGCTGACATTGGCGGCACTTACGGTTACCGGCGGACGCTTCGGTGATATTTTTGGACGAAAGAAAATGTTCATGCTGGGAGCTTTCTTATTTGCTGTCGGTTCCTTTTTGGCATCCATGAGTCATTCGGTTGGTATGTTGATTATCGGCGAATCTTTGGTCGAGGGTGTTGGTGCGGCTTTGATGATGCCTGCAACGTCTTCGCTTCTTATTGAAAATTATGTCGGCCGCGATCGCGCCATTGCCTTTGGTGTGTGGGGAGGCATTGCCGGCGCGGCCGCAGCACTCGGTCCGATTATTGGCGGATATCTTACAACGACATTTGATTGGCGTTGGGGATTTCGTCTGAACTTAATTGTCATTTCCGCTTTGCTAATAGGATCATTGATTATTCCCGCATCCAAGCGATCAGAAGAACGTCCGGATTTGGACTGGCTTGGTGTTTTGCTTTCCTCCTTTGGATTGCTTACGCTTGTTTTTAGCGTCATTGAAGCTTCAAGTTATGGCTGGTGGACGGCGAAAAAGATTTTTGAAATTGGTACGTTCTCGCTTCCTATGCCTTGGAATCTTTCCGTCGTTCCTTTTTCGATGGTTCTCGGGCTTCTCATTCTGACGCTGTTTATCGGTTGGGAACTCTATCATGAGGGCAGGGGAAGAACGCCGCTGATTTCGCTCAAGATCTTTCAAAACCGCGCCTTCACTTCCGGTATTCTCACCATGTCCGTTATGGCGCTCGGACAAACCGGTCTTATTTTCTCCGTGCCGGTATTCTTGCAGTCGGTTCGCCATCTTGATGCCTTTCATACCGGCTTGAGTCTTTTGCCGATGTCGCTTTTGCTTTTGGTTGTTTCTCCGCTCAGCGCCATGCTCGGACGCAAAGTCGAACCAAAACACCTTGTTCAGCTTGGACTTCTTGTAACTGCTTCGGCGTATCTCGTTCTTCGTCAAATGCTTACGGTTGATAGCGGTCCTTGGCAGCTCGCTCCTGGCCTCGCGCTCTTCGGTATTGGTATGGGACTCGTTATGTCGCAAATCAGCAATATGACGCTCTCGGCCGTCTCTAGCAAAGATGCCGGTGAGGCTTCTGGTATTAATAGCACGATGCGCCAAGTCGGTGCGTCTTTTGGTTCAGCGATTATCGGAAGTATTTTGATCTCCGTGCTTTCCACAAGTCTCGCTACCGGCGTGACAAATAGCCAAATTCTTCCGGAAGCGATGAAGCCAGTGCTTACACAGCAATTTTCCGACAATGTTTCTGAAGTTGAATTTGGAAATGAAAAACAACAGGGTAATGAAATTCCCGTCGTGATACGAGAAGAAATCGCGCATATTGCAGCCGAGTCCACGGTTGAAGCAAACCGCGCTGCTATGGCTTTTGGCGCCGGCTTTACCATGTTGGGATTCTTGGTTTCCTTTGCTTTGCCGAAGCGGGCAAAAGAAGATGAGGAAGAGGAAATCGAAGAAATGATAGAACTTGGTCTTGTGAGTCAAACGGAAATCGATAATCAACCGAGCCCTGTTCATACACGCCTAACAATCGACTTGATTGGAGAGCTAATCCTTATTGAACAAGCGCGTCTTGAGCGCGGCTATCCCAGTATTCACGCAGAAGTGCGTGCGCTGGTAGATCGGTTAAAAGCATAGGAAATAAGTCTCAAAGCGGATACTTGACACTGGCTTGTCAATTTTTAAAAAAACGGGTAGTCTGAGCGAGCATTCCGAGGGGATTTCCTTGAGGAATACGTCGTTCCGGGGTAGCTCAGTGGTAGAGCAGTTGGCTGTTAACCAATTGGTCGTGGGTTCGAGCCCCACCCCCGGAGCCATGTAGAACGATCAGCTGTAAGGCTGGTCGTTCTTGTTTTGAGCGCCATACTGATAAAAAAATATTCTGCTTTCAGCAAAAGGAGTAAGAGGCTGTCCAGTAAAAATATTTAAAATAAATCCAAAAACATGCTACAGTCTATCCTGTAATACTTATGGCCAAAACGTGGAGACTGCACATTGTCCTCAAATTTGTTCTCACATATGTCTTTCTTGTAATCATTGTTACATTTGTTTTTGCATATACATTTTATATACGATTTTCAGACCATATTTTTACTGAAGTTCGAGATGAAGTAAGTACTTCAGCCAAAACTATTGCAGGTCGTGTTGATTTTTCTGGAATGGAAACCTTAAAAGATCCGGCGCAAAAAAATTCTGAGATCTATAAGCGCATCTTTAATGACCTGAATCTTATAGCGGAATCTACACCTGATCTTACGTATGTCTACACGGTGCGACCGCGGGCGGATGGGACATGGGAATTTGTTGTTGATGCCAGCCAGGAGGAAGATACAAATGGGAACGGGGTCATAGATCCAAGCGAAGCAAGCGCGGCTATTGGAGAGACGTATGATGTTTCTTGTTGTCAGGAACTTCCGAAGAGCGTAAACGGGCCCACGGCGGATAAAAAAATCACATCGGATTTTTGGGGGAGTTGGATTTCGGGCTATGCGCCAATATATGATGAAAAAGGGACAGTAATAGGCATAGTCGGTGTGGATTTTCCGGCGTCGCGTTTCTTGTTACAAAATGCTCTACTTAGAGATCGCCTCATTACCTCAAGTGTCTTTACTCTTTTACTATCCCTCTTATTTGGTATGATCGGCGTGACTATTTATTCCCGCGAGGCACGACAGATACAGGAAGCATTGGAAATTCGAAATGAAGATCTGGAAAGGGAAGTAAGGCGTCGAATGGAAGAGAGAAAGCGTTTTATTGCGATGATGGTTCATGAGCTTCGCTCACCGCTTACAAGCCTTAAATATGATATTGAATTGCTGAGCGGAGGCCGAAAATCAAAACAAGATAAAGAACTGCTTGAAATGATGGCTGTTTCCACCGAGAGGCTTGTACACATGGTCAGCGAGTTGCTTGATTTGTCTCTGTTTACTTCAGATGAATTCACAATCGATAAAACGCCGACTGATATTAAGAAGTTAGTAAGCGGGGTCGTGAAAGAATTCGCATCAGAAGCGGCAGCAAAAGATCTTGAATTGAAAGTTAAATTCATTACACAACTCCCCAAGGTAAACTGCGATCAGCAACGAATGCAAGAGGTAGTGAGAAACTTGATATCAAATGCGATAAAATATACCGAAAAAGGAAAAGTCGATGTTAGTACAGACTATAACAAGGAAAAAAAGCTTGTGCGCATCGAAGTAAAGGATAGTGGTAAGGGCATCGCGGCGACCGATATGAAAAAACTATTTCAGCCTTTTGCAAGGTTTGAAGTTAAGGGCGAAGTAGGCACGGGGCTTGGACTTGCAATCGCGAAAAGCATTGTCGAAAAACATGGGGGAAAACTTACTGTTGAGAGTAAGAAGGGAAAGGGGAGCGCCTTTCGTGTTGAGCTTCCTATAAAATAATCTTCTATATTGACAAACCAAGAAATCTTGCCAAGTCGGTAACGGTTGAGTAGCGAATTTTTTATGGTTTGTTGTTTCACGTAAAGAAAAGTAAACTAGCGAGTAATTCAATTATGAAAATAAATAATACGTTTAAACTCATCATCGCCATCGTTGTATCCGAACTTGCGGGCATTATCGGTTCGCTGTTTACAGCGCCATCCATCGCCGGTTGGTATTCGACGCTAGTAAAGCCGGCTCTTAATCCTCCGGCATGGGTATTCGCACCCGTTTGGACGACTCTGTTCGCTATGATGGGCGTTGCTTTGTTCTTGATCTGGAAGAACCAGACAACGATAAAAAAGAACATGGCTTATCGGTTTTTCTTTGCGCAGCTTATACTCAATACTTTGTGGTCCATAATCTTTTTCTCTCAGCACAATATTGGTGGTGCGCTCATAGAGATTATTGTTCTTTGGCTCGCCATTCTTGCTGCAATCATTTTCTTTTATAAAATATCCAAAACAGCCGCTTGGCTTCTCGTTCCATATATCGCTTGGGTGAGCTTCGCGATGTACTTAAACTATGCACTCTGGGCTCTAAATTAGAGCATGAGTCTCGTTGATTCAAACGCTCCCAATCGTATTTGAACTCTGTAGGCGTACCATCTATCATAGTGCCATGACATCATCCGTTTACAAGGCATTGGAAGGGAAAATTAAGGCTTTTTTCAAAGGGGATATCGCCGATGATAAAGCGACGCTCACAACCTATAGCCGTGACGCGAGTTTCTTTCAGGTCTGTCCGGAAATGGTTCTTTTTCCGAAAGACGTGAAGGATATTCGCGCGCTCGTTAACTTTGTTACGCAACAGAAAAAAGACGGTTTGGATATCTCCATAACGGCGCGCAGCGCGTGAACCGATATGTCCGGAGGTCCGTTGACGGCATCCGTCGTTTTATCCATGATTAAGTACTTTCATCATTTGAAAAAGGTGGGAAAGGATTTTGCTGTGAGCGAACCCGGTGTTTACTATCGGTATTTTGAAAAAGATACGCTTGCACATGGACTTTTGTTACCGTGCTATCCGGCCTCGCGCGAGATTTGTACGGTTGGCGGTATGGTTGCGAACAACTCGGGCGGGGGAAAAAACCTTGGTCTATGGAAAAACGGAACGCTATGTTCGGCAGATTAAAATGGTTATTCATGATGGAAGTGAATGTACATTCGCGCCGCTTCCTCCAGCCGAATTGAAGCTGAAAATGGCGCAGCAGGATGCCGAAGGGGATATTTATCGAAAGATGTGATTTGATTGACGGACATTATGAAGAAATAATGGCGGCAAAGCCAGATGTTTCTAAAAATTCCGCCGGGTATTATCTTTGGAATGTGTATGATCGGAAAACAGGTGTCTTTGATTTGACGAAGCTTATTGTTGGTTCGTAGGGAACGCTTGGCGTGATTACGGAAGCAACGCTCGGATTGGTTAAGCCAAAACCGCACTCACGCTTGCTGGTTATCATGTTGCGTAAGATTCCGGATGTGGCAAAGGTTGCCAATCATGTTTTGAAATTTCATCCTGAAAGTTTTGAGTCTTATGATGACCATACTTTTAAGGTCGCGCTTCGCTTTTTGCCTGATATCGCCAAACGATTGAAAATGGGATTGATAAAAATAGCCTTTGAATTTCTTCCGGAGTTTTGGATGATTTTAACCGGTGGAGTTCCGAAACTCGTTCTTCTCGCGCAGTTTACCGGTGATACGCCGGAGGAAGCGGAACAAGCGGCCAAAGAAGCAGAGAAGAGTTTAAAGGCGTTTCATGTCAAAACGAAAGTCATGAAATCGCAAAAGGAAGGCGAAAAATACTGGGTCATCAGGCGCGAAAGTTTTAGTTTGCTCAGGCATCACATGCACGGCATGCGAACAGCACCGTTTATCGATGATTTTGTCGTTCGGCCGGAACATCTCCCATCGTTTTTGCCAAAGTTGTACAAGATTCTTGATTCAACACATTTATTATTTACGGTGGCGGGCCATGTTGGCGATGGAAATTTTCACATCATTCCACTCATGGACTTGTCCAAACCGGGTACGAAAAAAAATCATTAAAGATCTTTCCGAGAAAGTCTATGATCTCGTTCTGTCTTATCACGGATCTATCACCGGCGAGCATAATGACGGACTGATCCGTAGTCCCTTTTTGGAAAAAAATGTACGGTGAAAAGATTTACGCGCTGTTTGAGCAAACAAAAAATATTTTTGATCCTGAAAATATCTTCAATCCGGGAAAGAAAGTCCACGCATCATTGGATTACGCGCTCAAACATCTAGATACCAAAATGTAGTTCTGTCTTCGAGCTGATAAGACGTGTTTTTATTTCATTTTGAGCGCCATCTTTCTCTTTGTGCTAAGCTTGTATCTTCTGTTTTAAAACTAGAAAGTTCCTATGAATGCACCTCTTTTCAGTACGTTTACGCTCTTCACGGAGATTCTTGTTACTTTGGCTGTTCTCTACGCGTTTTATTCCGGTTACGCGCGAAATCGATTTCCCAGCCTTCTTGTTGGGATTACATTGCTTTATGAAACGCTGTTCAATATCAGCTACATGGTTTTCCGCTCGGCAACGCATGGATCCATAGCGGATGACACGGCATTTGAAATAGGCTTGGCGGCTTTCCATGGGATTTTGTCTCTGGTTATGTTCGTGGGGCTTTTTGTTTTTATGATTGTTGCTTGGAGGCACTATCGAAAAGGCATTAATTATTTTCGCGCGCATCGAGCACTTACCGGCACCTTCATCGTACTTTGGCTTTTAGTGGTTCTGTCCGGACTGTTGTTCTATGTCATTACGTATTTTAAATAGATGTAACGACGCGCATACTCTGCGATTGTTTCCTCTTACATATAGCTATAAAAAACTATCCGTTCTAAAGCAGCTGGTTTTGTGATCTGTAGAGTATTCATCATTTTTTTTCTAAACTGACTGCATCTCTAAGTTTTTAATAGCCTTGTATTATTATGGAACTTGATATTGTAAAAATAGCGGGGCCTACTGTCCTTCTTCTATTTGGGTCTATTTTGGGAGTCGCTATTCTCGGGGGTGCCTTGTCCATTTCATTCGAAATTTGGCGTAAGCGTAGGCGTTTTGCTGCGGGAGAAGAATGGCGATCTGACAGAGATCTTTTACAGTGGTTGCGCGGTATGAAACCAGCAGAGTTTGAAAGCTATGTAGCTACTTTGTTTTCACGGCTAGGATATACTGCTATGGCAGTCGGCAGGTCCCATGATGGCGGTATTGATGTCATTGCAGAAAAGGATGGGAAAAAGAATTACATTCAGTGTAAAAAGTTTATTACTTCAAAGGTGCCCGTTGGTGCTGTCCGAGATTTTTATGGTGCTCTCGCTGATCGTGTGGCAAATGGAAAGGGCTATTTTATAACGACGAATAAATTCACGTTGGAGGCAGAAAAATTTGCTGAAGATAAGCCTATCGAATTAATTGATGGATTTGAATTAGTTCGTTATATACGAATGGCTGAAAAGGATACTAAGAAGCGGCGATCTGTTAGTAATGCGGCACCTTCAAAATGTCCTAAATGCGGAGGTAATTTAGTGGAGCGGTCTGGCAAATTTGGTAAATTCTTAGGTTGCTCTAACTATCCGAAGTGTCGCTATACAGTTAAAACTTAATAATTTTTAATCATGAGCAATAGCTGATTTGGGTAGATTTTGCCGTCTATTATGGTATTTAGCCTTTCTCTGCTAGACTGTTTTCATGTTAACAAGAGCCCAAGAAAAACTCATAAAGTCCTTACAATCGAAGAAAGGCCGTGAAACGAACGGGCTTTGTTTGGTGGAGGGGAAGAAGGTGATTGATATGGCGGGGGAACTCGTCGATTTTCGATTTACGGAGGAAGATACCTTCGCTTTTCCCAGTCTTGTGACCACGGTGACTCCGCAATTGGAAGCGGCAGTTGTACATACTCCCGAATGGTCTGAAAAAGATCTTCAAGCGAAGGAAGTCATCGTTGTTTTGGATGGTGTGCAAGATCCAGGAAATGTTGGAACGATTTTGCGTTTATGTCTTGGATTCAAGGCAAGCTTGGTTCTCGTTGAAGCCGCGGACGTAACGAGTCCAAAAGTCATTCGTTCATCGGCGGGGGCAATTTTTCTTGTGCCTTGGATGAAAGTCGCGCGCGAAGATGCGGAAGCCTTTATTTCAAAATTAAATCGTCCGGTGTATCGCTTGGAGAAACGGGAGGGAAGCAAACTGCTTGGACAGGCTGATATGGAAAAGCCTTTGGTTCTCATTGCCGGATCGGAAGGAAGTGGAATTCAATTGTCAGTGGATGCTCCCTCGGTTCATATTGGGCATGCGGCGCTGCTTGATTCGCTCAATGTAGCGAACGCGCTTGCGATCGCGCTTCATCATTTGGCTTAATGACAAAAACTCGGCTTTTTAAGATTGGAGATCCGATCTTAAAAACGGGAATGTATATTTGTGTTCCCTGTGGTTTTGTGACGGAATTTTTTGAAGGAGAAACATTCTCTACGTGTGAAGCCTGTCTCGCCGGGACTCCCGACGGTCCGTATGATTTTCAAAATGTGGAAGATGAGTTCTGGCAGCTGTACGATGACTATCTGGAGAATCCGACTTTTTAAGTTCGTTTTTTAAGAAGATTTTTTCCTGTCATGATTTTTGGCGGCGGAATTTCAAAAAGATTGAGAATCGTTGGAGCAATATCAATCAAACTTCCGTTTACAGCTTTTTTCCCTCTTGTGCCTGCGCCGGCTATAAGAAAGGGGACTGGGTTTGGATTATGTTCGGTGTCTTTCCCGCCGTAGGACGTTTTTAATTCCTCGGCATTTCCATGATCCGCGGTAACAATAAGCGTGCCTTTCTGTTCTTTTACCAGTTTCCAAATTTGGCCGAGCATGACGTCCA